>CAZQPP010000014.1:0-33755 GCA_964594295.1 uncultured Myxococcales bacterium | reverse complement strand
AGCAGGGGAGTCGCCGCCAGCAGCGCTCCGAGGCCCAGCCATCCGCGCCTCAGCTGCGGCACCAGGCCGACGAGTGCCAGGGCGAGGACGAGCACCGGGGTGTGCGCGGGGTTCGCGAAGACGTTGAAGCCCGGGTCCAACACGTTCCCCAGCGAGGTCCACAGCGTGGGCCGCTTCGCCGCCTCGAGCTCGGGGCCCCCTCCGAGGCCGATGCCGCGCTGTTGCAGCTCGAGCACCCGGAGCAGGGCGGGCGTCCCCGCGGCGAGGCCGAGGATGCCCGCCGATCCGAGGCGTGCCCAGGGTCGTGTCCCGGGCTCGCGGTGCTCCCGCCACCCCGCGAAGGCCACCAGCGCGATACCCGGCCAGGCCATGGCGCCCTCGGGGCGCAGGTGCGCCAGCAGCGCGCAGCCCAGGCCGCAGAGCAGGGCGGCGGCGAAGGAGCGGCTCGCGTCGAGGGCGGCCAGGAGGCAGAAGGCGAGCAGGGTCGCGTACGAGACGGTCAGGGCCTCGGAGTGGCTGTACTTGATCGCCTGGGGGAGGAAGGCCGCGAGGGCGGCGTAGAGGAAGGCCGCCCTGGTCGTCCCGTGGATGCGCTTGCCCAGGGCCGCCATGGCGACCGGCAGGAGGCAGCCTGCGACCAGGTTCACCGTGAAGAGCAGCTTCACCGGGTGCCACCCGCCGAGCGCGTGGAGGAGCTGAAGCAGGGCCGCCATTCCAGGCGGGTAGTCCAGCTCCTCGACGGGCATCCCGAGGGCGATGAAGGCCGAGTCTATGCCGCGGAAGGGGTGGGCCTCCTTGTAGATCGCCTCGGGAGCCAGCCACGCCCGCAGGGCGACGCCGGCGGCGACCGTGGCCATGGTGAGCAGGAGCCAGCGGTCGGCGACGAGGCCCGGCAGCCGGCCCCAGGCCCTCTCCCGCAACGCCCAGACCCCGAAGAGCGCCGCCAGCCCGAGCCACAAGAGCAAGGCCCACCCCGTCCCGCCGAGCCAGGAGAGCAGCCACGGCCCGCGCTCGGGCTCCGGCGGCTTCGGGGGTGGCGCCTCGATCGCCCGCCAGGGGAAGTCGCCCTTGTCTCGGCCCCGCGCCGCCGCGACGAGGGCCCGAGCGAGCGCTTCCACGTCTGCCCCCGCGTCCCCTGGCATGGTCGCGGCGAAAGAGGGCAGGATCTCGTCGCCCTCCGCCTTCTTCGAGCGGTGCCTGAAGACCAGGGACCCGCCGCCTCCGTCCGCGCCCTTCAGGCGCAGCTCGATTCGGTCCTGGTGTAGGGAGATGCCCTCCACCCGGGCACCCTGGTGCTCGGCGCCGCCGACGTAGGGCGCGAACAGGGCCTCGATGTGCGCTTCCTGACCCGGCGGCACGACGTAGTGCAGCGTCTGCGCCGTAGGGGCGTCCTCGGCGGCCGCCGGCGCAGCCGCGACCATGCAGGCTGCCGCCGCAAGCAGGAGCACGAGCGCCGCTCGCCACAGGGGCCGAGTGTCTTGGTCGAAGGTGAGCAAGGAGCCGTAGATAGCATCAGGGGCGGCCTCTCGGCGACAACAGCGGAGCCCTCTGCGCCTCTGCGCCTCTGCGCGAGGATTGGCGGCGGTGGGTTTCGGAGCGTCCGCTTGTTTGCCCCCCCCTCGCCCCTGCGCTAGCGTCCGCGGCGCCCATATGACGGGTTGTTCAGGAGGTCGCGATGCGAATTACGGTCCTTGGCACGGGCTACGTTGGTCTGGTTACGGGGGCATGCCTCGCAGAGTCGGGGAACGAGGTCTTGAACGCCGACATCGTCGAGGCGAAGATCGCCAAGCTGAGGGCCGGGCAGGTGCCCTTCTACGAGCCCGGCCTCGAGGAGCTCGTGGAGCGGAACGCGCGCAACGGGCGGCTGACCTTCTCCACCGACATCCGTGAGGCGGTGCGCCGCGCCCAGATAGTCTTCGTCGCGGTGGGCACGCCGCCCGGGGAAGACGGAGCCGCGGACCTCAGCTATGTCTTCGACGCCGTGCGGACGGTGGCGCGGGCCGCCGAGCGGGACATGGTCGTGGTGATGAAGTCCACGGTGCCCGTGGGCACCGGGCAGCAGGTCCAGGCCCTGCTCGCCGAGCGCAAAGACCTTCGCCTCGAGGCTGCGAGCAACCCCGAGTTCCTGCGCGAAGGATCCGCCATCCGGGACTTCACCGATCCCGATCGCATCGTCGTGGGGACCTCCAGCGAGTGGGCGCGCGACGTGCTGCACAGGATCTACGCCCCGACCGTGCGCGCGGCGCCGTCGGGAGAGGCCGTCATCCTCGACATGGACATCGCCTCGGCCGAGATGACCAAGTACGCGGCCAACGCCATGCTCGCCACGCGCATCTCGTTCATGAACGAGCTCGCCCGGCTGTGCGCGTCGGTCGGCGCCGACAGCGACCTCGTCAGGGAGGGCATAGGCCTCGATCCGCGCATCGGCCCGCGCTTCCTGAACGCCGGCATCGGCTACGGCGGGTCCTGCTTCCCCAAGGACGTGCAGGCCATGATCGCGACGGGGCGCTCGCACGACGTGCCCTTCCAGGTCCTCGAGGCGGTGCACCAGGTCAACGAGGAGCAGAAGTCCCTGCTCTCGAAGATCGTCTGCCGCTTCTTCGGCGAAGACCTGAGCGGCCGCACCTTCGCCGCGTGGGGGCTCGCCTTCAAGCCCAACACGGATGACATGCGCGAGGCGCCGTCCATAGTCGTCATCGAGGAGCTGCTGGCGGCCGGCGCGAAGGTGCGCGCCTACGACCCCATCGCCCAGGAGACCGCGCGCGAGGTCCTCGGCGACAAGATCGAGTACGTCGACAGCAGCTACGAGACCCTCGAGGGGGCCGACGCGCTCCTGCTGCTCACCGAGTGGGGCGAGTTCAGGTTGCCCGATCTCGCGCGGGTGAAGGCCAAGCTGCGCCACCCGGTCGTCTTCGACGGGCGCAACGTCTACCCCATCGAGCGCATGCGCGAGGAGGGCTTCACCTACTTCAGCATCGGCCGCCCGTCCGTCGTGCTGCACGATCCGAAGGAGCTGGAAGCGGCCTCGGCGTGAGGGGGCGTAACCAAATGGCGGGGCAGGCGTTTCGCAAGCGAAACGCCACTACCGCGGGGCGCTTCGCTGGCGAAACGCCCATGGAAGGCCGCTTCGCGTGCCGCGAAGCGCTTCATTTCCCGAATGCAGCCAGGCTGGTAAGTGTTGTCGCCTCTGCAGCCGCCAGGGCCGGATTGAACGGGAGACACCCATGAGCGATTCGCTTAGCAAACCTACGCGGCAGGCGTGGCTTCGGAGCGCTACGCTCGTAGCGACCCTCGCCGTCGTAGGTGGGGCCGCGTGGATCCTCGGCTGCTCGAAGAAGGTCGACGATGCGACGGCCGGTGAGGCCAAGGCCAAGAAGGTCTACCGCGTGGAGCTCCCCAAGGTCTCCGTGGCCAAGGGAGCCAGCAAGGATGCGCCGGTCGCCATCCGGGCTGAGAAGGGCTGGAAGTGGAACCTCGAGTACCCGGCCAGGGTGGAGGCCAACGCGAAGGGCGGCGTCGAGGTGAGCCCCGCCAAGCTCGACCGGGGAAAGATCAAGAAGGACGGCAAGCACGCCGTCTTACCGCTGACCGTGAAGGGCACCAACCCGGGGGCAGGGGAGGTGGAGCTCAAGGCCAGCTTCAGCATCTGCAACGACGAGCAGTGCAAGATCTTCCGCAACAAGGTCTTCCGCTTCCCCGTACAGGTTCAGTGAATGAGCGGCGACGAGAAGAGCAATGAGGGCGCGGCCCGTCTGATCGCCGATCTGGCGGTGCGCACGAAGCAGGCCTTCACCGAGGGACGGCGAGAGCTGAGCTTCTGCGAGTACCTCGACTCCGTGCGCGAGGACCCCAGGGTGCACGCGCGCTCGGCCGCGCAATACGCGGTCGACTGCTTCGCGTGGCTGGGGAGTGAAGAGAGGATCACGCCGCGCGGGCCGGTCCGCAGATACCGCCTCTTCGACAACGTGCCCGAGGACAGCTCCGAGTTCCCCGTCGAGGGCCTCGAGGAGGTGCAGGAGGAGATCTGCCGAATCCTCACGGAGTTCGCTGCGCAGGGCCGCGTCGATCGCATGATCCTGCTGCACGGGCCCAACGGCTCGGCCAAGTCGAGCGTCATCGCCGCGGTGGCGCGCGCCATGGAGGACTACAGCTGGACCGACGAGGGGGCCCTCTACCGCTACAGCTGGGTCTTCCCCGTGGACAAGGTCGCGAGGCGGCGCCTGGGCTTCGCCGAGGAGGGAGCCAAGGCCCAGAGCTCGAGCTCCTATGCCTACCTCGCCGACGAGGACACCGCCGCCACCGTCCCGGGCGAGCTCAACGAGTCGCCGCTCCTCCTCCTCGCCCCCGAGGATCGCAACACCTTCTTGAAGGAGGCCCTGAGAGAGGCCGACATCTCGAAGGAGAGCCTTCGCCTGAGCCGCCCTGTCCTCGAAGCCCAGCTCTGCCCCCGCTCGCGCCGCATCTTCACCGCCCTGCTCCGCGCCTACCAGGGCGACCTCGAGCAGGTATGGCGACACGTGCGCGTCGAGCGCTTCTACCTGAGCCGCCGCTACCGCCAGGGAGTGGCCACGGTCGAGCCTCAGCTCCACGTCGACGCCGGAGTGCGCCAGCTCACCTACGACCAGAGCCTCGCGGCGCTCCCGCCGACGTTGAGGAACGTGACCATCGAGGAGGTCTTCGGCGACCTGGTCGACGGCAACCGGGGAGTCGTGGAGTTCAACGATCTGCTCAAGCGCCCCGTCGACGCCTTCAAGTACCTGCTCGCGACCTGCGAGAAGGGCACCCTCCTGGTCCCCGGCCAGATCCTCTGGCTCGACCAGATCCTGGTGGGCAGCAGCAACGAAGGCCACCTCGCCCAGTTCAAGCAGACCCCGGACTTCGCCTCCTTCAAGGGCCGCCTCGAGCTCGTCCGCGTGCCCTACATCCGGGACTACGAGATCGAGCGGCGTATCTACGAGCGCCAGGTCACCGATCAGGTCCGCGACCGTCACGTGGCTCCGCACACCACCCAGCTCGCGGCACTCTGGGCGGTCTTGACGCGCATGAAGAAGCCGGACACCGCCCGCTACGACGAGCGCGTGCGTGAGGTCGTCGGCAAGCTCGGCCCCCTCGAGAAGGCCGATCTCTACGCCCACGGCCGCATCCCCGAGTGGGCCACCACCGAGCAGGGCGCCGATCTTCGGAGCATCCTCCAAGAGCTCTACGAGGAGTCGGAGTCCGACACCATCTACGAGGGGCTCTTCGGGGCCAGCCCGCGAGAGATGAAGAGCATCCTCTTCCGCGCGGCCGGTCGCAAAGACTTCGAGTGCCTCAGCCCCCTCGCCCTGATCTCCGAGCTGAGCGACTTCATCAAAGAGGAGCGCTCCCTCTACGCCTTCTTGCAGATCGAGGCGGCCGGCGACTACCACAACTACGAGCGCTTCATCGAGATGCTCAGGGCACGCTACCGCGAGCTCATCGACGTGGAGATCCGCCGCGCCCTCGGGCTGATCGAAGAGACCGAGTTCGTCTCCCTGCTCGAGCGCTACATCACGCACGTCTCCCATGCTGTGCGAAAGGAGCGCCTGCGCCACCCCCTGACCGGCGACATGGTCGAGCCCGACCAGAAGCTCATGCGTGAGCTCGAAGAGCTCGCCGGCATCGACGAGGAGCGGGCCGAGACCTTCCGCGAGGAGGCCGTGCAGCGCATCGGCGCCTTCCGCGTGGAGCACCCCGAGGGAGCCCTGGATCTCGAGGATCTCTTCGCCGCCGAGCTCACCCAGATCCGCAAGCGCTACCACGAGCGCCACCTTCGCAAGGCGATGCGCACCGTCGAGGCGGCCCTCGATGTCCTCGGAGACGGCGGAGGTCACCACGACCCCTCCTTCCGCGCCGAGGTGGAGGAGTTCATCGAGCGATATCGCGAGGCCGGCGCCCACAGCGAGGCGAGCCTCAACGAGGCGCTCACCGAGTTCCTTCGGGCGCAGCGCGCGGACGGCTGAGCGATGGGAGCACTGGGTCCACGGATCCGGCTCCCGACGTGGATCGGTCTGGCGCTGACCCTCCTGCTCTCTCCGTCCGCCCTCGGGCAGGCGCCCCCCGCCTTCGCCGAGAGCGATCCCAGCGCCGACTTCGCCAACGCGGAGAACGTCTTCCGCTACCAGGACTACGAGCGGGCGGTGCTCCTGCTCCGGCCTCTCCTCTACCCGGAGGTGCGCCTCACGAGCGCGGAGCAGCGCCTGCGGGCCCGAGAGTATCTCGCCGCCTCGCACTGGTGGCTGGACCAGCGGGTGCAGGCCAAAGAGGAGTTCACCGCGCTCCTGCTCGAGCACGCCGATCACAAGCTGGATCCTTTCTACTACCCGGCGCCGATGGTCGCCTTCCTCAACGACCTCAGGCGAAAGCTCAAGGCCAGCGGCCAGCTCGAGCCGCCGCAACCGAAGACCCCGGAGGTGGTGCCGGTGGAGACCCCGTGGGCCGTCAACCTGCTCCCATTCGGCGTGCCCCAGCTCACCCACGGGCGCCCGACGCGGGGCTGGCTGATGCTCTTCGGCCAGGGCCTCGCGCTCGGGACGAGCCTGGTCTCCGCCGGCATCGTGGAGGGCATGCGCGGCTCCGACGGGCTCTTCGACGCCGGAGACGTCGGCACCGCGCGCGGCCTGAGGACGACCTGGTGGATCAGCGGCGGCCTCTTCGCCGCCCTCTACGTCGCGGGCGTCGTCGACGGCTTCATTCTGCACCAGGCGCCGTCACCCGCGGCTCCCGGCGGGAGGGCCTCGTTTTCGCAGTCGTTGCGCTGATGTGGTACGGATCCATGCACTGAAGGGGAGATCGTGCCGACCCGTCTTTTCAAGCTCACACTGTCCGCTCTCGTGACGGCCCTGGTGCTTGTTCCGCTCCTGGCCGCCGGCGCCCCTCCGGCCGGTGGGGACGCCCCCAAAACACCCGCCCAGCCCGCGGATCCGGGGCCAGGCGGCGAGCCCGACCAGTCCGAACCGGGGCAGGACAGGCAGGCCGCCCCCGAGCAGGGAGGTGAGGCGGAGAAGGGCGAGCCCGAAGGGGGAGCCAAGCAGCCCCCGGCTGGAGCGCCGAGCGCCCCTCCGGCGCCGGACCCGGAGCAGGAGCAGGAGGCCCTTCGCCTCTTCGCCCTCGCCAAGGACGCGCTCAAGGAGGGCCAGCCAGCCGACGCGCTCCCGCTGCTCGACCAGGCCTACGCCATCTACCCGCACCCCTTCGTCATCTACTACCTCGCGCAGGTCCACGCCTCCCTCGGAGACCGGGCGACCTCCTGCTACTACTGGCGGAGCCTCGACGGCGCCATCGAGCGCAAGCGGGTCGAGGTCCAGATGGAGATCGCCGACTGCGAGATGAACAACGCGCGCCCGGACGCCGCCCTGGCGCGCCTCGACGCGATCGCGATGAAGGTGGGCCGCGCCGTGGTCTTGAGGTTCCAGATCCTGCGCAGCGACGCCCTGATCAGGCTCGGCAAGGTCAGCGAGGCGGAGGATCTGCTCGGTACCGTGCTCGGGCGCAAGATGGGCGAGGACCTCGAGGCGCGGGCAAACGCGGTCCTGAGGAAGATCGAGATCCAGCAGTACGGCTTCCCCCTCGACACGGCGGAGCGCCGCGAGGCGGCCTCTCTCGTGGACAACGCGAGGGCTCGGCGCCGCGAGCAGCGCTACGGCTCGGCGGTGCGTTTCGTCCGCAACTCGATGGAGAAGCACGGGCACGAGCGCACCCGCCTGCTCTTCGCGGAGATAGTGCGCGAGTGGCTCGCCCAGGTCGGAGGCCAGCCGCCCGAGGCCAAGGCGCGCGGGCAGCTCGCCCTCGCAGCCGCCCTCGAGGGGGCCGACGTGCAGGAGGACCTGGCCGGCGAGCTGGCGCGTGCTCTCGTGGCGTCTGCCAGGGAGAGGCTCCAGGCGCAGCAGCGCGACCCTGCCTCCAGGCTCGCCCGGGCGGCCCTGCGTTACGCCGACCTCGCCGACGCGCGCGAGGTGCTCATCCGGACCGCGTCGACCCAGGAGCGCATCTACGTCCCGGCCGGGCTCGTCAATGTCGGCACGCCCGCCGCGGAGATCGGCACGCTGGTTGCGACCTGCGAGCGGGAGATCAGGAACCCGGCGCGCTGTCGTCCGGTGCGCTTCCGCGCAGAGGCGGAGCAGCGCAAGGTCAGGGTGTCCCCCTTCCACATCTCGCGCACGGAGGTGACGGTCGCGCAGTTCCGCCGGTGCGTAGAGGCCGGCGTCTGCACTCGCGAGCACTTCGACGTCTCCGAGCCGTGCCCCTTCTCCATGCGGGGTCGCGAAGACCACCCCATGGCCTGCGTGGACTGGGAAGGCGCCCAGCAGTACTGCCGCTACGCGGACGGGCGGCTGCCCACCGAGGCCGAGTGGGAGGTCGCCACCGCCGGGCGCGACGCGCGCGCCTACCCCTGGGGCAAGAACCGCCCGGACGGCACGCTGGCGAACCTCGCCGACCGCACAGCCGGCCGCGAAGGCACGGCCTACCCCTTCGACAACGAGCTGAACGACGGCTACGCCCGCTCGGCGCCGGTTGGCTCCTTCCCGAGGGGAGCCACCCCCACCGGCGTCCTCGACCTCACCGGAAACGTCAGCGAGTGGTGCCTCGACTGGTACCGGCCTCTGCCGGTCCCCTCCGCCGGAGAGCCCCCCGAGGATCCGCGGGGCCCCTGCGACGCCGCCGAGCCATGCGAGCAGTTCGACCGGCGGGTGATCCGAGGGGGCAGCTACTCATCGATGCCCATAGAGGCGCGTGCCCGAGCGCGGGAGGGGGTGCCCCCCGCGAAGGTGCTGTCCTGGCTGGGCTTCCGTTGCGTGTGGCCGGAGTCCTACCAGTAGCCGGCGCTCCGCCGGTGGCGCGCACGCCGGCGCCCGGCAGCCGTCGCCGTCGCCGTCCTTCCTCTGTGCCTCTCTCTCGGTGTGTCTCTGTGTTGAATCCGTTCTCGTGGTGGGGTGGCGGATCTCGGCGGCGCAACAAGCTTTCCCGGCGCCGCGACCCCGGTTATCCTGTGGGCAGCCAACCATGAGCAAGCCGCCCATCTTCGTCTGCCCCGAGTGCCGGCGCGTCACCACGAAGCGCCAGTGCCCGCACGACGGGACTCCCACCGTCAAGCAGGAGTCCCTGTCGGAGCCCGAGGGCTTGGACCCCCTCATCAACTCCGTCGTGGACGAGAAGTTCGAGGTCCAGGAGCGTCTCGCCCGCGGCGGCATGAGCTCGGTCTACCGCGTCCGCCACATCAAGACCGACGCGCACATGGCCTTGAAGGTGCTCTCGCGTCACCTCGCCGGCGACCTGAACGCGGTCCGCCGCTTTTACCAGGAGGCCCGCCTGGCGGCGACGCTGCGGCACCCGAACACGGTCCGCATCTTCGACACGGGGAGCACCGAGGACGGCGCCTGCTACATGGCGATGGAGCTGCTCGAGGGGCACTCGCTCGGTCAGATCCTGCGGACCCACGAGGAGTTCAGCACCGAGCGCTCGGTCCACGTGGCCGTGCAGGTGCTCCGCTCCCTCGGCGAGGCCCACGCCAAGGGCATGGTCCACCGGGACCTCAAGCCCGACAACATCTTCCTGATCCACCACTACGGCGTGCCGGACTTCGTCAAGGTCTTGGACTTCGGCATCGCCAAGATCGCGCGCGACGACAGCGAGTCCATTACGCAGACCGGCCAGATCCTCGGCACGCCGCGCTACATCTCCCCGGAGCAGGCCCAGGCGAACCAGCTCGACGGGCGCAGCGATCTCTACTCGCTCGGGGCCATCCTCTACGAGATGTTGACGGGTGCGCCGCCTTTCGAGGGCGACACCTCGGTCCGCCTGTTGCTCGCCCATGTGCACGACCAGCCTGTGCCCCTTCAAGAGCGCGCCCCCCACGCGCCGCCGGAGCTGGCGGCCCTCGTGCACGAGCTGCTGGCCAAGACCCCCGACGAGAGGCCGCAGACGGCCGCGCACGTGCTCGATCGCGTCGCCGACATGCGGATCGACCCGTGGCAGGGGCCGGAGGCCGTCGTCGAGATCGACTCGGAGGCCGTCATGGTCGACGAGGAGATCTCAGCCTCGATGGGGGTGGTGGAGGAGGAAGAGGAAGAGGGAGATGAAGCGCTCGTAGTGCACATCCCGGCGGCGGAGCAGCCCATCCTCGGCTCGGAGGATCTCGCTCCCATCGACCACGGGGACGAGGTGGACACCGAGCTCATGGCCGACGCGCCCTTCCCGGCGGACCTCCTGCCCGAGCCGGGCGACAGCCTCCTGGACCTCGCGCCTGACGAAGACGACGTCCTGGCCGAAGGAGCCGCCGCCCTGGTCGAAGAGGTCGATCCGGATGACATCCCCGCGGGCGCGGGCGGCCGTGTGGCGACGCCTGTCTCGACGTCGGCGGAGCCGGAGCTGCAGTCCGGCTCGGCGATCTCGGTGGCGAAGGCAAAGCGCCCGGTGGTCCCGGACCGCCCGGGGAAGAGCACCTGGCCCTTGTGGGTGGGTGGGGGCCTGACCCTCGGCGTGCTGGCCGCGGCCATGTTCCTCGGTCCCGGAGACGATCCCAAGACGGGGCCCGAGGCGGTGCCGCCCAAGGCGCGGCGGGCAGCCCCATCGGCGCTCGTAGCCAAGGACGCGGGTCAACCCGTCGCCGAAGCAGACAAGGGCGCTCCCCCGGCTGCCGCCGCCGCTGTGGCAGACGCGCCCGGGGCCCCAAGCGCGGGAGCCGAGCCGGCCGCTGTCGAGGCGAAGGCGCCTGCGACGCCTGCCACGGACGCCTCTGCGAGTGGAGATCCCGGTGGGGCGGCAGCGGCAGCAGCGGCAGCACCCGGCACTGCCCCGGCAGCAGACTCCGGCGCGGCGGCAGCTGCTGCCGGCTCGCCCGCGGCGACGGACACCGGGGTCGCGCCCGCGCCCGCATTCCCTGCCGTGGCACCGGCTCCGGCTGCGGCACCGGCGGCGGCCGCGGTGGCACCCTCCCCGATCCCACCAGCCGCTGCGCCGGCGCCGCCGGCGGCAGAGCCCGCCGCTGCGAAGCCCGCCGCACCTGCGCCGGCGGCCTCCGAGAAGCCGGAGCCGAAGGCCGTCGAGGCCGAGAAACCCCCGGCGGCGAAACCCGCCGTACCCAAGCCCGCGGCGACCGAGAAGCCGGCAGCGAAGAAGGCGGTCGCCGAGAAGAAGAAGAAGACGACCAGGCCCGCGAAGAAGAGGACGGTCCGGAAGAAGCCGCCGAAGAGGCGCCGGACCAAGAAGAAGCGCCAGCCGGCGCGGTGGTCGCTGGAGTGAGCGCGGCCGAGGGGCTCTCCTCCCGGATCGTGCGGAGCCCCGAGATCCTCGAGGCCTACCGCCACGACGTCTCCGCGCTCGAGGGCGATCCCGAGGGGCTCTTCCGCCCCCGCGACGTCGCAGACCTCCAGGATCTCGTGCGCTGGGCCCGCGACACGGGCACCCCGTTGCTCCCCGTCGGGGCGCGGACGAGCACCACCGGGGCCTCGGTCGCGGAGAGCGGCGTGGTCGTCGATCTCGCCTCGATCTGCTTCGAGCCCGAGATCTCGCGTGAGACGAAGACGGTCAGGATCGGCGCGGCCGCCAACCTCGGCGAGCTGAGGGATCACCTGCGCGCCGAGGGACTCTACCTGCCGCCCGACCCGACGAGCGCCCCGGACTGCACCGTAGGCGGCGCCGTCGCGACCAACGCTTCGGGCGCGTCGACCTACCGCTACGGCCCGGTGGACAGCTACGTGGTGGGGATCGAGCTGGTGGACGGGACCGGCGAGGTGGGGATCTTCCGCCGCCTCGACGTCGAGAAGAGGGCTCTCGGGCCGGTCGCGCTGCAGGATCCGGTTGGCTGGCTCGTGGGCTCGGAGGGTACCCTGGGAATCTTCACGGCCGTGGAGCTGCGTGTGCTCGAGGACACCTGGCGCACGCGGGGTCTCTTCGTGGGCTTCGAGACGCGACCGCAGCTCCTCTCGGGGGTGGCGGCGCTCCGTGGTCGACGCGCGGAGCTGCGGGTGCGCCAGATCGAGTGGCTCGACGGCGCCTGCTGCGAGCTCCTGGTGCCCCACGCGGGCCGCCTGACCATGCCCGGGAGCCCCGCCGGCGGGCTCTACATGGAGGTCGAGGGGCGCGACGAGGGTGAGCTCGACGCCGAGCTCTGCGCGGTCGCCGATGCGCTCGAGGCCGAGGGAGCCGACCTCGCCAACGCCCAGGTGCTGCCGGACAGGAGCTCCATCAGGGACTTCGCCGAGCTGCGCCACCGTGTCCCGGACACCCTGAACGGGCGCGGCGCGGAGCTGGCTCGGGAGCGCGGCGGCGCCAAGCTCAGCACGGACTGGTCCGTGCCCATCGAGGAGCTGCACGCCCTGCTGTGCTGGACCGAGGAGGCCCTCGCGCCGCTGGGGCTCGAGGGTCTCTACGGCTACGGTCACATCGGCAACGGGCACCCCCACCTGAACCTGATCTGCCCCGACGCGAAGGTGCGCTCGGCCGCCAAGGAGGTGCTCGCGGCCCAGATGCGGAAGGTCGTGGCGGCGGGCGGCGTCCCGGTGAGCGAGCACGGGATCGGAAAGATCAAGCGGGACCTGGTCGCACCCTACCTGCCGCCGGGTTTCGAGGAGGGGCTCAGGGGCTTGAAATCGCGTTTCGACCCCGCCGATCTCCTCGCGCGTGGAAACCTCATCCCGTGAGAGCGCGCGGGTATCCGACGCAAGCCCTTGCCACGGAAGGGTGCTTCGCCTAACCTCCGCTGCCGGCTTGCGCGCCCTGAGAGGACCCCGGTCGCGGTGACCGTGGCGCCGGCGCAGCAGGTCCGCTCCGAAGACGAGACGCCATGAAGCTCCTGTCATTGCTCCACCGCCCCTCTCTCGCCCTCGCCTGTGCCTTTCTCACCTTGACCGTCTTCGGTTGCGGTGACGAGACCAGCTTCGCCCTCGAAGAGAAGCCGGCCATCGAGACAACGCCGTCCGAGGTCGTCTTCCAGCCGGGCGCCACAGACATCGGGGGCGAGATCTACAAGAAGCTCGACATCCGGAACACGGGCCAGGGGGTGCTCGAGATCCACAGCGTCACCCTCGAGTACCAGCCCGCCTCGAGCGAGGAGGGCACCCGACCGGCCCTCTTCCTCCAGGCGACTCCGCCGGCGGGCACGAGGATCGCCCCCAAGGACAAGGCCGAGGAGCTCGGCCTGCCAGACACCGGGCTGGTGGAGATCGGCTTCCGCCGCTACGACGACTCCCACGAGCGCAGCGCCACGTTGGTCATCGAGAGCAACGACTCCCAGACGTCTACGCTGCGCATCAACGTGAAGGTCGCCACGACCACGGTCAACCTCATCGCAGCGCCCAGCGAGGTGGTCTTCCAGGCGGTACAGAAGAACAAGTTCGCTGATCGCACCGTCAGCCTCCTCAACACGGGCGACGCCACCATCGACATCGTCCAGGTGAGGCTCACCGGCGACGCCACCTTCGGGCTCCTCGTCGACCCCAACTCCGAGGCCGATCCCCTGCGCCCGGGCCCGCCCTTCGAGCTCGACCCGCCGATCCAGATCGGGCCCGCCGGCAGCTACACCATGGCGGTCCGCTTCATGCCCGACAGCGAGCTGCCGCAGAGCGGCTCGATCTACGTCGCCACCGGCGCCGACAGCGGCAGCGAGGATCTCCAGATCCCGCTGAAGGGAAACCACCGCGGCCCGTGCATCAGGGTCGAGCCGCCGACGGTCAACTTCGGCGCGAAGCTGGTGCAGAAGCCGGCCGCCCTCCCCGTGCACATCGAGTCCTGCGGTGAGGCCGCCCTGGAGATCCACGGTATCAAGCTCGTAGAGGACGGCAGCCCGGACTACGACCTCGACACGACCTCGTTCACAGTCGAGTCCAGCGACATAGCGTGGCCGACCACGGCCGCCCCGAAGGCGGTCCCCGTCAACGGCACGGCCCACTTCGACGTCATCTACACCCCCGACGTCGAGAGCCCCAAGGACACCCAGGGTCACCTCATCCCCGACAAGACCAAGGTCCTGATCGACACCAACACCTTCGAGGGCACCGTGGAGGTCGAGGTCGAGGGCTTCGGGACCCTCACTCCCTGCCCGACGGCCGTCATCACCCTGCTCGAGGGCGGCAGCGAGGTGGCGCCCCAGACGAAGCTCATGCTCTCCGCAGAGAACAGCCTCCCCAACCAGGGCACCATCTCCCAGTACAAGTGGGAGGTGACCCAGCCCAAGGGAGCCGCGAGCGTCTTCCACCCCTCCGCCACGGCGCCCAAGGTCCAGTTCGAGGTGAACGTGGCGGGCCGCTACACCTTCAAGCTGCAGGTCAAGGACGCCGAGGCCTGGTCCTGCGTGCCCGCGACCCGCGAGATAGTGGTCATCCCCGACGAGGCCATCCACGTCGAGCTCATCTGGGAGACCCCCAACGACGAGGACCCGACCGACGAGGGCCAAGGCGCGGGCTCGGACATGGACCTGCACTTCGTGCACCTCAACAACGCCCTCCAGAACCCGCACGGCGAGGACCTCTACCCGCCCGTACACGGCGACGGCGTGCCCGAGGGATACTTCGACGACCTCTGGGACACCTTCTGGTTCTACGTCACCCACGACTGGGGCCAGATCTCCATCGGCGACGACGACCCCTCCCTCGACCGTGATGACGTCGACGGCGCCGGCCCGGAGAACCTGAACCTGAACGTGCCCGAGCCGGGTGTGACCTACAAGGTCGGCGTGCACTACTGGAACGACCACGGCTTCGGTATGTCTACTCCGACGGTCTACATCTTCATCTTCGGCGAGAAGAAGCACGGCCCCACCGGCTGCCCCATGGTTCGCTACGACATGTGGGAGGTCGGCACCATCGCCTGGCCCAGCCAGCAGGTCGAGATCTGGACCTGCAACGGCCAGGTGCCGCCGGCGGAGGGCTCCCCCTGGCCCGAGCGCCCCTGCGGATCCGACATCAACAAGCTCGAGGACGGCAGCGCCTGCAAGCAGGTGCTCATGCGGGACTACGAGCCCGAGAAGTTCGTGTTCGACTTCTAGGAGCCCTAAGCGCGCAGCGCTGACGGGCTCCTAGCCCGTGCCCGTGCCCGTGCCCTTGTCTTCGCCCGGGCCGTTGGACCTCGCCTCCCGCGCGTGCTTTCGTCTCGGGACGTGACTCCCCCGACCCCGAGGCCCGCCCTGGCGGCGATCATCTCCACCTGCCCGCGCACGCTGTGGGACCGCCTCCTCGACGACGTGCTCGCGACCTCTGCCGAGGCGCGAACCCGTCCCGAGCTCCTCGCGAGGCCGGTCAGGGTCGTCGTGGCCTCTCGGGTACAGCGGGAGCGCGTCGCCGCCGAGCTGGTCGCCCGCGCGGGCGGCGGCTTGGTCGGGGTCGAGATCCTGACGCTCTGGGCCCTGACCCGGCAGCTCCTCGAGGGAGCGGGCCGCCCGGCCGGCGGAGCTTCCTTCGTGCTGCCGCTGATCGTGCGACGGGCCATGCGGGAGGGGCGGCTCATCAGCGCGGCCCTCGGAGACCTCGACGACGGCTGGCGGCCGCTCTGGTCCACCCTGCGCGACCTCATCGACGCCGGCCTCGAGCCGGGAGAGGCGGTCGCCGCGGCGCTCGCCGAGCTGGACGGCCCCGGACCCGGCAGCCCGGCCGCCCTCGCGCGGGCGAGGGAGCTGGTCGAGATGGCGGCGGAGGTGGCCGGGCGCTGCCGCGACCTCGGGCTCGTGCTCCGCGGCGAGGCCTACAGGCAGGCCGCCGAAGTGCTGCGGGCGGACCCCGAGGGAGCGTTGCCGTCGAGGCGGGCGCTCGTCTACGGCTTCCCCAACGCCACCGGGAGGGCGGCGGATTTGATCGAAGCCCTTGTCTCGTGTCTCGGGGCGACGGCCTACCTCGACGAGCCCGCGGATCCGGCAGGGAGCGCGGGACCCGATCCCCGGGCGGCGGCTTTCGTCGGCAACATGCGCAAGCGCGTCAGCACGCTCGGAGCGGTGCTCGAGCTGGAGGGTGCCGCCTCCGAGACCTCGCTGGTGGCCGTCTGTGCGCACGGCAGAGAGGAGGAGATCCGAGAGCTCGCGGCCCGCGTCGAGGCGCGCCGCGCCTCCGCCTCCACGGCCTGGGAGCGGACGGCCGTGGTCTCGAGGAGGATGGACGGTGATCTCCTCGCGGCGCTCCGGCGGGTCCTGTCGGAGCGCGGCCTCCCCTTCACCGGGCCCTCGCTGCCGGCCTCCCACCACCCCCACGGCAGGCTGGCTGCGGCCGTGCTACGCCTCTTGCGGGAGCGCGCGGAGGTCCCGACCGACGTCTGGCTCGATGCCCTGGCGTCGCGCCGGGAGGGGGCCGGCCCCCTCGGCACCGCAGACCCCGAGCACGTGCGGGCCGCCCTGAAGCTCGTCGGCGCAGGCTCTCTGGCACAGGCCGCCGAGCTCGCCTCGGACCCCTTTGTATCGAAGCGTTGGGCACGCCTCCCGGGACCCTCCGGCGCCGTCGACCCCGACGAGCCGGAGGGGGACGAGCGCGACTCCTCCCACGGGCGGCCGCGCTTCTTGAGAGCCAGGATCCCGGCGGAGGAGATGGCAGCGGTCTGGGAGCTCATCGGGGCCCTGGCGGAGGCCCTGGCCGCGACCCCGGGTGGCGATGCGACGCTGGCAGAGCACGCTCGCTGGGCGCGAGACGTGATAGCCGGCCCGCTGGGGTGGAGCTCCGACGACCCCCTCGGGGAGGCCCTGCTCTCCGCCGTGGACAAGGTGGCGGAGGAGGCCCCTCCCGAGCTGCGCTGCGAGGCCTACGAGGCCGCCCTGGCCTTCGAGGAGAGCCTTGGCGAGATCGGCGCGACGCCGTCGGGGGGGCGGGGTGGGGGCCTGTGCGTCCTGAGCGCGGAGCAGGCCCGAGGCGTGCCCTTCGAGGTGCTCCACCTCGTCGGCCTCGAGCGGGGCAGCTTCCCGGCCGCGGCCCGCGAGGACCCGCTGCTGGGCGACGACGTGCGAGAGCGCCTCGGCGCCGCCCTCACCGAGCTCCGCAGCTCGGAAGCCCGCCGGGCCGAGGAGCGCTACCTCTTCGCCCACCTGCTCGGCATGGCGAACGAGGTGACGCTGTCCTGGCGCAGCACCGACGGCGAGGGCCGCCCCACGGCGCCGAGCCCCCTCCTCGAGCGCCTCCGCCTCGCCGGGCGGGTGAGCCTGCCCGAGAGCGCGACCGCAGCTTTCCCCCTCGGCTTCGACCCCACGGGCACCCGGCCCGGGGCCCCCACCTGGGCCGCCCGCCCCTGGGCGGCGGGGCCGGCGGCGGTCCTCCTGGCCGGCAACGGGGCGGGGCCCTGGCTTCAGCCGGTGTGGCAGCGCCTAGTCGGGCGTGGAGCGCAGTTGCGCGCTATGCGCAACAAGCTCCCAACGTCTGGGGAGGAGGACGAAGCGAAGGCCTACGCGCGGCTTCGCGGCCAGGTCCTGGGCGTGCTGGAGCGTCCGCCGAAGGCGGAGGCCCTCTCCGGGAGCGCCGCGCTCGCGCCCTGGTACGGAGCCGTCGGGCCCTGGCCGGTGGGAGCGCACGAGGCCACCGGCGAGGTGTGGGCCACACGTCTAGAAGCGGTCGCGCGCTGCCCCTGGCAGACCTTCCTGAGCCGGGGGCTGGGGCTCGAGGCGCCGCCTGACGCCGTGGACGGCTTGCCCGACATCGAGGCGCGGGTCGTCGGGGACGCTGCACACGCCGCCCTGGCCGCGCTGCTGCGACCCGGACCGGTCGTCGCGCGTGACGGCGCCACCCTGGATGATCTTGTGGGAGACGGCCCCGCGCTCGTGCCTCCACCGAGCCACTCCGCCGTGGAGCGCGCCGTGCGCTCCACGGCGCAGCACGTGGCGCGCCGGGAGGGCTACGGGAGCAGCGCGGTCATGGAGCGTGTGCTCGCGGCCTTGTCGCGGCCCTTCGTGGAGCGGGGCGTTGAGCTCCTGTGGAAGGGGAAGCCGCTCTCTGTCGTGGCCCCGGAGGTGGAGACGAACGCGGACGGGGGTGCGCTGGAGGGCGGGGCTCCGCTGATCCGCTTCCGCGCCGACGCGGCCCTCGTCGGAGGCGAGCGGCTGCGTCTCGTAGACTTCAAGACCGGACGCGGCCCCTTTTTTAGAGCCAAGAAGAGCGACACCCGGGTCGCCCGCCTCGAGACGCAGATGCGCCAGGGACGGTGGCTGCAGGGAGCGCTCTACGCTCTGGCGGAGTCCGCGCACCCCGTCTCCGGGGAGTACCTCTTCCTGCAACCCGATCACGAGCTCGACGAGGCAAGGGTCACGCTGGTGCGGCCGGAGGACGGCAGGCTCTGGCTGGCGGACGGCTCGGGGGACCCGATCGCCCTCGATGTCCCCGTGGCGGAGGTCGTCGCGGCCGTGACGGCGATGTGGCGGGACGGCCTGCTCCCACCCCGCCTCGAGGTCCCGGATCGGCCTGGGCGCGCTCCTGGTGAGGAGCCCGTGGAGGTCCCCGCGAACCGCATCTGCGAGTGGTGCGAGGTCAAGACAGCCTGCGTGCGCGGCGACAGCGGGCACCGGCTCAGGCTCCGCCACCGAGCCTTCGAGGCGTGGAGGCGCTGGCACGTGGAGCCCGAGCGGCAGGAGGACGGGCTGATCGCCCGCCTTTTCCGCGGAGACCTCGGGCCCGAGGTCGGTGACGGCGATGGCTGAAGGCACCACCGTGGGGAGGCACCGCGAGCTGGATCGAGAGGCCAGGTCCCTCGCCGTGCGCTGCTTCGAGCGGCCCCTCTGCATCGAGGCCGGCGCGGGCACGGGGAAGACCGCGACCCTGGTGGCGCGCGTCCTGGCCTGGTGCCTGGGGCCCGGGTGGTCCCGTCACGACGGCGAGGAGAACGCGGCCGGCCGCGTCCTCGACGGTGTCGTCGCCATCACCTTCACCGAGAAGGCCGCCGCGGAGATGAGCGCACGGGTCGCCACGGGCCTTGCGACCATAGCCGAGGGGCAGGAGGTGATCGGCGTCGAGGGCGCCGTCGACCCGAACAACGCGGCGGTGCGGGAGCGGGCCGCGGTGCTGCTCGCCGAGGCGGACAGGCTGAGGGTGCAGACCATCCACTCCTTCTGCGCTACGCTCCTGAGGAGCTGGCCGCTCGAGGCGGGCATCAGCCCCTCCTTCGAGGTGGACGCCGACGGCAGCGCGCTGCGCGAGATCGTGCGAGAGGTGCTCGCGGAGCAGGTGGGGCCGGTCGTCGACAGCCTCGAGCCGCAGGTCGAGCTCCTCTGGTCGGAGGGCATCGGGCCGAGGCAGTGGGGTGACGCCCTCGAGGCCCTGGCCTCGGCTGACGTCACGGCCGAAGAGATCAAGGAGGTCGCCCCGGACCTTCGCGTCGCCGGGGCTGTTGATCTCATCTGGGAGGACCTGCTGGCGATCGAAGAGGCCCTGTCGAGGGTGGTCGACGCGGGCTCTCGCTTCGAGGCCTCCCGGGAGAAGATCTCGCTTTTGTGCGAGAGCCTGAGGGACAACGAGCGCATCGACAGGCGGGTGGAGCTCCTGTCCGCCTCCCTCGGAGGCCTGGAGTCGGCGATCGGCAGGTGGGCGTCGGGCAAGCTCTACTCCGCCACCAAGCTCGCGCTGACCGAGGGAGAGCAGCGCTCGCTGCAAGACGCCGCCGCGCGGATCGTCTCGGCCCTCGAGGAGCTCGGAGGGGCCGGCGCCCTCGGCGCCCTCCTCCCGGAGCGCTTCGCGGCTCTGACTGCCGTGCTCGAGGCGCCGCTTGCCGCCGTGCGTCACACCCTCAGACGCCGTGGAGTCATGACCTTCGACGGGCTGCTCGGGCGGGTACGGGGGCTGCTTGCGGGCAACGAGGCCGTGCTGCGCTCCGTGCGCGAGCGCATCGACCAGCTCCTCGTCGACGAGTTCCAGGACACCGACCCCGTGCAGTGCGAGATCGTGCGAATGCTCGGGCTCGACCCGGCCCCGGGGGAGCGCCCGGGCCTCTTCGTCGTGGGAGACCCGAAGCAGTCCATCTACGGCTGGCGCTCGGCGGATCTCGACGCCTACAGGGGCTTCGTCGGCGAGCTCGAGGCCGCCGGCGGCAGCGTGGCCCCTCTCTGCCAGAACTTCCGCTCGGTCCCGGCCGTGCTCGACGAGGTGGCCTGCGCCGTCGGCCCGGTGATGGACGGCACGCCGCAGCTCTCGCCGCCCTTCCAGCCCCTGCTGCCCTGCGCGGCTCTCGCGGAGGAGCCGGGATTCACGGTCGCGGCCTCCGAGGAGACCGGCGAGACCTGCGGTCCAGTGGAGTACTGGGTGGCCGGCTTCGACGCGGGCCGCCGAAGGAGAGGCCTCCCCGAGCACCTCGACATCGTACGCGCCGGAGACGCCCGCCTCCGGGAGGCCGACGCCCTCGCGCGGCATCTGAGGGCTCTTCACGACGCCGGGCTCTGCGCGTGGGCCGATGTCGGGGTGCTCATGCGCACCACCAGCGCCATCGAGATCTGGCTCGACGCATTGAGATCTCACGGGGTGCCCTACGTGGTCAGGGGCGAGCGGAGCTACTACCAGCGGCGGGAGGTGCAGGACGCGGTGTCCCTCGTCAGCGCCATCCTCGACCGGGGTGATCTCCTGAGCGCGGTCGCGTGGCTGCGCTCACCGGCCCCCGGCGTGCCCGACGCCGCGTGGTGGCCCCTCTGGGAGCTGGGCCTGCCCGAGCGCCTCGTAGCCCTGGACGAGCCCCGGCCCGAGGCTCTCGCCGAGCTGGATCGCCTCGTCGACGAGGCCGCCGCGAGGGTCGAGACACGGGCGTCGGCCCTGGTCTCGGACCTCCCCGACTGGCCCGCGGGCCTGCGCATGGGCATCCGCACCCTGGCCACCCTGCGCGCCTCCGCGCGCTCCGATCCGACAGACACCTTCGTCGAGCGCCTGAGAGCGCTGTCCCTGGCAGAGCCCGTGGAGGCCTCCCGTCACCTCGGCCGCCACCGCGTTGCGCGCCTGAAGCGCTTCTTCGAGGTGCTGCGCGAGGTGTTGAACGACACGAGCGGCGGTCCACACGCGGTGGCCGCGGAGCTGCGGCACCGCCTCGACGCGCCGACAGACGAGAGCGTCGACACCGGCGACACGCAGGACGCCGTGACCCTGTCGACGATCCACGCCGCGAAGGGCCTCGCGTGGGAGCAGGTCTTCCTGGTCGACGTGCAGCGCGGCCTGCGCCGCCAAAGCACCGTCAACCGCGACGTGTCCCGGCACGACGGGCGGCTCGCCTTCTGCCTCTTCGGCGCGGCCTCCGACGCCTGGTCCGAGGCCTGCGCCCGCCGTGAGCTGGTGTCCCGAGGCGAGCTGATCCGCACCCTCTACGTGGCGCTGACGCGCGCGAAGCGGCGCCTGGTGGTCACCGGCGCGTGGCCCCTGGCGCCGGTCGAGCCCGACGCCGCCGCCTCGCACGCCCAGCTCCTGAGCGGCCGCTATCCCTTCTTCGACGAGCAGGGCACCTTCCTCGCCCCGGAGCCCGTCGACGGTCACGGCGTGCGCTGGCGCCAGCTCCAGCCTCCCGGCGCCAGGCAGGGTGCAGGCCTCGGCCGCGAGCAGCCCCCGTGGCTGGCGGGGTGGCTCGAGCGTATCGAGGCGGACGCTGCAACCCTCGGCGCCGCTCGCGCCGAAGCCGCCGAGCGCCGTGAGCTCCCCATGTTGGAGAGCGTGACCCGGCTCGCAGGAGGCCACGCGCCGGAGCTCGCGGGGGCCGCGAGCGAGGTCGCGGAGGACGGACTCGCGCCCGCCTCTGCAGAGCAAGACGAGGCGCGCCGCTCCCTCGCGGTGGCGACCGGCGTCGCCGTGCACCGCGCCCTCGAGCTCCTCGACCTCGACCTCCCCCCGGCGGAGGCGGTAGAGGCCGTGGCGGCCCGCCTGAGCAGGTTCCTCCCGGCGAAGCTCGGAGAGGAGCTGCGCGGCCCCTGTCTCGAGTCGGCCTCGTCCATCCTGCGAGCGTTCGCGCGCTCGCCCCTGTGCCGGCGCCTCTTCGCCTCCGAGGTCCTCGCTCGCGAGCTCCCGCTGCTCGCGCCCCCGGGCGATGGCGACAAGGCTGTCGGCGCGGTCGTCGGGACCGCAGACCTCCTGCTGCGGGATCCTGCGAGCGGCGCGCCCCTCGTTGTCGACTTCAAGACCGACGCCGTCCGGGACGAGAGCGAAGCACGCGCCCGCGCCGCCCGCTACCGCACCCAGGCCCGTGTCTACACCAGGGCCGTGGAGGGGGCCCTCGGCCTCGAGGAGAGGCCGCGCTTCGAGCTCTGGTTCCTGAAGCTCGGGTGCGCGGTGGAGGTCGCGGGAGAGCTCTGAACCCGCGGGTGAAGGGGCAGACGCCGGGGGCTACAGCCAGCCCATCAGCGCGGGCCCGCCCTGAGGCGGTGGCTTTCGGCGAGCCTACTCGGGCGGCGCGAGCGTCTTCAGCAGCTCGTTGACCATGGAGACAAGCGCGTCGAAGCGCGCGGGCTTCGTGAGGAAGCCGTCGGCGCCCAGGTCGGTAGCGAGGATGCGGTCCTCCTCCAGGGTGGAGGAGGTCATGACCGCCACGTGGGTGGGGCGCAGCGCCGGCTCGCTCTGGAACGCGTACAGGAGCTCGAAGCCCGAGGCGCCCGGGAGGTTCAGGTCGAGGAGCATCAGATCGACACCGGCGGCCGACCTGCCTCGGAGCAGATCCAGGGCCTCCGGGACGCTCTGGGCTACCGCGGTCTCCACCGCTGTCGACGATCGATCGAGGGCGTACTGGATGAAGTAGATGTCGTCGGTGCTGTCCTCTACGAGCAGCACGCGGAGGGCGGGCTCGGCGCTCACGGCTCGTCCCGGACCGGGATGGTGAAGGTGAAGGTGCTGCCCTCACCCGGCGCAGAGGCCACCGTGATCTCTCCACCGTGGGCCTCCACGAGGCGCTTGCAGATCGACAGCCCGACGCCCGTGCCCCCGTCCTTGCTCGCGGGGTACAGGCGGAAGAAGGGCTCGAAGATGCGCTCGCGGTGCTCGGCCGGGATGCCGACGCCCTCGTCGCGGACCGAGACTCGCCAGGAGCCGCCCTCTCTGCCTGCGCTCACCGCTACCCGGGGAGGGGCGTCGCCACGGTAGCGCAAGGCGTTTCCGATGAGGTTCTGGAAGATCTGGGTGATCATGTCGGGGTCGGCGACGACCGAGGGCAGGGGCTCTGCATGGATCTCGGCTCGAGTACTCTCGACGGCGTTGCCGAGCGCCTCGAGGGCGCTGCGGAGCGACGCGTCGAGCTCGATCCGCGCTAGCGTGGGCTCGGCGTGCCCGCTCCTGGCGTGGGCGAGCATGCTCCGCACGAGGGACTCGAGGCGCAGCGCGGCCTCGCGAATGCGCTGCACGTGGGTGCGGCTCTCCTCGGGCGCCTCGGCAGGCAGGCTCTCGTCGAGCAGGTCGCTGTAGAGCACGAGGTGCCTGAGGGGCTCACGCAGGTCGTGGGAGGCCGCGTGGGCGAACTGCTCGAGCTGCTGGTTGGTGCGCTCGAGCAGGTCCGCCTGGCGGGTGAGCGCCTCCCGGGAGCGGCGCCCGAGCGCCTCGGCGGCGCAGGTCGGGCCGAGGACGGCGATGGCGAGCACCACGAGGATGCCGATGGTGAAACCGAGGGCGGCGAGATCCTCTTTGTCGCGCAAGAGGGCGTAGTCGAGCGTGTGCAGCGCCTCCAGCACCGAGGCGACGAGCAGCGCCTTGTCGATGCGCGAGAGCGCGCTCCACTTCGGGAAGGCGCGCATGAGCACCGCGATGACCGGCATGGCGTTGCCGATTGCCACCGGCGCGGCCACGGCCCAGAAGGGGGCGCCGAAGGCGAAGAGAGCGGCGCTCGCGCACCAGGCGGCCCCAATGAAGACGGCGAGGGGCCGCCACGAGAGCGGCACGGCGACCACCTCCGCCACCACGTAGGCCAGGGAGAGGTTCGTGAAGAAGGCCAGGGAGAAGCCGGAGGTCATCGCCAGGTGGTTCTGGGTGAGGGCCGCCTGCGCGAGGAAGGCCACGATCGTGGCGCTCCAGAAGACCAGGAGGTTCCCGTGCATGCGGCTCCGGCTCGAGCGCCACTGCAGGATCGCGATGCACAGGTTCACGAGCATCACGCCGCAGTAAAGGACCAGCAGGTTCTGGACGGTGTCCATCTACGAAAACACCACTGCCACGGTAGGCTTTGGCACGACTCTGACTCCCAGCTGAGACATGCCACAAAGCTCCCCGGGCGTCCACACTCTCCTTGGGACGCGGGTGCCTGCCGAAGCTGTGACAATTCCCGTGGTTGGCGTGGCGGGCGTTTCGAAATCGAAACGCCCTACGCGGGGTGTTTCGCCAGCGAAATGTCTTGTTGTTAGTCCTGATTCGTCTCAGGTGACGCCGCGGCTACGAGCTGCGCATCTGTGTGAGCATGCTCCCGACGCGCGTCTCCAGCCCAAGGGCGGCGCTGCGAATCTGCTCCACGTGAGCGTGCTGCTCATCCCCGCGCCGCTCGGGGAAGCTCTGCTCGAGCAGGTCGCTGTAGAGGACGAGGTGCCTGAGGGGCTCGCGCAGGTCGTGGGAGGCGGCGTGGGCGAAGTCCTCGAGCTGCTCGTTTTGACGCTCGAGGAGGGTCGCCCTGCGGGACAGCTCCTCGCGGGTGCGCTGCTCGAGCACCTCCGCCGCGCAGACCGGCCCCAGGACGGCGACGGCGAGCACGACCATGACGCCCACCGTGAACCCGATGAGCGCATACTCCGGCTTGTCGCGAAGGAAGGGGTAGTCGAGCACGTGCAGCACGTGGGCCAGGGCTACGATGAGCAATGCTCTGCTCGTGGGCGACACGTCCGACCGCCTCGGGAAGGCGCACAACCGCGACGCACGGCAGGGTGATGCCACAGTGTGGCAGCCAGGTCTACGCCGGTCGCGGGGATGATCCCGGCTGTCGGCTCCGGTCCAGGTGACGGTGCGCTTGCGCTCCAGCGCCGAGCAGCGGCGCCCCACGCCGCCCTCGCGACGTGGGGAGCGCGCTCAGAACTTCGTGTGTGAGCCGTCGCACAGAGGCGGCTTCTCCGTGCGCTTGCAACGGCACAAGGCGAAGCGCTTCTTCCTCTCGACGACGAACTCTCCCGGGCTGAAGTCGGTGCCCTGGTGGGAGCCGTCGCAGAAGGGCTGGTTCTCCGAGAGTCCGCAGGAGCACCAGTAGTAGGTGCCCGGCTCGAGCTCCATCACCATGGGGGTCTTGGCGGCGAGGGCGGGTTCTGTCATTTCACCTGACTCGCGACAAAGTCCCAGCTTACCAGGTTGAAGAAGGCCTCGACGAACTTGGGCCGGGCGTTGCGGTAGTCGATGTAGTAGGCGTGCTCCCAGACGTCGCAGGTGAGGAGCGGGGTCTTTCCCTCGGTCAGGGGCGTGCCGGCGTTGCTGGTGCTCACGAGCTCGAGACGGCCCTCGTTGTTCTGGACGAGCCACGCCCAGCCCGAGCCGAAGGTCTTGACCGCCGTCTCCGTGAACTTCTGCTTGAAGGCCTCGAAGGAGCCGAAGTCGCGGTCGATGAGCTCGCCGATCTTGCCGGTGGGGGCGCCGCCGCCGTCGGGGCTGAGGCAGCTCCAGAAGAAGCCGTGGTTGAAGGCTTGCGCGGCGTTGTTGAAGGTCCCGCCCTCGGTCTTCAGCACGAGCTCCTCGAGGGGCAGGTCCTGCAGCTCGGTGCCCTCGATCAGGGCGTTGAGGTTGGTTACGTAGGCGCGGTGGTGCTTGCCGTAGTGGTACTCGAGCGTCTCGCGGGACATGTGGGGCTCGAGGGCGTTCTGCTCGAAGGGAAGCTCAGGCAATGTGATCATGGGTGCTCCTGGCGCGCCGTGCGCGATCTGCTCGGGATAGGGTCGGTGGTCTTGGCGAGGGCTCTCGCCCACCCGGACCAATCTGGGTCCTCTATTCGACAAATCAACCCGCCAGGATTCCGCCGGGCCTCGTCGTCGGCTTCCTGGCGGGTAGTTGTCAGCTACCGGCTATCAGCCCGTTCCGTCGCCGCCAGGCGGCCGGGTGGTGTCCTGGTTGCGGGGCAACGAGCCGTGGATCGAGCTGTTAGCCGTTAGCCGTTAGCCGTTAGCCGCCGGTCCGCGCTCCCCATCCCTTCTTGCCTCTCCCATGGCAGCCACGAGATCACGTTTCGGATGAACATGCCTACTCTCTCAAGTGCCGACCATGTCTGAGCTAATGGCCAACAGCTAATGGCTAATGGCTTGTCCTGGAAATGGCTCGGCCCCGTAGGCCAGACACCACCGGCGGCCGCTCCGGGCCGGAATCCCGGATTGCCACCACCAGCCCGACGTGGAATGGTCCGCAGCCCATGCGAGGCCGACCGAAGAAAGACCTCCTGAGCATCATCGTCCCCTGCTACAACGAGCGCGGGACGCTCAAGACAATTGTCGCGCGGGTCGTGGCGGCCGAGCTCCCCGTGCCGCGGCTCGAGATCCTGCTCGTCGACGACGGCTCGGTCGACGGCACCGGAGACCTCTGCGACGAGCTCGCCCTGCGCCCGGCGGATGCCATGGCGAAGGACCTGAGGTGCCTCGGGGTAGAGGACGCCGAGGCGGCGCTCCGCGACGTGGAGATCCGGGCTCTGCACCACGACCGCAACAGGGGCAAGTCAGCGGCGGTCCGCACGGGCATCGACGCCGTGCGTGGCTCGATCACCCTCATCCAGGACGCGGACCTCGAGTACGACCCCGCGGATCTGCCGAGGCTGCTCGAGCCTATCCTGTCGAGGCGGGCCGACGTCGTGTTCGGCACGCGCTTCCAGGGCCCCTCGCGGCGTGTGCTGTACTTCTGGCACACCGTGGGCAACAGGGTGCTCACGACGGTGTCGAACGCGCTCTCGGACCTGAACCTCACCGACGTCGAGTGCGGCTACAAGGCCTTCCGCCCCGATTTGCTGGTCGCCCTCGAGCTCGAGTCCGACGAGTTCGGCTTCGAGGTCGAGGTGATCGCCAAGGTGGCGCGCCTCAACGCGCGCATCTACGAGGTCCCCGTCTCCTATGCGGGCCGCTCCTACGCGGAGGGCAAGAAGGTCCGCTGGTGGCACGGTGTGCAGGCGCTGCGTGACGTGGCGCGCTTCGGGCTCGGCGGAGGGAGGGCGCTCAAGCCGGAAGAGGCCCAGGCGGAGGTGCTCGAGGACCTCTCCACGGTCACGACCCTGACCGACCACATGTACCGCACCTTCCGGCCCATGCTGGGCCGGCGCATCCTCGAGATAGGCGCGGGAAACGGCAACCTCACCGCCTTCCTGCTGCAGCACGGCGACGTGATGGCCACCGACGTGAGCGACAAGGCCCTGGATCGCCTCCGCTCCCGCTTCGGCAACCGCGGCAGCCTCGAGGTGGCCCGCTGGGACGTGACCGAGCCTTTCGGGCTCGTCCGCAGCTTCGACACGGTTGTCTTCGTGAACGTCTTGGAGCACATCGAAGACGACGGCGAGGCGCTCCGCAACGTGCGCGACGTGCTCGAGCCGGGCGGGCGGATGATCCTGCTCGTGCCCCAGGGCATGTGGCTCTACGGGCCCTTCGACTCCAAGATCGGCCATCACCGTCGTTATGCGCGGGAGAACCTCTCCAAGCTGTTGGCGGAGCAGGGCTTCGAGCTGAAGCGCCTCCTCTACTTCAACGCCCTCGGAGTGCCCGGTTGGTGGGTGAACGCCAAGCTCTTGGGCCGCGACCACATCTCGTTGCGCATGCTGCGCCTCTACAACCGCGTCGCCGGGCCCCTGCTCTGGGCGGAGCGCCGCGTCGGGGTGCCCCTCGGGCTCTCGTTGGTCGCCGAGGCGGCGGTGCCGGAGTAGCTCATGCCTCACGTAGACGCCATCATCCTTGGAGCCGGGCTCACCGGCCTCTCGGCCGCGCTCCACCTGGGCTCCGACTACCTGGTGCTCGAGAAGGAGAGCCGCCCCGGCGGGCTGGCGAGGACGGAGCGGCGCGACGGGTTCTACTTCGACTACACGGGGCACTGGCTGCACCTCAGAGACGAGCGCATGAAGGCGCTCGTCGCCGATCTCCTCGGGGACAACCTGGCCTTCGTGGCGCGGCGAAGCAAGGTCTACAGCCACGACGTTGTGACCGAGTTCCCCTTCCAGGGGAACCTCTACGGGCTCCCTCCGGAGGTGATATTCCGCTGCGTCTGGGACGCCGTCGCGTCCCACATGGAGCGGGATCGGAGGCCGGAGCCCAAGAACTTCTTGGAGTACAGCAGGGCGCTCTTCGGTGACGGCATCACCGACGAGTTCATGGTCCCTTACAACCGGAAGCTCTGGGGCTGCGAGCCGACGGAGATCAGCGCCGCCTGGTGCGGGCGCTTCTTCCCCCGCCCCAACCTCGAGCAGATCGTCCGCGGCGCCTTCGGTCTGAACGTGTCCACGGGCTACAACGTGCGCTTCGTGTACCCGAAGCGCGGGGGCATCGAGGCCCTGCCGACCGCCATGCTCGAGCGTGTCGACGAGGTGCGCTGCCACGCCGCGCCCGAGCGCATCTGCAGCTCAGAGCGATGGCTGGAGGTCTCCGGCGAGAGGATCTCCTTCAGGCGCTTCGTCAGCAGCGTCCCCCTGCCGGTGTTGGTGGACCTCGTCGAGGACGCACCCGAGGAGATCCGCGAGGCCAGGAGCTGGCTGCGCTGCACCCGGCTCCGGTATATCAACTACGGCGTGCGCGGCGAGATCCTGGACGGGGTCCACTGGCTCTACCTCCCCGACCCGGCTCTCCCCGTGTACCGCGTGGGCTGCTCGTCGAACGCCATGCCGACGCTGGCTCCGCCCGGCTGCAGCTCGCTCTACGTCGAGGTCGGCAACGACCACGACCTGCCCGACGACCAGGTCTTGGAGGCCGTCAGGGCTCTGTTCAAGAAGCTGGGCGTCATCTCGCAGGAGAGCGACATCCTCGTGGAGGATGTGCGGACCATCCCCTACGGCTACGTCATCTTCGACGACCGCTACGACGAGGCCCTGGCGCGCATACTGCCGTGGCTTCGCAGCCATGGCATCATCTCGACGGGCCGGTACGGCGCGTGGGTGTACTCCAGCATGGAAGACGCCCTGCTCGACGGAATGCGCGCGGCCCGCGAGATCGCCGCAGAGAGAGAGGAGAGCAAGTGAGCACGAAGACCCAGAGCAGGTCGCGATCCACCTCGTCGAAGAGCCGCGCCAAGCGGGGACGTGCGGTCGCCGAGAGAGACCCCGACGTCAGCGTCATCATCCCCATCTACAACGAGGAGGCCCTGCTCCGCGCGGCTGTCATCGAGCTCGTCGATCGGCTCGACGCCCTCGGCTGGGCCTACGAGGTCTTGCTCACCGAGAACGGCTCCACCGACCGAACCGTGGAGATCGCGCTCACCCTCGAGAGGGAGATCCCGGCGGTGAGGGTGCTCAGGACCTCCGAGCCCAATTACGGCCTCGCCCTCCGGCGCGGTATCAAGGCCGCGCGCGGCCGCTACGTTCTCTGCGACGAGATAGACATCTGTGACACCGGCTTCCACGAGCGCGCCATGGCGATCCTGGAGTCGGACCAATGCGACATGGTCATCGGGAGCAAGCTGCACGCGGACGCCCTCGACAAGCGCCCCTTCATGCGCCACGTGGCGACCATCGGCATCAACCTGCTCCTGAAGCTGCTCCTCGACTTCAAGGGCACCGACACCCATGGGCTCAAGGCTTTCCACCGCGAGCGCGTCCTCTCCATCGTCGACGAGTGCATCGTAGACAAGGACCTCTTCGCGAGCGAGCTCGTCATCCGCTCCGAGCGCCGGCAGCTCCGGATTCTGGAGATCCCGGTCGAGATAGTCGAGAAGCGCAAGCCCTCCATCGACCTCTTCCGGCGGGTGCCCAACGTGCTCAAGAACCTCACGCGGCTGGTGGTGGCGATCCGCCTCGGCAAGGAGCTCTGAGCAGCCGTGCTGGGCCGCGGGACCACACCCGACCCCGTCCTGGCAGTAAACGTAGACGTAGACGCGCTTCGGTTCTACCGGGCGATCTGGGGCCTCCCGCCTGCAGCGCCGGGTGCCACGGATCCTGTCTGGGATCTCGGCGTGCCCCGCTTCCTCGATCTCTTCGACGCCCTCTCCCTGCGCGCCACCTTCTTCATCGTGGCCTCGGACCTCGTGCCGGTCGAGGAGGGTGGCGCCGCGACCCTCGGCGAAGCCCGGCGCCGGAGGAGCATCGTCGAGGAGATGGTGGCCAAGGGCCACGAGGTGGCCTCCCACTCATTCTCCCACGACTACGCTCTGTCCCGGCTGCCCGCCGATGAGATCGAGGCCGACCTCATCCGAGCCGCCTCGGTGCTCCGGGAGGCGGCCTGGCGCGCCCCACGCGGCTTCCGCGCACCGGGCTACAACCTGAGCCCCGCCCTGATCGAGGCGATCCGGAGCAGCGGTGCGCTCTACTCCTCGAGCCGCTTCCCCTCGCCTCCCTACTTCGCCGCCAAGTGGGCGGCCATGCTCAAGGGCGCGCTGACCGGACACCGCTCGGCCTCCATCACCGGAGAGCTCGGTGCGCCCCTGAGGTCACGGTACCCCTACCGGCACCCGAGCGGCCTCACAGAGCTGCCGATGAGCGTCATCGGCCTGCTGCGCCTCCCGGCGATCGGCACGTTCTTCAGCCTCTACGGTGAGCGCGGCCTGCGCCTGTTCCTCCCTTCTCTCGTGCGGGAGCCCTGGCTGAACATCGAATTCCACGGCGTCGACCTCGTAGACCCGCACGACGAGGGCGTGCCGGACGAGCTGCGCGCGCGCCAGCCCGACCTGAGGGTTCCGCTGGAGAAGAAGCGGGAGCTCTTCGCGGTGTGGCTGTCGGCGTCGGCCGAGGACAGGCCGAACCGGACGCTGGAAGAGGTGGCGGCAGCGAGCCCCCGTTGAGCCAGCCGCAGCTCCGCGACTACTTGACGAAGGCCCCTCCCGACACCACACGCCAGCCGCGCTCCCGGTCCGGGGCCAGCTCGACGTGGTACTCGAAGCTCTTGCGCCCCACGCGCCTGGCCAGGCCGCTCTCGAAACGCAGGTCCCTCAGCTCCAGGCGCACGCGGCCGCCCTCGAGGTCGACCACGCGGGCCACCGGCGAGCGGGCCCAGGCGTGGAAGCGGACGCCCTCCTCGGTGGCGCTGAAGGCCTTCACCGCCGGGTGGTTTCGGTTATGGGGTTGGGAGTGGGCGAAGGAGCCCGGCACCCACGGCATGGTCATGTCGGCCTGGTAGGCGCGCTCGCCGTCCACCGCCACGCCGTTCCAGAGGAAGGGGGCGAAGGGCGCCGGGTAGGTCTCCTCGACCTCCACGCCTTCGGCGCGCGCCAGCATCTCGAGCGATGCCTCGGCCGACGTGTGCGCCACGGCGCAGCCGACGAGGTACACGGCCAGGGCGAAGAGGGAGGCCCGGAAGATGGTGCGCTCCGCGATCCACCGCCGGAGGAGCCAGGGGGCGGCGACGAGCGCGACGCAGACGAGGTCTACGATGAACACCCAGTTGAAGGCGAAGCGCTCGTCGGTGAAGGGGAGGGCGAGCATGGTGCCCCAGCTCGTGATGACGTCCAGGGCCAGGTTGCTGCCCCAGCAGAGGGCGCAGAGCGCGAGGAGGGGACGCAGCGCGGCGTCCCGCCAGACGGCCTTGAGCGCGAGCGCGAGGAGGGCCGAGCCGGCGACCCAGCCCAGGTAACTGTGGGTGATGCCGCGGTGCTCGAAGATGTAGTCGGTCCGGGAGGCCCACAGGAGCTGGAGGATGTCGAGGTCGGGGGCGTTTGCCGCGATCACGCCGGTCCACGTCGCTCGTTTGGCGCCGAGGCGCTCTGCGAAGCCCGAGCGAGCGACCGCGGCTCCGACCAGGGTGTGGGCGACGTTGTCCAAGGGCCGGCCTAGGCGCTGCCGAGCTCTTCGCCGCGGCGGGTCGCCGCGGCGACGGCCTCGGCCATGAGCTCCTCGAGCCCCTGCTCGTCGAGCACGCGCAGGGCGGCCTCGGTGGTCCCTCCCGGGCTCGTGACCTCGACCCGCAGCGCAGCGGCCTCGGCGCCTCGCTCGTCGAGGAGGCGCGCAGCGCCGACGAAGGTCTCGCGGGCGAGCAGGGCGGCGAGCTCTCGGGGGAGCCCCGCGCGCTCTCCGCCCGCCGCGAGCAGCTCGACGAGGCGGAAGAAGTAGGCGGGGCCGCTGCCCGAGGTGGCGGTGACGGCGTCCATCAAGGCCTCCTCGACCTCGACCGCCTCTCCGACCGCGCCGAGCACCGCCGCGGCGAGGGCGAGGGCGCCCGGCCCGGCGTGGTGTCCTCCGCAGTAGGCGGTCACGCCCCGTCCGACGAGGGCGGGGGTGTTGGGCATGGCGCGGACCACCGGGCAGGGGCGCCCTAGCACGGCCTCGATGCGCGACGTGGGCACGCCGGCCGCTACGCTCATGACGAGCTCGGCGCGCACCGCGTCTCGCACCTCCTCGAGGACCGGGACGACGAGACCCGGCTTGAGGGCAACGACCAGCACGTCGGCCTCGCCAGCGACCTCGCCGTTGTCCGGGGTGGCTCGAAAGCCCAGCTCGGCTACCAGATCCTCCAAGACCTCGTAGTCGGGCCGGCTGCCGACGACCTGCTCGGCCGGCACGTGGCCACCGCAGATCAACCCGCGGAGGATCGCGCCGCCCATGTTCCCGACACCGAGGATGCCGACTCGTTTCTTCGCCAACACGCTCATGGGTCACCCATAGCGTCTGCCGGCCCATGGGAAAAGTGCCGCGCGAGCCGAACGGCATTACTCTTGCTCACCAGGAGCCACATGACTCGCCGCATCGTCGTCGCAACGCTTATCTGGCAGGCCTCCATGCTGATGACCAAGGTCGTCGGTCTCCTGCGCGAGGCGGTGCTGGGGCGTGTCCTCGGCGGGGGCAAGGCGGCGGACATCTACTGGGCCTCCTTCATCGTCCCCGACTTCCTCTATTACCTGCTCGCGGCGGGGGCGCTGAGCATCGTCTTCATCCCCATCTTCGGGGCCTACATCGAGAGAGGAGACGAGGACGGCGCCTGGGAGTCCTTCAGCGCGGTCGCCAACGTGCTGTTGCTCCTCCTCGTGCTCACCCTGCCGGTGCTCTGGGTGCTCATGCCGCGTCTGGCCGCGCTCGCGGCCCCGGGCTTCGACGCCGAGCAGCACCGCGAGCTCGTCTACCTCTCCCGCATCGTGCTCTTTGCGCAGGTGTTCCACTTCGTCGGCGGGCTCCTGTCGGCGGCTCTCCAGGCGCGGGATCGCCACGCCTTCCCCGCCCTGGCCCCCCTGGTCTACAACGCCTTCATCATCGGAGGCGGGCTCATCGGGCGCTCGGCGGAGGGCTTCGCGTGGGGAGTCCTTGTGGGCGCCGCCGCGGGACCCTTCGGGCTGGTTCTCCTTGGGAACGCGCGGGCCGGGCTTCGCTGGCGCCCGATCCTGCCCTTCGCGCACAGGGACGTCCGGACCTACCTGCTGCGCAGCCTCCCGATCATGCTGGGCTTCTCCATCGTGATCGTCGACGACTGGCTCCTGCGCCGCCAGGGCTCGCTGGTGGGCGAGGGAGGAGTTGCTACTCTCAGCTACGCAAAAGCTCTGATTCGTGTCCCTGTGGGCGTTTTTGGTTTCGCCGCCGCCCTGGCCGCCTACCCCACCGTGTCCCGTCTCGCTCAGACCGGGCGCCCGGAGGAGGCCCACCGAATCTTGACCCAGGCGCTCCAGCGGATGCTGGTCCTCGCGCTCGGCGCACAGGTCGCGCTCACCTGCGCGGGCACCGAGATCTCCATCGTGGTCTACGGCGGGCGGGTCTCCCTCGAGCAGCACGGCGACATCGGCCTGGCCATCGCGATCTACTCCCTCGCGCTCTGGGCATGGGCCGGGCACACCGTGGTCGCGCGTGCC
>CAZQPP010000013.1:21573-33818 GCA_964594295.1 uncultured Myxococcales bacterium | reverse complement strand
TTCATCGCGAGCTGCACGGCGTAGACGCCGATGCGGTTGGCGATGAAGTTCGGGGTGTCCTTGGCCCAGACGACGCCCTTGCCGAGGCGGGTCGTGCAGAAGTCGGCGATGTCCTCGACGAGCTCCTTGTCGGTGGCGGGCCCGGACACAACCTCCACGAGGCGCAGGTAGCGCGGCGGGTTGAAGAAGTGGGTGATGAAGGTCCGCTTCTTCAGCCCCTCGTCCATCTCGGCGGTGAGGTCGTCGAGCGGGATGCCGCTCGTGTTGCTCGTCAGCGCGCAGTGGTCGGGGAGGTAGTCGGCGAGCTTCTTGAAGAGCGTGCGCTTGATGTCGACGTTCTCGATCACGGCCTCGATGACCCAGTCCACGTCCTTCAGACGGTCCAGGTGGTCCTCGAGGTTGCCGACCGTCACCAGCGCAGCCCGCTCGGGGCTGGCGAAGGCCTTCGGCTTGGTCTTCAGAGCCTTCGCAATCGCGCCGGCGGCGAGCTGGTTCCTCGCCGCCTCGTCCTCAGGCAGGCTGCCGTCCTTGGCGCGCGGGACGATGTCGAGCAGGTGAACGCGCACACCGGCGTTGGCCAGGTGTGCCGCGATCCCGCTCCCCATCACGCCCGCACCAAGCACGGCGGCGGTCTTCACGGTACGTGCCATCGAGTTCTCCGTGTTGGTCGGAATTCCTTTCCCCACGCCGCGAAGCTTGTAGGACGGATGACGCAGGGTGTCAATGAGCGGTGATTCAGTGAATCCTCGCTCAGCCCGATCGCCGGCCGGATCTCGCGCAAACGTGTGGTGGAACGGTGGTGGGGCCAGGTGTGCACATTTGACCCCGTTTTCGCGACCCCGTTTTCGCGCCCGTTTTCGCGTTCGCGTGACCCCGTTTTCGCGTTGATGAGCCCCGGTCATGTGGCCCGGTCCGCTACACCGGCTCGATAAGCCGCCGCGCCTCTCGCTACCCTCCGCCGCGACCGCTGACTCCGCGGCGCGGTCGGCTTCATTGAGCCCCTGTTATGCGGCCTATCGCCGCATAACGGCTTAGTCGTCGGTGTAGCCGCGCCTCTGAACGCACTCGAGCAGGTCGCCGATGCGCACGGGCTTCTCGAGCACGTGGATCGCGTGGGCCTGGCAGAGCTCGGCCACCTCCTGGGTGTTGGCGTTGGCCGTCGCGAGGACCACGCGCTGCGCGAGGTGCGGCCAGCGCTCCCGCAGGTCGGCGTAGATGTCGAGCCCGCTCGTCCCCGGCATGTGCACGTCGAGCAGGATGACGTCGTAGTCGTGGCCCTCCTCGAGGTGGGGCACCACCGCGGCACCGTCGGACAGGATGGTCACGCCGTGACCGACTCCGCCGAGGATGCGCGCGTACATGTGCAGGACCTCCTCGTCGTCGTCGATGCACAGCACGCGGGCGTGGCTCGGCTCCTCGAAGACCTCCTCGGGACTGTTGGCCGGCTCCTCGTGCTCGGTGAGGGGCTCGTCGAAGTCGATGACCCTGCTGGCCGGCAGGCGCACGACGAACATGGCTCCGGGCTCGGCGGGCTCGTAGTGCACGTCCCCGCCCAAGCGCCTGAGGGCGGCGCGGGCGGTGACCAGGCCCAGGCCCGTGCCGTGACCCACGTCCCGTGTGGTGAAGAAGGGCATGAAGATGCGCCGCAGCATGTCCTTGGGCACGCCGGGCCCGTTGTCGCGGATGCGCACCAGCAGCCGATCCTCGCCGGGGACCACCGAGACCTCCCCCCGGTCTCCCCGGCGGGAGTCGATGACGGCCTCGGCGCCGTTCTGGGCGATGGAGAGGATCGCCTGCTGCAGCAAACCCCGCGGCGCCTGAATCCACACCGGCCGCGGCGGAGGGATGAGGACTATGCGCACGTCCCTCTGCTCCAGGCTCTCCCGGAGCAGCCCGAGCACCTCGCTGATGGCCTGGGTCAGGTCGAAGTCGGTCTCCTCGAGGTTCGTCTGCGCCCGCGAGAAGCAGAGCAGGTCGCGGACTATCTGGGCGGCGCGCCTCGAGGACGACTGGATGAGCTGCACGTCCTCCAGCACGCCCTCGGGCAGGTCCTGCCGGGTCGCCAGGATCTCCGCCAGGCCCACCACCACGGTGAGGGGGTTGTTGACCTCGTGGGCCAGCCCGGCCGCCAGGGAGCCCAGGGCCGCGTGCGCGCTCGTGCTGAGCAGGTTCTCCTGGATGTGGTGGAGGTCGCTCTCGTCGCGCGCGACGACGAGCACCTCGTCCCCCTTTCGCCGGCCGAGCACGCTCAGGTGCCGCCCGTCGTCCAGCTCGATGTGGGCCGGATCCCCCAGCTGCTCCGCGTTGGCCGCCATGCGAGCGATCAGCTCCTCGAGCTGCATGGCCTCCTGAGCCGGGTCGTTCTCGGGCGGCATGACCATCACCCGGCCAAGCTCCTCGGCCATCTCGTTCAGGGCCTCGGCGGGTCCGCCGCCGGTCCAGCGCCACACCGCGTCGGGGAGGTCCTTGGCAAGGTCTTTGGCGCTCACGGGAATCCTGGGGCTTCGTGTGGGATCGAGGGTGCCAGCGAGCGGGGCCCCAGGCAAGGAAACACCAGCAATTCCAGTGCCCGAGGTTCCGGCCGAGAGATCAGTGCCAGGGCGCGAAGTCGCAAGACCCGTCGATCAGGCACGGGTCGTCGTCGAGCCTCTTCCCGTCGTTGGCGAAGAACGAGAGGATCTGGTTCACCGTGAAGCCGTTGATGTCGAAGGCCCGCTCCGGGATCGACGGCGGCACGCCGTGGCTGCCCTCGCGGTTGAGGTAGGGCAGGCGCAGGCCGTAGACGCCGGATTCTGCTTCGATCTTCAGGCGAAGGGGCGGGTCGAGGTTGTACTCGGGGAGGATCATGCGGTCGGTGCCGTCGTCCGAGTCGTCGATGTCGAAGTGCACGCCCTCCAAGGGGAAGTCGGCTATGGCGGCGCACTTGGGATCACAGGGCACGCAGATGGCGTCGTAGAAGCAGACCTCGTCGTCGGGGCAGCCGCCTTCGCAGTCGCCGTGGTCCGCGGGGCATTTGCCGTCTTCGTCGAAGAAGGCGCGGTAGCGGTCCTCCTCGCCGGGGCGCACGGCCGGGCAGCGCCACTCGCTCTCGGGGGCGGGCGGGCAGTAGACGGCGGTCTCCTTGCGCTGGGTGTAGCGCATGATCCTCTCGACCCCCTCGGTGATGTGGTGGTCGATGAGGACCTCGGCGTGGCTCTTCCCGTAGGCCGGGTCGCCGTTCTGAAAGTCGAGGATGCCGGCCGCGCGCACGATGTTGAGGCCGGTGGAGACCGGGACGTCGGCGTCGCCGGCCGAGTGGTAGAGCACGAAGCTCGTCAGGCGGCCGCTCTCCCTGGTCTCCTTCACCAGCCCGGTCTCGTAGGGGAAGTCGAAGGGGAGGAGCTTGATGTGGGGCGCGTAGGTGATGGGGTCGCCGGGCTCGAGGATCATCTGGGCGAGGCCGAGGAGACGGCGGAGGTCGGGGCTGTTGCGCGGGTAGCCGAGGCCCTCGCCGATGGCGACGAGGGGGGAGCCTTCGACGAAGGTGGCGCCCTGGAAGGTGAACTCCTCGTTGACCGTGTCGATGCGCTCCTTGACCGGGCCGTCCCAGCCGTCGAGCACGATGACCTCTAAGGGGTCTCCGAGGGCGAGGGCGAGGTCGCCGGTGACCTCGACGGGGCCGTTGTCCTCGTCGGTCAGGCCCAAGATCTCGCGCTTCTCGCCCGGGCGCAGGGCGTCGGCCCCGATGCCGATGCGGAAGGGGCGAGGCTCGTCGGGCACGAAGCCGCGCACCTCCTTGCCGGTCTTGAGGTTGCGCACGATGAGGCGGTCGCCGGGGAGCATCTCCTCGCTGACGTGGAAGGTGTAGCGCCCGGGGGAGTTGGCGTTGGCGACGAGGTGGCGGACCATCACCTCGCCGGTGGGCTCTCCTTCGCTGTCGAGCACGTTTCTGAAGGCGATGAAGGGGCCCATCATGGGCAGGTACGCGGCCTCGGGGACGCCGGGGTTTATGGAGCGCGTGCCGACCATGGTGAGCATGCCGCCTCCCGAGGAGGGCGCGGCCGCCCGGATGGCGGGCTCGACGGCCGCCATGATGGTCGAGGCGATGCCGCCGAGGGACTGGCCCCACATGTAGAAGGGGTTGTCCGGCTCGCCGGGGTCCTTGACACCGTCGCCGTCCTCGTCGGCCCAGCCGCCGATGTCGGGGACGCCGTCCCCGTCGAAGTCGCAGAGCAGGTCGTCCTCGCCGTCGCCGTCGGTGTCGGCGTTCATCGTGCGCACGCCGTCGGCCGATCGGAGGACGCGGACGAGCTGCATGAGGTCGAGGGCGAGCTGGCGGAGGTTGTCGCGGGTGTGGAAGACGTCGGCGACGAGGAAGTCGGTGCCCTGGTCGAGCTGGCCGAGCACGCCGCTGTTGTCGAGGTCGCGCGCCCGGCCGCCGTAGTACTCGTTGAAGAAGGTCTCGAGGCCGGCGGCTTTTACCAGCGGCTTCAAGAGCTCGAAGATGTAGTAGTCGCTCTCGGGGATGATGAGGCCGTGGCCCGGGGCCTCGATGGCGCACAGGGCATAGCCCTTCTGCGCGTAGCGGCCGGCGAAGCCCAGGATCTCGAAGGTGGCGCCGGAGTAGCCGTGGGCGTAGAGCACGACGGGGAAGGGCGGCTTGTGCTCCTCGGTGGTCTGCGGGATGCCGCACAGGAAGGGGACCTTGCCGGGGGCCCAGACCGCCTCGCCCTCGTCCACGTCGAGCTCCCAGATCTCGTCGTCGTCGTCGGGGTGCAGCGGCGTGGCGCGCCCGTCGCGGTCCACCCTGAGGTCGGGCGACGCGTACTCCCCGTAGATCCAGTACTCGACCGAGTCCACGGTGTCCGCGGCGAGCTGCTCGCCCGCCTTCGGTGTCTCGAGGAGCGCGCCCGTCAGCGGCACGAGCAGGGGCTTGAGCATCTTCATCGGCAGGGTGTAGGGCTCGTCCGGGAGGTTGCCCTCGTCGTCGGCGTCGCGCATGACGTAGGGCCGGAGCTCCTCGGGGGGCGTCCCCTCGCCGAGGAAGGCCATGGGGCCGTGGCCGTAGAGGCCGGCTCGCACGGCGACGAGCTCGCGCGAGGGCACGGCGGTCGTGAACTTCCAGGCGAAGGCCACGTCGTCGAGGCCGAGGTCGTAGCAGGGGAGGAGCTCCTCTATCTGGGCCAGCTCGGGTGCCTGCGGCGGCGCGGCGATGCCGTCGAAGGGCGACTCCACCGGGGCGCCGTCGGCTCCCTTGAGGTTCTTCGTCAGGACCACGGCGTATGACGTGCCCTCGAGCAGCGGCACGATCGGCCAGAGCACGAGGGTGTTGGTCTGCTTCTCGTAGAAGGTGATGAGGTCGTCGGCGGCCGCGTTGCCGTGGTCCTCGCCGGAGAAGGTGTTCGGGCGGTCGAGGTGGCCGTCGAAGTCCGTGTCCTCGTAGGGGTCGAGCACCCCGTTGCCGTTGGTGTCCTCCTCGACGGTGTCGAAGACGATGTTGGAGGCGTCGGTGCGGATGTCGTCCCCGTCGTTGCAGAGCTTGGGCTGGCAGTTGTAGTCACCCTCCCACGGGTGGAAGTGGTACTGGCAGGGGCGCTCGAGCACGAGGGGGTAGTGGCCGTGGCCCACGTCGACGGGGTGCAGCCGGCCCTCGAGGCGCCCTTCGGCGCAGGCCTCGCCGGGGCCCAGCCTCAAGAGCAGGACGCCGTCGTCGCCCGGGTCCTTGTTTCCGACGTGGCGCTCGCGGAGATCCTCGTAGTCCAGGGGGGCGTCGAAGGACACGGTCAAGGGCATGGCGATGCCGAAGCCGGGCAGCGTGTTCGCCCGGCGGCGCATGCGCCTCTCCACCTCGGTGGCCGCCTCGAAAGACACGTTCACGCGGCGCCCCGTCGGCGAGGAGTCGTCGAGGATCGTCGCCGAGTCGTTGGGCATCGGCACTTCGGGCAGGGGCTTGTGGCGCAGGTCGTACTTGATGACCGGCCCCCCGCCGCGGACCGTCGCCCGCAACATCTGCGGGCGCTCCCCCGCGCACCCGAGCATCCCTCCCACCCCGATGAGCAATGCTGCGACCACTGCCTTGGAAGGCATCGACGACCCCGGCTGAGACGAGCCGGCATCATGCCCGCGCGGGTGCGCCGGGTGCAAGCCCTCCCTCCTCGGGCGCATGGGGGAGGGCGTTATTTGCGCCCCCTCTGCGGCATGTAGCAGTATGCCGGTGCGCCTTGAGCCCCAAGGCCCAGGGAGGCGCCGCTGGGCACCCCTACCCGCTACTGTCCGATCTGCAAGCAGACCATGGAGGCCCCGGTCTGCCCGAAGGACTCCGTGGCCACCGTGCCCCACGACCTCGTCAAGAGCTCGGCGGGCGACGACGCGGTGGGCAAGGTCTTCTCCTCGCGCTACCGGATCGAGGGCCTGCTCGGGCAGGGGGGCTTCGGCCGGGTCTACGTGGCGACCCAGCTCAGCATGGGCCGGACGGTGGCCCTCAAGACCCTGCACCCCGAGCTCGTCAGCGACGAGAACCACCTCCAGCGCTTCTACCTCGAGGCCCGCGCCGCGAGCCACCTGAAGAGCCCGCACGTCGTGCGCATCTACGACTTCGGCGTCGACGACGAGACCAGCACGCCGTTCATCGCCATGGAGGAGCTCGAGGGGCGCACGCTGACCGAGGAGATCCGCCTACGCGGCGTGCTCCGGCCGGCCCACGCCGCGCGTATCCTCGGGCAGGTGGGCCAGGCCCTCGAGGAGGCCGGCGGGCAGGGGATCGTGCACCGCGACCTCAAGCCGGACAACATCTTCCTGCTCTCGACCGCGGGGCGGAGCGACTTCGCCAAGGTGATGGACTTCGGCATCGCCAAGAGGGTGGGGCAGGGGCAGACCTCGGAGCAGGGGGTCACGGCGACCGGGGTCACCGTCGGCACGCCGACCTACATGTCGCCCGAGCAGATCCTCGCCGAGCAGGTGGACCCGCGCACGGACCTCTACGCGCTCGGGTGCATCCTCCACGAGTGCCTGACCGGCAAGCCGCCCTTCTCGGCCGAGGACCGGCTGGCCCTGCTGATGATGCACGTCAACGACCCGGCGCCGCCTCTGCCGGAGCGCCTCCTCCTCGGAGACGACCTGCCGCAGGAGATCGCGGTGCTGCAGCAGCACCTGCTCTCCAAGAAGCTGACGGAGAGGCCCCGGTATGCGCGGGCGGTCGTGGAGGTGCTCTCGGCCGTCGAGCGCGGCAAGGCCGTGGATGTCTACGCGATCCTGGACTCGGAGCGCACCGTTCAAGGAGTGACGCCGCTCGCCATGGAGACGGCGGTGCGGGAGAGGACGGTGACGCCGTCGGAGGAAGGCTCGGCCGTGGACGAGGCCGGCGCCGATTCGGAGGAGGAGGAGGACGAGGCGACCACCGCCAACCTGCCGGCGGACGCTGCCACGCCCTCGAGCGATCTGGGGCCGACCCTCAAGGCTGTCAGCACACCGGCGCCCACATCGGGGAGCGGCTCCGAGCTGACCATGCTCGACACGGACGAGACCACGCGCTCCGCCGCCGTCGACGAGGAGCCGGCGGCAGGCGGGTTCGGCAGCCCGCTCCGTCTCGGCGCGATCATGGCCGCCCTGCTGGTCATCGCGGCCGCGACGGTGGTCTGGGCGCTGAGCGGGGCCGGCGGAGACGCTGCGCCGGAGCCGCCGGCCGTCGAGGAGGAGGCGGCCGCGCCCGCAGCGGAGCCCGAGGACGAGCGGCCCCCGGAGGAGCAGCCTGCGGTGGGCTCGGCCGGACCCGCCGAGCCGGCCCCCGAGCCGGTGGCCGAGGTCACCCCACCTTCCCCGGCCCCCGTGGAGCCGCCCGCTCCCGCGGCGGCTGCGCCAGAGCCCTCAACGCCGGCGGCACCCCCGCCGGCCGCGGTCCGCGTGCAGGTGAGCCTGGCGACGAAGCCACCGGGAGCCGCGGTCTACAAGGGCCGGCGGCGCCTCTGCCGCAGCACGCCGTGCACGCTGCCCCTCGCGGCCTCCAAGCGCCCGGTGGTCCTCACCCTTCGCAAGGAGGGCTACATCGACAAGCGCCTGAAGGTGACGGTCTCGCCGGAGGGCAGGAAGAGCTGGACGGTCCCGCTGATAAAGGACCGCCAATGGTGAGCGTGTACGACAGGGGGAGGCGCCGCGCTTGCGGTGCGGCAGGCCTCTTGCTCCCGGTGATCCTGGCGTCCCTGCTCCTGGCGTTGCCGGCCTCTGCGCAGTCACCGCCGTCAGTTCGCGTGCCGGTCATGCCCCCGGAAGCCCCCTTCAGCGAAGATGAGCTCTCCGACCGGAAGAGGCGCGTCCGGAAGCTGGCCCGGCGCGCCAAGAGCGACCTCAGCCGCGGCCGCAGCGAGGCCGCCCTCGAGAAGGCGGACCGGATGCTCGCCATCCTGCCCCAGGCAAGAACGGCCCTCTTCCGCGCCGACATCCTGCGCGACCTCGGGCGTGTCTGCGAGGCCTTCGACTCGGTCCTGGTCGCCGCGGACCTGCAGCCGCTGCCCAACGAGAAGCTCGAGATAGCCCTGAAGCTCGCCGACGACGGCCCGCGCTGCGGGGAGGGAATGGGCTACGCCATCTTCTTCGTCGAGCCCGAGAAGGCCGCCGCGAAGGCCGATCTCTACGTGTCGGGCACCAGGGTGCCGCCGCGACGCACCGTCGGCCTCGCCGCGGGGAGCCACGACGTGGAGATAAGCGCGCCGGGCTACCGGCCGCTCAAGGAGCGCATTCGGATCGTCGCCGGGGAGGAGATCCCGGCGCTCTTCGAGCTGGCCTGGCTGCCGGTCGTGGCGGTGCCTGCGCCGCCGCCGGACCTGGCCGAGCCTCCGCCGGGACCGGGGGAGGCAGCCGCCGGGCCGCCGCCTTCGCCTCCGCCCGCGGAGGCGACGATCGCCGAGCCCGCCCCCTCCACCTCGCCGCGAAGGATATGGGCCTGGTCCCTCGCCGGAGGCGGGGCCGCCCTCGCGGCGGCCGGCGTCGTGTTTCACGTCAAGGCCTTCGGCTCGCTCTCGGACGCTGACGACCTCACCGCTGAGGCCAGGAGGCTTCGCAGCGAGCAGCCCGAAGGGTGGGCCGACTCCTACGTCGACGTCCGGGAGAGGCACGAGGGCGCCATCTCGGATGCCGGCACGAGCCAGACCGTGGCCATGGTCTTCTACGGCGCCGCTCTCGCGGCGGCGGGGACCGGGGTCGCGCTCTTCCTGCTCGAGCCCTCCGCCGAGCCGGCCTCTTTCGGGCTGCTGCCCACCCTGTCGCGCGCCGGGCCCGGCCTGTCGCTGCGCGGAGGCTTCTGATGCTCCGCCCACCCGCTCCACCTCGCACCGGGTTAGCGTGATGACCGCGTTACTTCGACCTGGCGGGGCCGGCTTCCCCGGCGCCGCCGTGCTCATGTCGGCCGCCCTGGCATGCGCCTCCTGCATCACGGCCGAGTCGCTGCCGCCGCTGGACGAGGCCTTCTTCAAGCCCGCGGCCGACCCGGGGACCGGGGGCGGGAGCGATCCCGGCGCGCTCTCCGACGTGGAGGCCCCCGGGGATCCTGGGACCGGCGCGCCGGACGCCGAGCCCGATGTCGCCGGCGATGCAGACGAGAGCGACGTCGCCGGGCTGGTTGACGCGCTCCTTGACGCACATGACGCGAGCCTTGACGCACCCGTTGACGCGCCGGAGGACAAGGTGTCCGTCGATCCGGGCGAGCCCGAGGACCCGGGCGAGGACGGGACGGATTCGGTCGACGACGGAGACGAGGGAGACACCGGCGAGCCCACCGACGCCCTGTCTCCCTGCGAGGACGACACCGGCACGGGAGGCTGCGAGGAGGAAGACGAGCTTCGCTGCTTCGGCGAGAGCGGCGTCCCCGAGCGTTGCGAGGTGCACCCCGAGGAGGGCTGCCTGCGCTGGGAGCCCGTCACCTGCGACGACGGCGACGTGTGCACGGACGACGGCTGTGACGAGGAGAAGGGCTGCGTCCACGTCTTCAACGAGGCCGAGTGCGACGACGGCAACGCTTGCACGAGCGGGGACGCCTGCAATCACGGCCTCTGCGCAGGCACCGACACCTCGGCCTTCGACTGTGACGACGGCGATCCGTGCACCGACGACAGCTGCGCTTCGGCCACGGGCTGCAGCTATGCCTACAACACCTCGGGATGCGACGACGAGAACGCCTGCACTCGCGTCGACACGTGCGACGGGGGCGTGTGCGTCGGCTCGGACCCGGTGCTGTGCGAGGCATTGGACCAGTGCCACCAGAAGGGCAGCTGCGACCCCGCGACCGGCGTGTGCAGCAACCCCGAGAAGGCCGCCGGGACGCCTTGCAGCGACGGCAACGCGTGCACGGAGACAGACGAGTGCCACGCGGGCGCGTGCGTGCCAGGGGAGCCGGTGCGCTGCTCGGCCGTCTCGCAGTGCCACGACGCGGGCGAGTGCGATCGGGAGACCGGGGTGTGCTCGAACCCCGAGAAGCAAGACGGCAGCCCCTGCGATGACGGTGACGAGTGCACGACCGGGGACGCCTGCGGCGAGGGTGCCTGCTCCGGGACCGACACCTCGGCGCGGGACTGCGACGACGGCAGCGAGTGCACGAGCGACTCCTGCGACGTCGCCACGGGCTGCGCGAACGAGGCGCTCGCCGAGCTGACCCCCTGCGACAGCGGCGGCGGCCTGCGCAGCGGCGTGTGCCGCTCGGGCAGCTGCGTGCCCAAGGGCTACGTGCTGATCCCGGCAGGCGAGGTGCTCATGGGCTCGCCGCCCGAGGAGCCGGGGCACAACGAGGACGAGCAGCCACGGCGGAGAGTGGAGATCACGCGCCCCTTCTGGCTCAAGGCGACCGAGGTGACGCAGAAGGAGTGGCGCTCCGTGATGGGGCTCGATCCTTCATACTTCTCCTGGTGTGGTGACGGCTGCCCCGTCGAGCGCGTGAGCTGGTGGGACTCCCTGGCTTTCTGCAACGCCCTGTCGATCCGTGAAGGGCTCGACCAGTGCTACACCTTGATAGGCTGCACCGGGACGCCCGGCGCCGGCTGCGCCGCCTCGGAGGTCGAGTGCGAGGGCGACTACTCCTGCGAGTCGGTCGTCTTCGCCGGCCCTGGTTGCGAGGGCTACCGGCTGCCGACGGAGGCGGAGTGGGAGCTCGGCGCGAGGGCGGGCACCACCACCGCGTTCCACGGCGGACCGGCGGCGCCGCTGGGCTCCGAGCCTCCGGATCCCGTCCTGGACGGAATCGGCTGGTACACCGGCAACGCCGGCGCCGGCACCAACGCGGTCGGGCGCAAGGATCCCAACGCCTGGGGTCTCTTCGACGTGTCGGGGAACGTCTGGGAGTGGGCCTGGGACCTCTACGCCCCCGACTACTACGGGACGCGCCCGGACCCGGACGCCAACCCCCCGGGTGCGGAGAGCGGCAGCGCCCGCATCAACCGCGGCGGCTCCTTCGACGCCGGCGCGCTGGCCTGCCGGTCGGCGAACCGCCGGAAGGCCGAGCCGGGCCACCGCCAGAACAACATGGGCTTCCGACCGGCGAGGACCTTCGTCGATCCCCCCGGGTGCGGCGCCGCGTGGGACTGCAGCGACCTGAACGCCTGCACCGCGGACGAGTGCCGCGTTGGAGCGTGCTGGCAGGTGCCGGTTGCCTGCGAGGACCAGAACCCCTGCACGGCCGATCGCTGTGACGGCGCCCGCGGCTGCCTCTACGAGCCGGTTGCGGACGCGACGCCCTGCGACAACGGCAGCGGACCGGGGAGCGGCCTCTGCCTCGAGGGTCTCTGCAGCGACCCGGGCTGCGCCGACGGCGTCCGCAACGGCGAGGAGACCGACGTGGACTGCGGCGGTGCGTGCCCCGGCTGCGCGGACGGGAAGCCCTGCCGCGTCGCGGGCGACTGCGCCAGCGGCGAGTGCGAGGGCGGGCAGTGCCGGCCGGCGGGCTTCGTCCTGGTCCCGGCCGGAGAGCTGGTCATGGGCTCGCCGGCGGAGGAGGCCGGGCGTGCGGCCGACGAGGGACCGCAGCGGAGCGTGAGGATCACGCGGCCTTACTGGGTAGCGGAGACCGAGGTCACGCAGGGGCAGTGGCTCGACGTCATGGGCACCGAGCCCTCCCATGCGGCCGGCTGCGGCGCGGACTGCCCCGTGGAGCGCGTGAGCTGGTGGGACGCGATCGCGTACTGCAACGCCCTGTCGAGGAGCGAGGGCCTCGAGGAGTGCTACGAGCTCACGGGCTGCTCGGGCACACCCGGGGCCGGATGCGAAGAGGGCGAGCCCGGGTGTTTCGG
>CAZQPP010000013.1:0-21563 GCA_964594295.1 uncultured Myxococcales bacterium | reverse complement strand
AAGAGGGCTTCGCCGGGCTCGACTGCGAGGGCTACCGGCTTCCGACCGAGGCCGAGTGGGAGAACGCCTACCGGGCCGGGACGGCCACCGCCTTCTACGGCGGCCCGGCCGGCGAGAGGGAGTGTGGGCTCGACCCGATGCTCGACGACACGGCCTGGTACTGCGCCAACGCAGGGGGGACAAGGCACGCGGTCCAGGGCAAGGAGCCCAACGCCTGGGGACTCTTCGACATGGCCGGCAACGTCTCCGAGTGGGTCCTGGACTGGCACTACGCCGGCTACTATGCCAGCCGCCCGGACCCCGACGAGGACCCCCGGGGGCCCCTCGACGGCGCCCTGCGGGTGATCCGCGGTGGATCCTTCGGCAGCTACGCCAGCTATTGCCGTGCGGCCCAAAGGGGCCGCGACGAGCCCGAGACCCGCGGCGACTACATCGGCTTCCGCCCGGTCCGGACGGCGCCGCCGGCAGGGGAGTGCGGCGCGGACGCGGAGTGCGACGACGGCAACGCCTGCACCTCAGACGAGTGTCGTGAGGGCGGTTGCTGGCATGTGCCCGCGGGCTGCGACGACGGCGACGTCTGCACCGACGACGCCTGCGACGGGGCGGTCGGATGCGTGCACACGCACAACACGGCGCCTTGCGAGGACGGCAACCCGTGCACCGAGGACGACGCGTGCGTCGCGGGCGGCTGCGTGCCCGGAGCGTGGCGGCAGTGCGCGCTCGAGGCGGGCAAATGCAGGCACGCGGGCGTGTGTGATCCCTCGACGGGCCTGTGCACGAACCCGCCGAAGACGGACGGAACGTTGTGCGACGACGGGGATGCCTGCACCGCCGCCGACGCATGCAAGAGCGGGGTGTGCACCGGTGAGACGGGGGTGGTCTGCGACGACGGCAGCCCGTGCACCGTGGACTCCTGCGATCCCGGCGATGGGTGCGTGCACGAGATCCTCGCGGACGGGACCGGGTGTGACAGCGGCGGCGGCGCTGGGAGCGGTAGGTGCGTGAAGGGCGCGTGCGGGCCGGAGAGCTTCGCATTCGTGCCTGCCGGCGAGTTCGTGATGGGCTCGCCCGAGGGCGAGCTGGGCAGGGAGGCGAACGAAGGTCCGCAGCGAAGGGTCCACGTCACGCACCCGTACTGGCTGATGGCGACGGAGGTAACGCAGGCAGAATGGCGGGAGATCATGGGCACCGACCCCTCCTACTTCTCGTCGTGCGGGGACGACTGTCCGGTGGAGCGGGTCAACTGGTGGGATGCGCTGCTTTTCTGCAACGCGCTCTCCGCGAAACACGGTCTAGAGCCCTGTTACGAGCTGACAGGGTGCACCGGTCTGGACAGCCCGGAGGGGCCGACCTGCACCGGCGTCACGGTCGGCGCTCCAGGCTCGAACCCCTTGCTCTGTGAGGGCTATCGGCTCTCCACGGAGGCGGAGTGGGAGCACGCCCGCCGGGCGGGGACGACGACGGCCTTCCAGCGCGGAGGGATCTCCCACGCAGAACCGGACTGCGAGCCGGACCCCGCGCTCGAGGACGTCGCCTGGTACTGCCCGAGCTCCGGGGGCGTCACCCATGCCGTGAAGGGAAAGGCACCGAACGGCTGGGGGCTCTTCGACATGTCGGGCAACGTCTGGGAGTGGGTGTGGGATTGGTACGGCGTCGACTACTACTCGACCCGCAGCGTGCCCGATCTGGACCCGCTCGGCCCGGACACCGGTTCTTTGCGGTTGCTCCGCGGTTGCTCCTACGAGAATGGAGCAGTGCACTGCCGGGCCGCGTTCCGCTTGACGGTCGAGCCCGACAAACGAAACGTCAACGTGGGTCTGCGGCCTGCAAGGACGGTACTCGGGACACTGTCCTGTGCGAGCTCGGCTGACTGCGACGACTCCAACGCGTGCACCGCCGACGAGTGCCGTGAGGACGGCTCCTGCTGGCACAGCCCCGCCGACTGCGGGGACGACGACGCCTGCACCGACGTCGCCTGCGACGCCGCTACCGGCTGCACCTACACCCCCACCGACTGCGACGACTCCAACCCCTGCACGAGCGACTCCTGCGATTCGTCGGCCGGCTGCAAGCACGAGGCTCTCACCGACGGTACCGCCTGCGACAGCGGCGACGGCCCCGGCAGCGGGCGCTGTGAGAAGGGCGCCTGCGGTCCCGAGGGCTACCTCTTCGTGCCCGCCGGTGAGCTCACCATGGGCTCGCCCGAGGACGAGCCGGGGCGCGACGTGGCCGAAGGGCCGCGGAGAAGGGTCCACATTACGACACCCTTCTGGCTCAAGACGACGGAGGTGACCCAGGCCGAGTGGCGCGAGGTCATGAACGTCGGCCTGTTCCTGTTCTCCCCTTGCGGAGACGACTGCCCCGCGGAGCAGGTGAACTTCTGGGACGCGCTGAGCTACTGCAACGCGCTCTCCGAGGAGCACGGTCTCGAGCCCTGCTACGAGCTGGAGGGCTGCTCGGGGGTGGACGATCCTGCGGGTCAGACCTGCACCGGCGTGACTGTCGACACCCCGGGCGCGAACCCCTTGCTCTGCGAAGGCTATCGACTGCCCACGGAGGCGGAGTGGGAGTACGCGTACCGTGCGGGGACAGTGACGGCGCTCTACAATGGGAAGCTCACCAACGGGGAAGCCGGCTGCGGCTCGGATGCGCTGGCCGACGCCATCGGCTGGCACTGCGGGAACGCCGAGAGCAAGACCCACCCCGTGATGGCCAAGGTCCCCAACGCCTGGGGCTTCTTCGACATGGCCGGCAACGTCTGGGAGTGGGCCTGGGACTGGTACGACCCGGATTACTACTCGAATCGCCCCGATCCCGACCTGGACCCGGTCGGCTCGGAGTCGGGCCTCAACAGGATCCTCCAGGGCGGCTCCTTCACGAGCCCTCCTCTCCAATGCCGGGCCGCCTATCGCTTCCCGGGTGAGCTCGTCACCCGTTATGGCAGCGTGGGCCTGCGGCCCGCTCGTTCGATCCTGAGCGTCGCCTCCTGCACCTCCCCCGCCGACTGCGACGACTCCAACGCCTGCACCACCGACGAGTGCCGCGAGGGCTCCTGCTGGCACCTCCCCCGAGGCTGCGACGACGGCAACCCCTGCACCGACGACTCCTGCGACGGCGCGACCGGCTGCCGCCACACCAACAACGCCGCTCCCTGCGACGACGGCAACGCCTGCACGGGGAGCTCGCAGTGCAGTCAGGGCGTCTGCGTCGGCGCCGACCCGGTCGTCTGCCAGCCCGCCTCGCAGTGCCACGACGCCGGCGTCTGCGATCCCGACAACGGGGTCTGCTCGAACCCTGCCAAGCAGGACGGCGCCACCTGCGACGACTCCGAGGCGTGCACCCTCACCGACGTCTGCGACGGAGGTGTCTGCACCGGCACCAACCCGAAGGTCTGCGCCGCCCTCGACCAGTGCCACGAGCCCGGCACCTGCGACTCGGTGACGGGGATCTGCTCCAACCCCGTCAAGGGGGACGACGCCCCTTGCAGCGACGGCGACGCCTGCTCCACCTCGGACACCTGCAAGTCAGGCGTCTGCCAACCCGGGCCGCGGATCGTTTGCCTCGCGAGCACCGACCAGTGTCGCGATCACGGCACCTGCGACGCGGGCATCGGGGTGTGCGTCTACCCGGCGAAGGTCGAGGGCACGCCGTGTGACGACGGCAACCCCTGCACCACGGGCGACGCCTGCACGAACGGCAGCTGCGTCGGAGCGACGGCGGCCGACTGCGACGACTCGAACCCCTGCACCGTCGACTCCTGCGACCCGAGCTCCGGCTGCAAGCACGAGGTGCTCCCCGACGACACCGAGTGCGACAGCGGCGGCGGCGAAGCCAGCGGGAGGTGCCGCCGCGGCACGTGCGGGCCCGCCGGCTACGTTTACGTCGGCCCGGGCACCTTCATGATGGGATCGCCGGCGGACGAGCTTGGCCGGGTAGCGGACGAGGCCGCGCACGGGGTCGCCCTGACCCGTGGCTTCTGGATGAAGGCCACGGAGGTGACGCAGGCGGAGTGGAAGCAGGTGATGGCGACCGAGCCCTCCTACTTCGCCGAGTGCGGCGGCGACTGCCCCGTCGAGCGCGTGAGCTGGTGGGACGCGCTCGCGTACTGCAACGCGCTGTCGTTGAGCGAGGGGCTGGATCGCTGCTACCTCGTCGACGGCTGCGCCGGAGCCATCGGGACCGGCTGCGCCGGCGGCGCGGAGTCCTGTGTCGGTTCCTTCTCCTGCGCCGCGCTCAGCTTCGTCGGCCCGACGTGCACGGGCTACCGCCTGCCTACCGAGGCCGAGTGGGAGTACGCGGCGCGTGCCGGGACGATGACCGCGGTGCACAGCGGAGACCTCACCCAGACCGAGAGAGCCCCGCTCGATCCCAACCTGGACGCCATCGCCTGGTACGGAGGAAACAGCGCCGTCGGCTACCCGGGAGGGGCCGCTTGCTCCGGCTGGTACGTCGGCTCGTCGACCTGCGGCCCCCACCCGGTCGATGAGAAGCGGGCGAACGACTGGGGCCTGAAGGACACGGCCGGGAACATCTGGGAGTGGGTATGGGACTGGTACGCGGTCTACGCCCCGGGACCGGTAATCGACCCTCTGGGCGCGGTCGCCGGCTCGAGCCGTGTGTTTCGCGGCGGCTCGTGGCTCAACACCCCGGTGAGCAGCCGCGCGGCGACGCGCAACGGCGCCTTCGCCCCGGTTTACCGCGGCAACGGCGTGGGTCTCCGCCCCGTCAGGACGATCTCCGACCCGCCGGCCTGCGCGGCGGACGCCGACTGTGACGACGCGAACCCCTGCACCGTGGACGCCTGCAGCGAGAGCGGCCGCTGCTGGCACGTCCCCAACGCCTGCGACGACGGTGACTCCTGCACCGTGGACTCCTGCGTCTCCGGGGTGGGATGCACCCATGACGAGCACCAGGATGGCACCGCCTGCGAGATCACCGGCGCCAGCGACACGGGCGTCTGCCTCCTCGGCGCGTGCAAGCCCAACGGCTACGTGCGCGTGCCCGCGGGCAGCTTCACCATGGGCTCTCCCGAGACCGAGCCCGGCAGGGAAGGACACGAGGGGCCCCAGCGGACGGTGCAGATCAGCCGCGACTACTGGCTCAAGCAGACCGAGGTCACCCAGGGAGAGTGGAAGGCCCTGATGGGTGTCGCGAACAACCCCTCGCTGTACACCGCGTGCGGCGACGACTGCCCGGTCGAGCAGGTCAACTGGTGGGAGGCGGTTGCCTACTGCAACGCCATGTCGTCGGCGCGGGGCCTCGACACCTGCTACGTGCTCTCGGGCTGCGACGCGGACGCACCCGGCCACGGCATGGAGTGCGCCGGCGTGACGGTGAGCGCGCCGGGAGGTGACCCCCTGCTCTGCGAGGGCTTCCGGCTGCCCACCGAGGCGGAGTGGGAGCGCGCCTACCGGGCCGGCACGAGCACGGCCTTCCACAACGGCGCGCTCACCTACCCCGAGTGCAACCCCCTGGACCTCAGGCTCACGGAGATCGGCTGGTACTGCGGCAACTCCGAGGACACGACCAACGCGGTCAAGGGCAAGACCCCCAACGTCTGGGGCTTCTACGACATGGCCGGAAACGTCTGGGAGTGGGTCTGGGACCGCTATGACACGAGCTACTACCACGGCCGCCCCGATCCCGATGTGGACCCGACAGGCCCGGACAACGCCGGCGGCCGCATCCTGCGCGGCGGCTCCTGGGGTAGCGGCGCCTCCACCTGCCGGGCCGCCCACCGCAACCGGAACAACCCGGAGAGCCGCGTCAACCGCCTCGGCTTCCGGCCGGCCCGGACCGTGCTCCCGACCTCCCCGTGACGGGCATGAGAGCCGCGATCCCGAGATCGACCCTCGCCCTCGCGCTGGTCGTGTGCTGCTGCGGGGGAGGCACCAGCGCGCCGGGCGACCCGGCGGACGCCACGACCGGCGATCTCGGTGCGTCCTCAGACGGAGCCGGCGTGGAGGACACGGCGGAGCCGACCGACGTGCCGCTGGTGGACGAGAGGGCGCACGCGGACGCCGAAGAAGACACGGGACCGGCTGACGCAGGCACGGAGCCCGGCGATCCCGGCGTTGAGGCGGTGGACGCTGCCGAGGACGTAAGGCCCGTGGACGAAGGCGTGGAGCCAGCCGCCGACACCGACACGGGCGGCCCCGCGTGCGAAGGCTGCCTCGTCGACGGCGAGTGCCACCCCGCGGGCGCCGCCAACCCGGACACCGCCTGCGAGATCTGCGACCCCGAGACCGACTCCCGGGCCTGGTCCGAGGCGGGCCACGGCGCTCCCTGCGACGACGGGGTGGCCTGCACGCGGGGCGACCGCTGCGAGGCGGGCCTTTGCGCCGGCGATGTCTACGGCTGCGGCGAACACGAGGTCTGTAGCGAGGACACCGACGGCTGCGACTGCGCAGAGGGCTACGCGGGCGATGCCTGCGACGAGTGCGCCGAGGGCTTTGGCGGCTACCCGGACTGCGCCCCGCCCGGCTGCGACGGCGTCTTCGGCAGCGGCGCCCGGCCCGACGACTGCGGCACCTGTCTGGGCGACAACCCCTCCTGCAGCGCAGGTCACAGCTCGGTCGTGCTCACCGACTCCCAGTACGAGGAAGGCGGCCTGCCGGTTGAGATCTACTACCCCGCCTACGAGGCCGGCGACGACGTGCCCGTCTCCACGGGCCGCTTCCCGGTGCTGGTCTTCGGCCACGGCTACCAGCAGAGCTTCGGCGACTACGGCTACGTGAGCGAGGCGCTCGTCCGGCGCGGCTACATCCTGGTCTTCCCAGACAAGCTCTCCGCCAGCGCCAGCATAGACGTAGACGCCTATGCGCGGGACCTGGGCTTCCTGCTCGAGAAGATGCGCTCGCTCGGGGCGGACGAGGGCTCCCCCTTCTTCGGGCACGTCGCCGAAGCTTCGGCCCTCATGGGTCACTCGACCGGTGGCGGCGCCGCCTTCGTCGCCGCTGAAGACCTGCTCGGAGCCGAGCACGCGCCGCACACCATCGTGAGCCTGGCGCCACTGGGCGCGCTTGCAGGCGCTCCCATCTCCGGGACGAGCCCGGTCGCGGCGGCAGGCGCCGTGACCGTCCCTGCGCTCGTGGTCGACGGCGACGAGGACTGTGTCACTCCCGCGGCCGACAACTCGGAGCCCATCTACGACGCCCTCCCGGGCCCGGCGCTCCGTTATCGGGTCACGATCCAGAGGGGCGACCACTGCGGCTTCGGCGACGCGGAGGGCCCCGGGCTCGGGAGCTGCGAGCTGGCCGAGGCCGCCGAGTGCACCTACGGCCTGCCGCCCGCGAACCACCAGGGGCCGACCATGGGCTCGTTGGGCCAGACGTCCGTCGTCTTGGACCTGATCCGCCCCTGGCTCGACGCCCACCTGAAGGACAAGGCTTCGGCCATGGAGACCTTCTCGGCAGCCACCGGCGCGGCTGGAGTTCTGAGCGAGCACTCTCCCTGAGATCTCGCGGAAAGAGCTTGTCGGGCGGCGCGCGTTGCGCTAACTCGCCCGCCCGGGGGAATCACCGAGGTTGGTAAATGCGCACTTGGAGAACACTGCACCTGTCTCTTCTCACCTTCGCCATGCTCTGGGCCGGCTGCGACAGCGGCTCGGACGCCGGGCCGGGAGAGTTCTCGCCGGTGGGCACGGACACCGCCGGCGCAGCAGCCACGGATCCTGGAGGCGTGCAAGCCGTCGACCCGGGCGCGAAGCTCGACACGGCCGCTCCGCAGGTCGATCCCGGCCGGACGTCCCAGCCCAACCGCCCACCAGTGATCGCCTCCACCTCCATCCCCTCGGCGGCGGCCGCCGGAGAGAAGATCATGCTCGGCGCCGAGGCAAGCGACGAGGACGGGGATCCCCTGACCTTCCGCTGGGAGTCGACCTGCGGAGACGTGCCGGCGGCCGACGGTCAGACGGCGCCCTGGACCGCCCCGGCCGAGCGCGGCAGCTGCACGCTGACGGTCTTCGCGAGTGACGGCCGCGGCGGGGAGGTGAGCCAGAGCAGCGATCTCAAGATCGTCGCCTGGGAGCTCGTCGAGAACGCCAGCAACATGGTCAGCTCGCTCAGCTCCATCTCCTTCTCCCCCGAGGGCGACGGCTTCGCGGTCGGCGGCAGCGACACCGACAACACACCCTACATCCTCACCTACAAGAACGGCGTCTGGGCGAACGAGACGCCGGCGGCCGAGGCCCACCTCCACGCCGTGAAGGCCCTGAGCTCCAACAACGTGTGGGCCGCCGGCGGCGGGGGAGCGGCCTACCACTACGACGGCAGCGCCTGGACGCCCTTCACGATCCCCGGCGGCTGCCTCCACGAGCTCTACTTCGTGAACCCCAACCTCGCCTGGGTCGGCCCCGCCCACGCTGGCCAGCCCACGGGCATGCGCAAGTGGACCGGCGGGACCTTCACGGCTTGGAGCGACATGGGCCTCGCCGACCACCAGGGCATCTCGGACATCCACTTCTCGGCCGAGAACAACGGCTGGGCCGTCGGCCCGCGCGGGCGCGTCTACTACAACAACGGCGGCGACGAGTGGACCCGCGTCGGCACCCCCTTCGGCGACCTCGAGTCCTTCGACGCGGTCTTCTTCCTCTCGCCCTACGAGGGCTGGTTCGCCGGGGCCAGGATCGTGCGCTTCGACGGCACGACCTTCAGCGAGGTCGAGCCGGAGGGAGTCGACGCCCCCACCTGGTATCACGGAGTCTACTTCTCCGACCCCTCCAACGGCTGGCTTGGCGGCACCGGCGGCACTATGCTCCACTACGACGGCACGGCCTGGGAGGCCGTGGCCTCCCCAACCGATGACGAGGTGGCCAGCATCGTCCTCACAAGCCCCACCGAAGGCTGGGCGGTGACCCACGGCGGGCAGGTGCTTCACCTCTACTGACGCCACGGAGCATGCCATGCCCAGTCACGTCCTCCGCCGCGCGGCCGGTCTGCTCGCCCTCTTTGCCGTGTCGACGCTCGGTTGCGGCGAGACGACCGTCTACGAAGGCGGCGTGGACGTGGTCGCGGATCCGGGGATGTCCTGGGACGAGGGCGGGGTAGAGGACGAGGGCCCCGTCCAAGACCCCGGCGAGGTGGATCCCGGCCGGGAGGATCCGGGCCCGGATGACCCCGGCGCTGGAGACGCCGGGTCCGAGGACCCGGGCGCCGAGGACAGGGGTGCCGGGGACGGGGACGCCGAGGAGGTGGACCCGGGTCAGCTGGACGAGGGCGGGGACGTCGCGCCGGACGCCGGCCCCGGGCCTGTCGTGCCGCCGGCCTTCATGTCGAGCCCCTCCGAGCTGGCCCTGGCCGGGCACGAGTACCGGTACCGAGCGCGCGTCGCGATCCCGGGAGAGGTCGAGCTCGAGCTCAGCACCGCGCCCGCGGGCATGACCCTCGAGGGAGGGGTGCTGAGCTGGACCGCTGGCGACGCCGACGCCGAACTCCACGACGTCGGGGTCCGGGCGGTCGCCGGTGAGCTCGAGGCGACCCAGGAGTACCGCCTGAGGGTCATGACGACCAGGAAGCTCGCCGGCGGCGAGGTCGGCTCTGCCGGCGGGGCCGTGTGGGTCTCCAGCACGGAGGAGGGCCTGAAAGGCGCCGGTGTCGTCGTGCCGGCCGGAGCCGTCGACGAAGGCACGAGGATCTCCATCTCCGCCCTGGAGGGAGCACCACCCCTCGCCGCGGTGAGGAGCGCGGAGACGGTCAAGGCCCTGGTGTTGGGACCGAGCGGGATCTACTTCAACAAGCCGGTACAGCTGCACCTCCCCTACGGGCCGGAGCAGGATGAGGCCGCGGGAGATCTGCTGGTCTACGTCTTCGACGAAGCTTCGGGCCGGTGGTCCGTCGCCCCGGTGGCGGGGCGCGACACCGTCAACCGCGTGGTCGTGGCCGAGGTGGCGCACTTCTCCGTGTTTGCGGCCGGCGCCCCCGAGCTCGAGCTGTCGGTCGACGTGCTCCCGGCCGACCCCGGCTGCGCTCGCCCCATCACGCTGAGCGCCACTCTCGCGCAGCCGCTCTCGCAGGTGCCGGTGTCGGCCGTGGACGGGCTGAGCCCCTTAGTCCAGCATCAGGTCGCGGAGGCCCCGGGCGTCAACAGCGCGCGCCACCTGATCGGGCACCCGGCCTTCGCCGGCACGCTGCGCGGCATAAGGCGGACGACCCTCGTGGACCCGGCCACCGGCAGCCTCGAGGACGAGCAGATCCTCGCCTCCTCGGTTGTGTTCCCCGGGGACGGGAGCGCCCGGCGAACGATCTCCGACGCCGCGGGCAACGTCTTGTTCGAGCGCGCGGACGCCGCTGCCGGCCCCGTCATCGACGAGCTCGCGGGCTTCCTGACGGGCGCGGGCTCCCTCGCCCGGCTCCACGGCCCCCTCGCGACGCCCCTCGACCTGCGCGTCGAGATCTTCTTCCGCTACGCCGAGGGCGACGCCAGCGCCACCCCGATCCCGAAGGCCTCGCTGGGTCGCGTCGCAGCCTCGGCGCGCGCCACCATCGTGGGGGTGAGCGTCGCCGGCGGCGACGCGGACGTTCGCGATCTCGACTGTGACGGGGTCGCGGACTCCATCGACGTCGAGGTCGACACCGCGCGGCCGGTCATCGAGGCCTCTCCCCGCGGCACGATCGCCGGCGTGGTCGGCGAGCCCCTCTCGCTGAGCTGCGCCGTGCCCGGTGAAGGGGAGGCGCTCTCTCTCAGCTGGTCCTCGGACGCCGCCGGCGACGACCTCGTGCCCGACGGTGGAGAGGGGCTCACGCTGACACCGGCCTCGCCCGGGCTGCGGCGGGTGACGTGCCGCCTCGAGGTCGAGGTCGGGAGCGCCGCTCACACCTTCGCCGTCGACGTCGCCGAGGCCCCGCAGGCCAACACCCCGCCCACGTGCTCGATCACGGTGCTCGACCCGGTGGTCCACGCCGGCGCCGTGGCCGAGCTGGTGGCGACCGCGCGCGACGGCGAGAGCGACGCGGCAGACCTGGTCGTGCACTGGGGGCTGCTGGTCCCCGGCGGCGCCGCCCTGATCCCCTCGCCCATCCTGGGGGCCGCGACGGGTCTGGAGAACAGCCTCGCGACCACCGCGCCGAAGGTCTACGAGGTGGGCTGCCAGGCCGACGACGGGATAGCGCGAGGGCCGATCGGGCGCGCGATCGTGGAGGTGGTCGAGGTGGAGCTGGATCTGCCGCCGGAGCCGGCGATCGTGACCCCGCGAAACGTGCAGGTCGCGGTGGGCGAGGCGGTCGACCTGGTAGCGCGCTCAAGCGACCCCGAGGGGGCGGAGCTCCTCTTCACCTGGAGCCCGGAGGAGCTCTTCGAGGAGGTCGCGAGCGCGGCGCACACGAGCGTCGCGGTCTTCCGCTCCCGGGAGGCGGGGATCTACCCGGTCACGGTCGGCGTGACCGACGGGGAGCGCCCGCAGATCGAGAGCCACGCTCAGGTGGTCGTGCTGGCGGCGCCGGCGGTCACTGACGACGACGGTGACGGCTTCGGCCGAGGTGACGCCGAGATGCACGACTGCGACGACACGGATCCAACGGTCAACCCTGCCGCGGACGAGGTCTGCGGCGACGGGCTGGACAACGACTGCGACGCGCTCACCGACGAGCTCCCCGACGGTCAGGGCGGCGCCGTGCCCTGCGCGCCCGACGAGCTCGCGGACGCCGACGGCGACGGGGTAGCCGATGAGCTGGACAACTGCCCCGAGGTCGCCAACCCCTCGCAGCTCGACGCTGACGGTGACGGCACCGGAGATGCGTGCGGGGAGGAGGTCTGTGTGCCCGCGTGCGAGGGACGGGCCTGCGGCGACGACGGCTGCGCCGGCCTCTGCGGCGTCTGCCCCGAAGGAGAGGTGTGCGACCCCGGCGCGGGGGCTTGCACGGCCGGCGCCGATCCCTGCGACGCGAACCCCGACTGTGACGACGGCGAGCCCTGCACGCACGACGGCTGCGTGCCCCGCCAGGGCTGCGCGCACTTCGAGATCGAGGGCCTCGCGTGCGACGACGGGAACAGCTGCACCGTCGACGACCTGTGCTCGGGCGGCTCCTGCGCCGGCCTGCCCGTGACCTGCCCGGACGGCGACCCGTGCACGCTGGACGGCTGCGATCCGGAGAGGGGCTGCACCCACGACGAGGCCCCGGACGAGACCCCTTGCGAGGACTTCAACCGCTGCACGGTGGACTCCGTCTGCAAGGCTGGAGCCTGCGTAGGCGCGACGCCGGTGGACTGCGACGACGGGAACGAGTGCACGGTCGACTCCTGCGACACCGCCGCCGGCTGCGCCCACGAGCCGCCGGAGCGCGGAACGGCCTGCGACGACGGGGACGAGTGCAGCGTGGGAGACACCTGCCTGTTCGGGATCTGCGTCGGCAGGGCCAGGGACTGCGACGACGGCAACGTCTGCACCGACGACTCCTGCGATCCGGAGCTGGGCTGCGCCTACTCGTCGGCCCCTGCCGGCTCGCCCTGCGACGACGGCCTCGCCTGCCACGTCGACGACGTCTGCCAGGCCATGCGGTGCGTCCCCGGAGAGCCGCTGAGCTGCGACGACGGCGAGGTCTGCACGTCCGACGGGTGTGACGACGAAGTGGGCTGCACGAGCACCCCCGTCGAGGGGGAGACGCCCTGCGACGACGGGGACGCGTGCACCGAGGTCGACATGTGCGCCGAGGGCTCCTGTGTCGGCGGGGCTCCCTTGGAGTGCGGCGACGACAACGTGTGCACGGCCGACACCTGCGACCCAGCGAGCGGCTGCGTCAACGCCAACGAGCCCGACGGGCTGCCATGTGATGACGGCGACATCTGCACGAGCGACGACGACTGCCGCGAAGGAGTCTGCGGCGGCGTGCCTCGCGTATGTGACGACGACAACGTGTGCACCGACGACGCCTGTGAGCCGGGGCGGGGGTGCACCTACAAGGCGCCGGCGGAGGCCAGGCACTGTGACGACGGTGACTTCTGTACGCGGCCGGATCTCTGCCTCGACGGCGAGTGCAGGAGCGGGAGCCTCGTGGACTGTGAGGACGGCAACGTGTGCACCGACGACTCCTGCGACGCCGTGGCCGGCTGCCTCTACGACCCGGTGGCGGACGGCACGCCCTGCGACGACAGAGACGAGTGCACCTCCGGTGACGAGTGCGCCGGCGGCGGCTGCGTGAGCGGCCTCACGGTGGACTGTGACGACGACAACCCATGCACTGCGGAGGCCTGTCACCCGGTGCTCGGCTGTGTCTACGGCGCCGAGCCTGCCGGCCACCCCTGCGACGACGGTGACCCCTGCACGGGCGAGGACAGCTGCCAGGGGGAGATCTGCGTCCCGGGAGAGCCGGTGTGCGATTTCGGCGACGCTCCCAGCTCCTACGGGACCTCCGCGTCCGCGGACGGCGCGCGCCACGCGGTCGTGGCGCCCGACGGAGCGCAGCAGCAGCCCCGAAGCCTCGGCAGCTGCGTGGACGTGGAAGCGGACGCCTTCGTGAGCGACGACGCCGGCGGCGACGACCGGGGGCCGGGCAACCCCCTCGAGTGCGGCGACGACGAGGACGGCGTCAGCTTCGACGGTGACCTGGCCCCGGGCTCGACGGCCAGGGCCTCCGTCCTCACCTCCGGGCCCGCGGCTTTCCTCGACGCGTGGGTGGACTTCGACCGGGACGGGACCTGGGAGGAGGGGAGCGAACGGATCGCGACCGCCCTCGCGCTGGTGGGGGCCGGGGAGCACGAGCTCAGCTTCGAGGTGCCGGCCGGCGCCGTGCTCGGGGAGACCTTCGCGCGCTTCCGTCTCTCCTCCGAGGGCGCCGGTCTCCCGCCGGGCGGCTTCGCGGCCGACGGGGAGGTGGAGGACCACCCGGTCGTCGTGGGCCCGCGGTCCCCGGAGTGAGCGCCGGCAACGATGAAGGCTCGCCCGGAGGCGCCGAAGAAGCGGGTCGTTTCCAGACCGGCGTGGTGCTCGTCATCGCCGGCGCGCACTTCATCCACGACGTCTTCACGGCCCTGCTCGCCCCGCTCCTGCCTCTGATCATCAACAAGCTGGGCTTGAGCCTCGTCCAGGCCGGCTCCCTCGCCGTCTTCACGCAGCTCCCCTCCGTCTTCAACCCCATCCTCGGCTCCTTCGCGGATCGCGGGACCTTCAGGCGGGCGCTGATCGTCGTCACGCCGGGCGTGACCGGCACCCTCATGTGCTTCATGGGCGTGTCACCCAGCTACGGCACCCTGTCGATCCTGCTGCTGACCGTCGGCTTCAGCGTCGCCGCGCTGCACGTCGGCGGCCCCGTGATGCTCAGCCAGGTGGCCGGCGCCCACGTGGGCCGCGGCATGGCCTTCTTCACGGTCGCCGGAGAGCTGGCTCGCACGGTGGGCCCTCTCCTCGCCGTTCAGGTCGTGTCCACCTTCGGCCTCGAGGGCATGTGGCGCCTCTTCCCGGTCGCGGTGGCGTCCTCGCTGCTCTTGTGGTGGCGCCTCCGGAAGGTGCCCGAGCGTAGGCCCGACCGGCCCCCGGTACCTCTGCTCGCGGTGTGGAAGGAGATGAGGCTCGTGCTCGGGGCCGTCTTCGGCGTGCTGATGGCCCGGGCCTTCATGGTCAGCGGGCTCACGACCTTCCTGCCGACCTTCATCTACCAGGAGGGGGGGAGCCTGTGGCTCGCCAACGGCTCCCTCGCGCTGCTCGAGCTCTCCGGCGCGGCGGGAGCCTTCGCCGCCGGTGTCATGAGCGACCGCTTCGGCCGCCGCAACGTCCTCCTCGTGGCGGCCCTCCTCTCGCCGCTGCTGATGGTCCTCTTCCTGCAGAGCGAGGGGCCGGCGCGCTTCGTGGTGCTGGCCCTGCTGGGCTTCGCCGCCCTCTCGACCACCCCGGTGCTCCTCGCCGTGACCCTCGAGAGCTCGGGCGCAAACCCCGCCGCGGCCACCGGCACCTACATGATGATCTCCTTTGCCGCCCGTGCCCTCATCCTCCTCGCCGTCGGCGCCCTCGGCGACGCCCTCGGCCTTCGGGTGGCGTTCTTCTGGTGCGCGGGCTTCGCTGCCCTCGGCGTACCCTTCGTGCTCCTGCTGCCGCGGTCCGGACGGCCGGCGCAATGACGCGGCCGCGGCTACTGCTCGAGGTTGACCACGAAGTTGCGGCAGTCTCCGGCCGTGATCTGGCCTGAGTAGAACTCGCCGTCGCCGGTGACGCGGCCGTTCATGCCCACCATGACGTAGTCGACGGGCTCCACGATCCAGCTCACCGGATCCAGGCGGATGCTCCGCGTGGCAGCCTCGTAGGCGCCGCGCACGTAGTACTGGCCGAAGACGTCGTCGGGCACGTAGGAGAACTCGAAGATGGCCGAGACCTCCATGGCCGACACCGACTCTACGCGGAGGGTGAGGTCGGTGGCGCCCTGGGGACAGCCCAGGTAGCCGCCTATCCAGACCTGCCCGCTCTCGAACGGGTTGCAGCGCACCTCGGGGGCCGGGCTTGCGTCGACGCAGACACAGCGGTCGCTGCCGGCGTCGGCCTCGGGGTCGAAGGTGAAGGTGCACACGGCGTCGCAGGCCGAGGCGCTCCCGGTCAGGCTGTCCCGGGTGCAGCCGTTGCCGTCGTCGCACGATCCCGGGCAGTCTCCGTCGCAGATCTCGCCGCCTTCCTGGAGGCCGTTCCCGCAGCAGTTGGGGCGCACCGTGGCCACGCAGGTGGCCTCTCCCCCGGTGCACTGCATGGTCCCGTCGAGGCACGGGCCGCCGGGGTCGCACTCCTCTCCGGCCTCGGCGAAGTCCTCGTCGGTGCTCCCGTCACAGTCGTCGTCCGTGCCGTTACAGACCTCGGCCACGGTCGCGTCGTCGTCGTCGCAGCGCAGCCCGCCCGAGTCGCAGACGAACACCCCGTCGGCGCAGAGGTCGGCGTCGTTTCCGTCGCACGGTTGCCCCTTGGCGGCCTCGAAGCCTTCGTCCCTCTCCCCGTCGCAGTCGTCGTCCTCGTCGTTGCAGATCTCGACTCGGCTCTCGGGGCTGTCGCTGCAGACGAGAGCGCCGCTGTCGCCGCACACGAAGATGCCGTCGAGGCAGAGGTCCTCGTCGTCGCCGTCGCAGACCTCGCCGCGCGCCTCAAAGCCCTCGTCGACCGCGCCGTCACAGTCGTCATCCACCTCGTTGCAGATCTCCTCGGCGGGCACCGCCGCGTCGCAGTCGCTGAGCCCTTCGGTCGTGCAGCGCCTCACGCCCTCGCAAGAGCCGTAGCTGTTCGAGAGCGTGCAGCCGGTCTCGGCGTTCATCTCGATCGCGCGGGGGCTGCAGGTGCACTCGCCGTCGGGCACGCAGATCTCGTCGCGGCAGGTGGACGCCGGCGGGCAATCCACCTCGCAGGGCGTCGCGCAGAAACGCCCGCCGGCGTCGCCGGCCGCCTCCACGCAGACACCGCGTGCGCCTGCGCTCAGCGCGGCGCAGTCGGCGTCAACGTTGCACGGCGTGCACCAGGCCACGTGGACGTAGACGCAGACGAAGACCGGATCGCCCACCTCGTTGGCGAGCTGCCGGCAGCTGTAGCCGGCAGGGCACGCGTCCAGGCAGGTCTCGCTGCACGACAGCCCGTCCGGCCCGTCGAGACACCACCCGCTGATGCAGTCGTCGTGACTCTCGCAGGGGGCGCCGAAGCAGCCCTCGCAGCTCGCGTCGGCCTCCTCGGTGCCGGCGTCCGCGGGTGCCGGTTCCGGGTCGCCCGCGTCGCTCCACCGCCCGTCCTCGCCGGTCGCCGGCGAGGGGTCGGTGCCGGCGGAGTCGCCGACCTCAGCCTCCACGTCGATCGCCTCCCCGGTCGTCGAGGCATCCTCCATCGAGGTGCAGGCCGCCGCGGGCAGGGCGAAGACGCACAGCAGCAAGGCCGCTCGGTGGGGGGTGGTCCGAAGGTAGGTTGGCACTACAGTCGCTCCCGTGCTCCAAGGGGCACAGCATCGTCCAGCGCGTCGCGTCGCGCAAGGGGCCGGAGCCCGACATCAGGTCGCCAGCTCCTCCTCCGCCCGCATCCGGCGCAGCCTGCGGTAGAAGGTGCTCTTGGGCAGGCCGAGGCGCCGCCGCGCGATGGCGCGCTGGCGAGGGCTCATCCTCGCGGCCCTCCGGATCTCCCCGTCGAGGTCGCCGTACACGCAGATCCGCTCGCGCACCTCGTGCACCGGCCACTCGCCGAGCGCTCTCTCGACCGCACGGGCGGTGATCGGCGCGCCCGCGGAGAGCACGCCGGCGCTGCGGAGCACCCGCGCCAGCTCGCGCACGTTCCCGGGCCAGGGCAGGGCGGGGAGCAGCTCCCGAGCCGAGGGGTGGAGCTCCGCCGGCCGGGAGCCGCCACCGGCCTGCTGCTCGAGGATGTGCCGCGCGAGCGGCAGGACGTCCTCGGGACGGGCTGCAAGGGGAAGCAGGCGGATGACCGCGCCGGCCAGACGGTGAACGAGGTCCTCACGGACGCCCTCCACACACAGGGGGGGCCCGAAGGCGCGGTTGGTCGCGGCCACGACACGGACCCTCACCGAGAGCGTCTCGCTGCTCCCGACCGGCCTCACCTCACCGAGCTCCACCGCTCGCAAGATCGAGGCCTGCACCTCCGGAGCCGCCTCGCCGAGCTCGTCCAAGAACAGCACACCACCGTCGGCCCGGCGGAAGGCGCCCGGGCGGCGCTGCAGCGCTCCGGTGAAGGCCCCGCGATCGTGGCCGAAGAGCTCGGAGGCACACAGCTCCGGCCGCATCCCGCCCATGTTGACGGCGACGAAGGGGCCGCCTCTTCCGTTCCGGAGGCCGGCTTCGTGCACCACGGCGGCTACTCGCTCCTTGCCGGCGCCGGTGGGGCCGAGGACCAGCACGTCGAGGCCGGTGGCGCCCGCGACGGCAGCCCACGCCGCCGCGAAGGCAGCCTCTGGGCTCGCCGTGACGAAGCCCATGACCTCGATGCTCTCCCGGCCGGGCGCGGCCAGAGCGCGCGCGACGACGCCGAGCCTCCCGGAGACCTGCACCACGCGGCCCTCGGCCCACGTGGGCTCCGCGCGTCTCGGACCGGCCGGCACGGCACCCTCGAGACGCAGCCCGCCGGGGGCTGGGCGTGGGGCGGGGCATTGGGCCGCGGAGCGCCGCCCCGTGCCGGGCCATCGCCACGGAGGTGCTCCGCGAGGCATGGCCACCACTGGAGTGTCTCTCTCGGGATCGAGGAGCAGCAAACACGGCATATGGCCCGGCATGGGCGATCCTCCTGGCAGCGGCCTCGGTTTATCGACTGGCGGCCGTTTCGTTGACACGAGCAGAACGAGCCGCGAAGATGTGAATCAGAGGCAACACCCAACGCAGACACGGGGTTTCGCTCGCACATGGATCTGAGATCGCTCGGCCGGGCAGCCAAGGTGGCGGGGGCTCGGCTGTCCGCTGCGCCGACGGCAGCGAAGGACGACTTTCTCGAACGAGCGGCCCGCGGCATGCGAGAGCGCGCCGGCGAAGTTTTGGAGGCAAACGCCGGCGACCTTGCGGAGGCTTCGCTGTCCGGCCTGCGAGGGGCGATGCTGGACAGGTTGAGGCTCACCCCCGAGCGAGTCGAGGGCATGGCGGTCTCCTTGGAGGCGGTCGCCGCGCTCCCCGACCCGGTCGGCTCGGTGGACGGGCTCCGGCGCAGGCCCAACGGCCTGCTCGTCGGGCGCCAGCGCATCCCTCTCGGGGTGGTAGCCATCATCTACGAGGCGCGCCCCAACGTGACGAGCGAGGCCGCGTCGCTCTGCATCAAGGCTGGGAACGCCGCGCTGCTGAAAGGCGGCCGGGAGGCGCAGCGCTCGAACAAGGCCATCGCCGAGGTCTTGAGAGAGGCCCTCGACCAGGCCGGGCTGCCGCGCGACGCGCTGGTGTCGGTGCCGGCGGCGGACCGCTCCGTCGTCAAGGAGCTCGTCGAGCTCGAGGACTACGTCGACCTCGTCATCCCGCGGGGCGGCGAGGGCCTCATCCGCTTCGTCACCGATCACGCCCGCGTGCCGGTCATCCAGCACTTCAAGGGCAACTGCCACGTCTACGTGCACGAAGGGGCCGACCTCGAGAAGGCGACGAGCATCGTGGTCAACGCCAAGACCCAACGCCCCGGCGTGTGCAACGCGGCCGAGACCCTGCTCGTGGACGCGGGCGTCGCCGGGACCTTCCTGCCCGAGGTGGCGAAGGAGCTGAGCGCCCTCGGCGTCGAGCTCCGAGGCTGCCCCGAGGCCAGGGCCCTCGTCGCCGGGGTCCTGCCTGCCACGGAGGAGGACTGGGAGGCCGAGTACCTCGATCTCACCCTCGCGGTCCGAGTCGTGAAGGACCTCGAGGAGGCCGTCGCGCACATCGAGGCCTACGCCAGCGGCCACACCGAGGCCATCGTCAGCGAGGACTACACGGCCGCCCGGGCCTTCGTAGAGCGCGTCCAGTCATCCTGCGTCGTCGTCAACGCCTCCACGCGCTTCAACGACGGCTTCGAGCTCGGCCTCGGCGCCGAGATAGGCATCAGCACCACCAAGCTCCATGCCTACGGTCCAATGGGTTTAGAAGAGCTCACAGCACGGAAGTTCGTCGTCTACGGCGACGGACAGGTCCGCAATTGAAGGCCGCGCGCTACGCGCACGCATTATTGAAGGCCGCGCGCTACGCGCACGCATTATTGAAGGCCGCGCTCTCCTTCCGCGCTTGGCGGGGCAGGCCTTCCGTATGCGAAACGCCACTACCGCGGGGCGTTTCCTCACAGAGACGCCCTGTCATTGGGGCCTTGACCGGCCGGCAACCAACCCCCCGTGCGCCGGGGGCTGGGTGCACCCTGTTCCTGTAGAACGAGGCAATCCATCGCATGTCCACCACAGCGCCGACCCTGAAGCCCGAGCCCGACCTCGAAGATGTGCTGCGCACCATCGCCGAAGCCGCAGACGAGAAGCACGCCGACCAGATCCGTGTGCTCGATGTCCGTGGTGTCGTCAGCTACGCGGACGCCATTGTGCTCGCGTCGGGGGCTTCGGACCGCCAGGTCGCGGCGATCGTGGACGAGATCGAGGCCCAGATGCGCAAGGAGCTCGGCATGAAGGCCTCTGCGATCGAGGGGCGCACTGGGGCGACGTGGGTTTGCATGGACTACGGCGACGTCGTCGTGCACGTCTTCTACGGGCCCGCGCGCTCCTACTACGAGGTGGACAACCTCTGGCCCGAGGCCGCGGAGCGCGCCTCCGAGCTGCTCGCCGCGACCGCCTGACGGAGGCCTCGCGTTGCGCGTCGTCGTCCTCACGCGGGCGCGTTTCCCCTTCAAGGAGGCCCGCGCCTTGTGCGAAACCCTGCTCGCCCGGGTGCGGGGAGGAAAGCTCGGCGCGGCGCTCGAGGTGAGGAAGCCAAGCTCCCGCGGCGCGGCGAAGGGTGGACGCCGGGCGGGGGAGCTATGGCTGCTCGACGAGCGGGGCGACGAGTGGAGCAGCGAGAGGTGGGCCACGGAGCTCGGGGCCGCCGCCGATCGTGGGGCAGCGGAGATCCAGCTCTGGGTCGGAGAGGCCTACGGCGCCTCGAAGACCCTAGACACCTCGGCGGATCGCCGCCTCTCGCTGGGCCCCTGCACCCTGCCGAGCTGGCTCGCGTGCCTCGTGATCTGCGAGCAGGTCTACCGCGCGGACACGATCCTGAGGGGGACGCCCTACCACCACGGGTGAGACAAGGGCGCCCCGGGCGCAGATGCCCCAGGCCGTCGAAAAGGGGGCGTGTGGTGGTTGCTTCACAGGCTGCTCCGACCCGTCGCTCCCCACGGCTGCGCCGGCTGCGACGAGCCGGGCGAGGCCTTGCTCTGCGAGGTCTGTCGTGAGAGCGCGACATTCTGGCCCGAGGCGGCGTGCCCGGGCTGCGGGCGGCCGCTTCGAGCGCGTGAGCGCGAGGGCACGGCCCGCGGGCTGCCGTGCCGCCGCTGCGACACCTTCCGGGGCGTAGAAGCGCTGCGTCTGCACTGCTCCTTCGCCTATCGCGGGTCCGTGGCAGAGGCCCTCCGCGCGGCGAAGCTGAGCACCCGCATCGACCGGGCGGCGCTCCTCGGCTGGCTGGCCGCGACCAGACCTCCCCCGGACGCCTTCCTGGAGGGCCTCGCCTGTGTCGTGCCCGTTCCCCCTTCCCCCGACCGGCTCGCTCGAATCGGCCACGACGCGGCTGCCGAGATGGCGGCTGTCCTGGCCCGGGGCATGGGGTTGCCGCTGAAGGCAGGCGCGCTGAGGAGGCGGCGCGGCGCGAGCCAGACGAAGCGCGGGCCGGCTCAACGGCGCGCCGCTCCCGATGATCTCTACCGCGCGTCGAGGTCGGCGACGCGCCTGGCAGGCAGGCGCGTGCTCCTCGTGGACGATGTGCGCACCACCGGGGCCACCCTCGCGGCCACGGCGAGGTGCCTGCTTCGGAGCGGGGTCAGCGAGGTGCGAGCGTGGGTGCTGGCGGGGCGGCTGCATCCGGGGACGGAGCCGAGTCCGGAGCTGAAGCCGGAGGCAGATGAGCCGGAGCGCGCGGCGCGGGCCGAGCGGGAGGCTGCTGGGGCGCCGGGGAGGGCACGACCTGGGGCGGCGGCGGCGGCGGGGGCGGCGGGGGGGGGGGGGGGGGGGGGGGGGGGGGGGGGGGGGGGGGGGGGG
>CAZQPP010000012.1:0-33900 GCA_964594295.1 uncultured Myxococcales bacterium | reverse complement strand
CGAAGTGGTTGCGGTGGTGGTGGTGGTCGCCTCCACGCCCGCTCCCGAGCCCAAGAAGAAGCGGGTCAAGAAGGCCGCCCCGAAGGTCGTCGAGAAGAAGCCGACCAAGTTCGAGGGCAAGAAACCCACCAAGGCGGAGCTCGAGGCCAGGCGCCAGAAGAAGATCGCCAAGGTCCGCTCGAACACCCTCCTCAAGTACGTCGGCTCCGCGGGAGGCAAGGGCTCCCTCTCCGCCGGCGACGCCCTCTCCCGTGGCGTCAATAACGCCAAGCTCTCGAAGGCGTGGCAGAGCAAGGGTGGAGTCCGCGTCGCTCAGGCAGGCGAGCGAGGCACCTACGTGGGCGGCCCCAAGGCCGCCGCTGGCGCCGGCAGCTACGCTCCCGCCAAACTCACCGGCAAGGAGCTCGGCGGCAAGGGCATCAAGGCCAAGAAGGTGAAGACCGCCAAAAAGCAGAAGGAGCAGAAGATCAAGCTCCGCATCGGCGGCAAGCTCGGCAGCCAGGCGGGCATCGGCAAGATCGACCGCGCCTCGGTCTCCAAGACCTTCCGCCGCCGCATGGGCGCTGTGAAGTACTGCTACCAGAAGGCCTTGCAGAAGAACCAGGACGCCGGCGGCAAGATAGTGATCCAGTTCACCATCGGCATGGCCGGCCGCGTGACCAGCATCGCGGTCACCCACAACGACACCGGCGACTCCGGCCTCGGCAAGTGCATAACCGGCAAAGTAAAGGGCTGGCGCTTCCCGAAACCGGACAAGGGCGCCGTGACGTTTTCCTTCCCCTTCATCCTAAAGAAGGGTTGATTCCTGCCGATGAATGGCCTTATTGGCTGCACGCGTTTTTGTGCCCCCAGAAAGGCCAATTGGGCCCCGTGTCCATTGCTTGACTTTCCCAAGACACACTCCTAAGCTCCACGAACAACCCTCGGTCGGGGATTTGCCATGACCTTGATCAAGCTCAGTCCACTGCGCCTCTTGGCCGCGATAGCACTTCTCATGTTGCCGCTGTCGTTCGCCGTCGCCGCAGGGGGAGCCTCGGACGCCAACGCGGACGAGCTCATCGAGAAGATGGAAGAGGACGTCGACTTCCTGCGCAAGCAGCTCGACAAGGCCTTCAAGGTCCTTGAGGACGTCAAGGGCCAGGGCCAGTTCGAGCGCGCCCAGAAGATCGATAACGCCATCAAGGCCATGAAGGGTTTGGTCCGCCTCGCTGAGACCAGCCTCGCGCAGGCCAAGGAGGCCGCGAAGAAGGGCAACCTCAGCAAGACCAAGAAGAAGGCCAACACCGTCAAGGTCACGGTCGACAAGATGAAGGAGCTGATGGTCGAGGTCCGCACCGGCGGCGTCCGCGGCAAGATCACGGCGATCGGCGAAGAGGCAGAGGTCGAGGTCGAGGCAGAGGCCGGGGAGGCCTTCGCCGAGGTGACGGGGCCGGCATACGGCCGCGACGGCTCGCCGATCACCCGCGGGCAGGGGGCCAGCGGCGGCGACGCTTCGTTCAACCCTTCTTCGGGTTCCGGCACCGACTCTTCGGGTCAATCAACCTTCACGGACACGGCCAACGTGCCGACCGTCGAAAGCGCGACTTCTTCCTCGGGCGGCACCAAGCCTCCGCAAAAGCCAATCAGTCCGAAAGAGGACGGCTACATCGATCCGGAAACCGGTGAGGTTGACGAAGAGCGCTTGGAAGAGGACACCAAGGAAGCCGAAAAGAAGGTCGAGGAAGTATTCGATCCCAAGCCGGTCTCGCCGGCTATCTGATCTTTGGGGGGCGGGTCCTTGCGAGCATAGGCAGGGATCCCCTATGAAGCCCAGCACACCAGCCACTTAGAGGCGTGGGGAGTGATGCGTCGATTCATGGTCAACAGCAGCACATTGGTTTCTCCAACTCGGGCCGTTCGAAACGTCCGCGGCGTATTCTGCCGCGCCGTCTCTAGGCTCGCCGTGTTCGGCTTCCTCGCAGGCGTCCTTGTCGGCGCCGGCTCGGTAGCCCTGGTACCTGCGACAGCTGAAGCACAGGACTCCGGTACGCAGCGCGGCATCCGTACGGCGAGCTGGACCATCTGGCCGACGCTCTTCCTAGAGACCCGACACGACACGAACCTCTTCCGTCTCGCTGACGACGAGCCGCAGAGTGTTCGTTCCGACATCACGGGCCCGGTCTCGGCCACCTACTTCCGAATTCGGCCCGGCGTCTCCCTGACCAACCGCGGCAACCAGACCGTCGCCATCGGCGCCGGCCTCCTCGGTGACTTCCGCGCCTACCTCTCCGACGACGACAACGTGAAGGAGCAGGGGGCTGCCGGCGGCCAGGGTCGGATCAACGTCGATCTCTTCCCGCGCGGCATGTTCAAGCTCGGCGTCTTCGACAACTTCAGCCGCGAGCTCGCCCAGCCCAACTTCTCCGCCCCGCGCTCCCTGGATTACATCCGCAACCAGGCCGGCGCGCGTATCGCGATCCGGCCCGGCGGCACCCCGGAGCGCCGCCCCCTGTCGTTCACCCTCTCCTACGCGAACGACCTCCAGCGCTTCGACGAGTTCTCCCGCGGCGACACCAACTCGAACGACATCTTCTTCCGCGGCGTCTGGCTCTTCTTCCCGAAGACCGCCCTCGTCGTCGACGCCTCCATGAAGAACAAGAGCTACGTCGAGACGCACCCGCAGAACATCGACTCGGGTGCGCTCCGCATCACCGCCGGCCTTGAAGGTCTCGTCACCAAGAAGCTCGCCGTCCTCCTGAGCGCCGGCTTCGGTGACTCGAACCACGACAAGGGTGACTCCTTCACCGGTGCCATCGGCGAAGCGGCGCTGACCTACACCCCGCTGCCCGGCCTCATGGGCTCCATCGCGTACCGCCGCGACTTCGTGGTCAGCTTCCTCGGCAACTACTACCGCCTCGACGAGGTCTCGCTGAACGCGAACACGACGCTCATCCAGCGCGTGAACCTCACCGGCTCGGTGGCTTACACCCGCGCGAAGTTCGGTCCCTTCGACCCTGCCACTCTCGCCGCCGCCGGCTCCACGGTCGAGGTCGAGGAGGATCGTGCCGACGACGTGCTCCGGGCCAACGTCGGCGCGTCGATCCACATCTACCGCTTCATCGGCCTGAGCCTCGGCTACATCTTGGAGAACACGGACTCCAACTACCAGCTGCGGGTCGACGACCGGCTCACTGACGATGCCTCCTACACCCGTCACGTGGTCTACGGGAGCATCGACCTCCGGTACTGACCGGAGGCGCCGGCAGGACATGGAGGACGGACCGACCGGCTCGTTCGCGCCGGCTCGGCGCTTGTGGGGCTTCGCTCTCGCGGCAGTGTGTCTTCTCCTAGGCGCTTGCCCGACAACACCGCCGCCTCCTCCGCCGCCCGAGGCGGTGGAGGCCAACCTTGCCGACATCGCCCGCTCTGTGACCCTCGGACCCGGCGACGTCTTCGAGGTGCGCGTCTACAGAGAGAAGGAGCTCTCCGGCCTCCACCGTGTCGGTCCTGACGGGACGATTCGTTTCCCGCTCATCGGCGCTGTCGAGGTGACCGACCGCACCCCCGAGGCCGTTTCGGACATGATCCGCACCCGCCTCATCGAAGGGGGGTTCCTGCGCGACCCGCAGGTCACCGTTTTCGTAAGGGAATTCCGCTCGAAGAAGGTCTTCGTGCTCGGCCAGGTCCAGAAGCCCGGCACCTTCCCCTACGAAGACAAGATGAACCTCATCGAAGCGATCACCCTGGCCGGTGGATTCACGCCTCTGGCCGCGCGCAACCGGACGGTGATCACCAGAATCCGCGAGGGGAAGGAGCTTCGGATCCTTGTCCCCGCCGACGAAATCAGCGAGGGTAGGCGCCCCAATCCGCCCCTGAAGCCGGGCGACATCGTGTTTGTGCCCGAATCCATACTGTAGTCTGCCTTGACCCTATCCCCACCCTCGCACATCTCTCCGGTCCCGCTGGAGGACACAGGGGCGCTCACCAGCTCCCCCGTAGAAGACGGGGCCGGGCTGCTCGCCGACGAGCTGCACCGCTTCTGGGACATCATCCGCAAGCGCAGGTGGATTGTAGCCCTGTTCACGGTGGCTGCCGTCGCGGGCACTCTCGCGTACACCGTCCGCCAGCCGAAGATCTACCGAGCCACCGCGGCCCTGGTGATCGACCAGTCCGCGCCCCAGGTCCTCTCCGGCATCAAGGACGTCGTCGAGCTCGGTGACAGGAGCTACTGGGGCTCTCGCAGCTACTTCAAGACCCAGTATGAGATCCTGAGGAGCCGGCGCCTCGCCCAGGTCGTCGTGGACCGCCTCGACCTTGGCAACAACCTGCACTTCCTCGGTATAGACACCGACAAGATGACCACCGAAGAGGTCGACGAGGCGCTCGCGCTGGCTGATCCGGCTCAGATCCTCATCTCCCGGCTCGAGGTCGAGCCGCTTCGCGACTCATACATCGTCTACCTCCACATCGAGGACACCAACCCGGACTTCGCCGCCGAGATCGCCACCACCCTCGCCGCCACCTATCGGGATCAAAACCTCGCCCTCAGGCGCAAGGTCCTTCAGGGCGCGCAGGGTGACCTCGAGCGCCTGGTGTCCCGGCTCAGCAAGGACAAGGTCGGGGCCGAGGAGGCGCTTCTGAAGTACGAGCGCGCGCACCAGGTCGGCACCCTCGAGTCCCGCAAGAAGACCATCGACCTCAGGCTCGAGGCCTTGACCACTCGCCTCGGCGACGCCCGCAGCCGCCTGGCCGAGGTCGCCGCCCGCTCCGCGGAGATGCGCACGATCGCGGGCGAAGAAGACATCTTCGCCATCTCCTACCCGACCATCCTCTCCTCCCCGACGATCCAGGTGCTCAAAGAGCAGGCCCTCGAGCTCCGCTCCGCCATCGCGCAGGCGAAGGTCCAGTACCTCGATCAGCACCCCACCGTCGTCGAGCTCACCGCGCGTTTGCAGAACGTGTACGAGCTCGCCCGCAAGGAGGTCAAGAACCAGACGGGCGCGGTCGAGCACGAGAAGCGCGAGATCAGCCGATTCGAGCGCAAGCTCCAGGCGCAGGTGACCGCCCTCGAGACCGAAGGTCTCGATCTCGCGGCCCGGGAGCTGGAGTACGGCTGGCTCAAGCAACGCTCGGAGGAAGCGAAGTCCGTGTACGACATGGTCGCGCGCCGCCTCCTCGAGACCCAGCTGAGCGAAGAGGTCGAGACCAACAACGTCTGGCTGCTCGAAGAGGCACTGCCGCCGCAGATGCCAATTCGCCCCAGGCTGCGTCTGAACCTTGCCATCGGCGCCTTCTTGGGGCTGATCGGCGGCATCGCCTTCGCCTTCCTCTTCGAGCTCGCCGACACCAGCGTCAGCTCGGACCGCGACATCGAGCACCTGCTGCGTGTGCCCGCCCTCGGCATCGTGCCCGTGGTGGACGAGCGGCGCGACGCCGACGCCCCACAGGTCAAGCCGACCGCAGACGAGCTCTCGGAGGGCACGTCGAGGTTGCCCAACGATCCGGCGCTCCTCGTCTACCGGCGCCCCAAGGGACACGTGGCGGAGTTCTGCCGTTCTATCCGGACGAACCTTATGTTCATGCGTCCGGACGATCCGCTCCGCACCCTGCTCATCACCTCCCCCAACCCGCGCGAAGGCAAGACGACGGTGAGCGTGAGCGTGGCCACCACCATGGCCCTCAGCGGAAGCAGCGTGGTCATCGTCGACACCGACATGCGCCGTCCGCGCCTACACAAGGTCTTCGGGCTTCCCAACAACAAGGGCATCTCCTCAGCGCTCATCGGCGCCGAGCCGGCCCACCTCATGGCGCAGGAGACCGGCGTCCCCGGACTCCATCTGCTGGCCTGCGGCCCCATCCCCCCGAACCCCTCGGAGCTCCTGCACGCCAGGCGTTTCCGAGAGATCAAGGAGGAATTGAAGGCCCATTACGACTATGTTATTTTCGATTCGCCGCCTGTTCTGGCTGTCACTGACTCCTTGATTGTCGGCAAGCACGTCGACGGCGTTATGATGATCGTGCGCGTCGGCAGCACCTCGAAGGGGGCTGTGGTGTCGGCCAAGCGGCGCATGGATGCCATTGGAGTTACACTGCTCGGGTGCGTGCTCAACCAGGTAGACACCGAGCGCAAGGACTACCGCTACTACTACTACTACGGTGGACGCTACTACGGGAGGTACTACCACTACGGCGAAGACGAGGGTGAGGACGCAGCAAACGAGGCGTGACCTCCCGCATCGACAGACCGAGCGTGGGCCGCACTCCCGCGGAGGCATGACATGGGCAAGGTGATAGGCATCGACCTGGGGACCACGAACTCGTGCGTGTCCGTGGTCGAAGGTGGGACGCCCGTTGTCGTTCCGAACTCGGAAGGATCGCGGACAACCCCGTCGATAGTGGCGTTCACGGAGGATGGCGATCGCCTCGTAGGCTACGTGGCGAAGCGCCAGGCCGTGACCAACCCCCTAAACACGGTCTTCGGCACGAAGCGGCTGATGGGGCGCAAGTACAACGCCCCGGAGCTTCAAAAGCTCCGCCGCGTGGCTCCTTACAAGATCATCGAGCGCGATAACGGTGACGGGGATGTCGAGATCCGGGAGAGGAGCTACTCCCCGCCCGAGATCAGCGCCATGATCCTCCAGGAGATGCGCCGCGTCGCCCAGGAGTACTTGGGCGAAGACGTCGAGCAGGCGGTAATCACGGTCCCCGCCTACTTCGACGACACGCAGCGTCAGGCTACGCGTGACGCCGGCCGCATCGCCGGCCTCGACGTGCTGCGCATCATCAACGAGCCTACGGCAGCCGCTCTCGCCTACGGCATGAACCGGAGCGCCCAGGGGCGCGTCGCCGTCTACGACTTCGGCGGAGGCACCTTCGACATCTCGATCCTCGAGGTGGGTGACGGCGTCTTCCAGGTCAAGTCGACCCACGGCGACACCTTCTTGGGCGGCGCCGACGTCGACCGTCGGGTGGCGGACCGACTGCTCAGGCATTTCCGCGAGGAGACCGGGGTCAACCTCCAAGAAGATCCGGTCGCCATGCAGCGGATCATGGAGGCCAGCGAGGCCGCCAAGATCGAGCTCTCTACTCTCGAAGAGGCCGAGATCAACCTCCCCTTCATCTACGCAGGGGACGAAGGCCCGAAGCACCTCCACTACGTGCTGACCCGGCGCGAGCTCGAGAACCTCATCGCGGACCTCGTCGACAAGACCCTCTGGCACTGCGAAGAGGCTCTCTCTCTCTCCGAGCTGAACGTCTCGGATCTCGACGAGGTCATCCTGGTCGGGGGCATGACCAAGATGCCCTTCATCCAGACCAAGGTGAGCGAGTTCTTCCGGATCCAGCCCCACCGCGACGTCAACCCCGACGAGGCGGTTGCCGTCGGCGCGGCGATCCAGGGCGCCATCCTCACCGGCGAGATCGAGGACGTCCTGCTCCTCGACGTCATCCCCCTGAGCCTCGGTATCGAGACCAAGGGCGGCATCTTCACCAAGCTCATCGAGCGCAACCGCACGATCCCCTCTTCCTGCACCGAGATCTTCACGACGGCCGAGGACTACCAGACCATCGTGAACATCCACCTGCTCCAGGGCGAGCGCCCCATGGCCATGGACAACAAGTCCCTGGCGCGCTTCGAGCTTTTGGGGATCCCACCCGCCCGCCCCGGCAACCCCAAGGTCGAGGTGACCTTCGAGGTGGACGTCAACGGCATCCTCCACGTCCACGCCAAGGATCTCGGCACGGGGAACGAGCAGTCGATCCGCGTTCGTCCTACGAGCGGCCTCACCGAGCGCGACATCCAGTCCGCCATCGAGGAGTCCGAGCGCTTCCGCATGGAGGACGTGCGCAAGAAAGAGGTGGCGGACGCAAAGAACCGCCTCGAGGGGCTGGTCTACACTACCGAGAAGTCCCTGATGGAGTTCGTGAACTACCTCACCGACGTCGAGCTCGAGCAGATCACGCGCGACCTGCAGGACTCCCGCACCGCCCTCGAGGCCGAAGACCTCGACACCCTCAGGGCCTCGATGAGCCAGCTCGAGAAGTCCTCGTACCGGATCGCCGAGGTGATGTACCGCGGCGAGGAGTAACCGCGGGCGTACCGGCATAGGAGGCCCGCGCGATGCGCGGCTGGCTGCACCGGGTGCTCGGCGTAGAGCGGAACGCCGACCCGATGGTCGTGCGCAAGGCCTACGCCGATCTCGTCCGCGTCTACCACCCCGATCGTTGCCCCGACTCGCCCAGCAACCGGCGGCGGCTCGGCCTGCTGGCCGCAGCGCGTGCTGTGCTCTCCGACCCGGCCTTGCGCCTGTTCCACATGCAGACCGGACTCCTGCCCCCCAAGCTCGACCCCGAGGCGGAGCTCGGCCTCCAGGTGGCCGGGGCAAGTGTAAAGGCCCTGGCGAGGGGCTTCGTCCAGGCGATGCAGAGACAACGTCCCCGGGATGGCCAGGATCAGACCGTCAGCATCCGGCTCTCTCCGGAGGAGCTGGTCCGCGGAGCCAGCCGAGAGGTCGGGGTGAGCCGCGTGGAGCCGTGCGACTCGTGCAGAGGCAGCGGGGCCGATTCCGACTGGGAGCCGCTGCCCTGCCATATCTGCGACGCCACCGGGACTCTGACTCTCGGCCGCGTGCTGTCACGCGGCATGGCCTGCCCGTTTTGCGAGGGCCTCGGCCTCGTGATCCGGGTTCCATGCCCAGAGTGTTCCGGCAACGGCTTCCACAAGGTGGAGCGTCCCTGCGCCCTCGAGATCCCGGCCGGCGTGCCGGAGGGGCACCGCGTCGTGCTCAGAGGCGAAGGTGAGCGCGGTCTGCGCGGCGGCAGGCACGGAGACCTGGTCTTCGTGCTGCGCATGGATCCGAGCTCCGGGCTGGCTCGGGACGGAGCGGATCTGGTGCTCAACGTCGACGTACCAGGAGAGGCCAGCGCAATCACCGTCCCCCACCCCGACGGAGGGGTGCGCCTGACCCTGCCCGAGACTCTCGACACGACATGCACAGTGGTCGCCGAAGGGTTGGGGCTGCCGCGCTTCGAGGAACCGAGCAAGCGCGGAGATCTCCGGGTGCACGTCAGGAGGAAGGGGATGGATATCGTCGAATAGGCCGGCGCCAAGCGCCCGCCCACACGCTCACGCTCTCGCGCTGTTTCCTAATCCCTCGTACCTCCTCGCACGTCCCTCCTCGCCCATCCCTGTGAAGAGTAGCGGGCAAGGAGTGGGGACGAGGAGACAGGGACGTGGGACGAGAGCGAGAGCGAGAGCGAGTGTAGTTCAGACTAACCCAACAGGTCCCGGTGCCTAACGTCGACTTCCACCTCGTCTCCGGCCAGGATCTTCGCGAGCCTCTCGATCACGTAGACCGATCGGTGGTGGCCGCCCGTGCACCCGACGGCGATGGAGATCTGCCCGCGGCCGGCTTTGCGCGTAAGGGCGACGATGTCCGTCACGAGGGGCACCAGGTGATCAAGGTAGCGGATTACGTCGGCGCTCTTCTCCATGTACTCCGCTATCGCCGGATCCTTTCCACTCATGTGGCGGAGGCTCTCTTCCCAGAACGGGTTCGGCAGGAAGCGCACGTCGAAGAGGTGGCTCGCATCGACGGGCGCCCCCCGCGTGTAACCGAATGACTGCAGGTGCACGCGCGTGCGCCGGGTGACTCCGGGCTCGACGAGGTCGCGGATGGCGTGGCGCAGCTCGTGGGGGCTCATGTTCGTGGTGTCGATGCGGTCGGTCGCGCGTCGCGCAAGCTCCGCGAGCAGCCTGCGCTCGAGGGCTACCGCTTCCTTCAAGTCTCCGCCCAGGGGATGGCGTCGGCCCGTCAGGGAGTATCGGCGCTGCAGGATGGCGTCGCGTGCATCCAGCCACAACACGCGTGTCGGCGCACGCTCTGAGACGTGGTCGAGCGCCTGACCCACGTCCTCGAGGAAGCGCCCCTCCCGGGCGTCGATGCCCAGCGCTATCCCGCTGACCTCCTCGTTGACCTCACATAGCGAAACCACGCTCTCGATCAGCGAGACCGGCACGTTGTCCATGCAGAAGAGTCCCAGGTCCTCAAGGGCCCTGAGCGCCGTGCTCTTGCCGGAGCCGGAGACCCCGGACAGCACCCACACCCGATCCAGCTCGAGCAAAACGCCGCTCCCCGAAGGTGCCTACTCGGCTACCTCCTCATCTGGGATTATGTCGTCGTGGTGCGCCTCCACCTCTTCGGGCACCACGATGTCCTTGCTGATGCCCTGCTTGCTGCGGTCGCGCACCCGGTTTCGCACCTTCACGATCTGCCGCTCGAACTTGTCGAGGGCGAGATCGGTCGCGGCGTAGGGGTCGTTTCCCCGCTCGTTCGCCTTGATGGTGTAGCCGTGAAGGGTCGTCAGCATCTCCACGACCGTGTCGAGCTTCTCCTGCTCGTAGGTAACCTGAACCTCCAGAATCTTCCCGCTGAGCTTGGCGAAGCGGGACGTCTTTTTCTCCACGTACTCCTTGAGGGGGCTAGAGGGGTCCATGTGGCGAAACGCGACGTTAAGCTGCATCTAGGAGTGCCTCCTTCCCTATGTCGCCGTGCCCGCCCTGCGTTTGGGCGCGCCGAGGCGACACTGGTGGTGTGGGATGCGTGAACCGTTTCCATTGCGCGGTCTATTCACGCGAGTTGTTTCCTCTCCGAGGACGACGGGATCGCGAGCTGCTCTCGGTATTTGGCCACCGTGCGCCGCGCGATTCGAATTCCCTCCATGGCGGCGAGGGCCTTGGCGATAGCCTGGTCGGACAGGGGCTTTCTGCTGTCCTCGGCCTCCACGAGCTTGCGGATCTTCCTCTTGACCGCCTCGCTGGCCAGATCGGGGCTGCCGTCCCGCTCGATGCGGGAGTTGAAGAAGTACTTCATCGGGCAGATGCCCTGGGGGGTGTGCATGTACTTGTTGCTGGTCACGCGGCTGACCGTGGACTCGTGCATGCCGATGTCCGAGGCGATGTCCCGCAGCACCAGCGGGCGCAGGTGCTCAGGCCCGTTCTCCAAGAAGTCCCGCTGGAAACGCACGATTGACTCGGCCACCTTGCGGATCGTCTGCTGGCGCTGATCGATGCTCTTTATGAACCACATCGCCGCGTCGAGGCGCTTCTTGATGAACTCCTTCGCGGTCCGATCCCCGCCCTTGAGCCCTCGCCGGTAGTAGCCGCTGATCTTCAGACGCGTCAGGCCGTCGTCGTTGAGCAGGACGACGTACTCACCATCGATCTTCCTCACCTGGACGTCGGGAACGATGTAGGGGTTGAGCGGTCCACCGAAGCCGCGCCCCGGCCGCGGCTCGAGACTCGCGAGCAGCCCGGCGAGCCTGACCACTTCGTCGACCGTCACCCCGAGGGCGCTGCCGATCCTCTTCGCGCGTTTGTGCTCGAGGTCCACGAGGTGGTCCTCGATCATCCGGGCCAGGAGGGGCTCGTCCGGGTAGTAGTGCTTCGCCTGGACCAGCAGACACTCCGCGAGGTTGCGAGCGCCGACGCCGACCGGGTCGAAGAGCTGGACCCGCTCCAAGACGCCCTCGATAAAGGCGCGAGGGGCGCCGCTTCGCTGGGAGACGAGGTCCAGGATGTCCTCTTCCCCCTCATCGCGAAGGTAGCCTCGATCATCGATGTTCCCGATGAGCTCGGCGCCCACGTCGACCTCGAGCTCCGCAAAGTCCGAAAGGCGAAGCTGCCAGAGCAGGTGGTCCTGCAGGGTGGTCGGCGCCGCGACGAACTGCTCGAAGGTCGGGGCGTCGTCGTCCGATCCCCTGGGGAAGGCGCCGCCGTCCCGGAAGGACTCGTAGTTGTCTAAGAAGCGGTCCCAGTTGAAGGTGTCCGTCTCACCGGCGGAGCCGTCGCCGTCCTTCGCGGTGCCGGAGGCCCCGGAGCCCAGGTTCTGGTCGAGATCCTCCAGCGAGGGCTTGCGACCCTCGGCCTGCGTCTCGGGTGCGGAGGAGGGCTCGGGAGGGGCTGGAGGCTGATCCTCTTCGAGGCAGGGGTTCTCGGTGAGCTGCTCCTGGATCGCCTGCTCGATCTCGAGCCGGTTCATCTGCAGGAGCTTGATCGCAAGCTGAAGCTGCTGGGTCATCACCAGCTTCTGGGTTAGCTTCAGCTCTTGTCGTAGGTAGATTTCAGCCATCCACTCTGCCCACGAGAGTTTTTCCCGCGTCGTCTGTCATAGCCTGCAGGGTGCTCATCGAGGACAACTCTGCTACGCAGTATAGGGCATGGTTCGCCGCGCTGACAACTGAAAGCGGCGTCCTGGTATGAAGTTTGCTGGCCCGGTGAGCGCCCATGACCTCTCGCCCGTCTCTGCCGTCTTCTCTCCTCATCTTCGTCCTCTTCGTGCTCGCACTTGAGGGTTTCGCGTGCAGCCAAGAGCAGACAGCCGGCCCACCACCGCAGTGCTGCGCCGCGAACCACACCTGGTGTGTGACCGGCGCCCTCTACCAGTGCAACGCCGAGGGCACCGATCTCTCCGTCACCTTGTGCCCGAGCGGCGTCTGCTCGGGCGCGACCTGCGCCGAGCGCCAGTGCCCGGGCGCCATCGGAAGCGCGCGCTGTGACGCGTCGGATCCCGACGCTCGCACGCGCATGGTCTGCTCGTCTGCCGGAACAGAGGTGGCCAAGGCATGCCTCGAGGGACAACGCTGCGTCGACGGCGTGTGCTTGGGCCTGCCCTGTGTCGCCGGCACCAAGGCCTGCGGGGAGACCCACGTCTACGTCTGCGCTGACGGAGAGTCCTTCCAGCAGGTGCAGCAGTGCAGAGACAACGAGATCTGCGACCCGGCGGGCCACAACTGCATCAAGCGCGCCTGCACGCCAGGAGAGCGCAACTGCCAGGGCAGCCGGGTGGAGGTCTGCGCCGGAGACGGCAGGAGGACGAACGACTGGCCCTGCCTGCCCAACGAGAGCTGCCGAGACGGGGCCTGCGTCCCAACCATCTGCGGCGGAGGAGGCGCCGATTCCGGTGACTCGTCGCCGGCCCCCGTGCAGGACGCGGGTCAGGCTGACGCTTTGGGTGACGGCGCCTCGGGCTCCGACCTGAGCTCGGTACCCGACGAGCTCACCCTCCGCGACATCCCAACCTCGCGCCCCGACACCATGAAGCCCCCAACCAAGGCCGAGGCCACGATCGGCGGCGAGCGCGTCATCTTCACCTCCGACAAGACGGCCACGTGGGTGGGCATCCAGGACCCGGACGGCGACCCCGCCCACGCGCTGCAGATCTCCATGGTCAGGGGCATCCAGAAGCTGGAGATCCTCATCTCGGGGCTGCAGGAGGAGCAGGTGAGCCTCGCGCCCTGGACCCACGAAGACCAGAGCGTGGTCCGGGCGGAGATCCGCTGGTCCGACGGTGCGGTCCAGATCCCTGCCGGCCAGCAGGGCTGCACCACCTCCGGCTGGACCTCCTGCGCGAACACCTACTCGCTGGAGCTGCAAGCCTTCGGCAAGGTGGGCGGGCTCGTCAGAGGCACCTTCGAGGGCACCCTGCACGACGGCACGGCCGTGGAGCACGGCTCCTTCGATGTCGAGCGCTTGCAGTAAGCCAGCCTGCCGTGGGCCGCACGCTCCTCATAAGCCACCGCTCCTACCTGACACGTGTGGCCTCCCTGGCCGACGGCGTCGTGGAGGAGGTCTTCTTCGAGCGCCCCGGCGAACGCAGCCCCGTGGGGAGCATCTGCCGCGGGCAGGTCTCGCGCATCCTCCCGGAGATCAACGCCGCCTTCCTGGAGATCGGCGCGCCCCGAGCCGGCTTCCTCTACGCGGGAGACATCCACGTCGACGCCGCGGGTCGCCCCCAGGCACGCCGGGACGTGCAGGACAACGGTGAGCCGAAGCCGCGAATCGACGGCCTGCTCCGATCGCGGCAGACGCTCCTGGTACAGATCATCAAGGAGCCCCTGAAGAGCAAGGGGGCGCGCCTGACGACCGAGCTGTCGCTCGCGGGCCGCTTCCTCGTCTACCTCCCGTGCTCCTCGCCGCAGGTAGGGATCTCCCACCGCATCGAGGACTCCAAAGAGCGCGACCGACTGAGGTCGCTGGTCAAGTCTATGCTCGAGCCGGGCGAGTCGGTGATTATCCGCACCGTCGCCAAGTCATGTGGCGAAGCCGAGCTTCTCGCCGACCTCAACTTCCTGCGCCGACTGTGGAGCCGTATCGAGCGCCGTGCAGCCACGTCCGGGCCCGCCGAGATCGTCTACGAGGAGCTCGACCTGTGCCTGAGGGCGGTGCGGGACCTGCTGACGCCGGCCCACGACTCCGTGCTGGTGGACGATCTCGTCACGAGCGAGCGCGTGCGCTCGTTCGCAGACGACTTCCTGCCGGCGTGCCGCGGAAAGGTCCGCTACGTCGACGAGAGCGAGCCCCTCTTCGAGCGCTTCGGCGTCGAGCTCGACCTCGCCCGCGCCATGGACCGAAGGGTCTGGTTGAACAGCGGCGGCTACCTCATCATCGAAGAGACCGAGGCCCTCACCGCCGTCGACGTGAACACCGGCCGCTACGCTCCCGGCCCCGGCGCCGAGGAGGCCATCCTTCGCATCAACGTCGAGGCGGCCCGGGAGATCGCATACCAGCTCAGGCTCCGCGACATCGGCGGGCTCGTGGTCGTCGACTTCATCGACATGGAGTCAGACGAGCACGGGAGGCGCGTCACCAAGACCCTGAGAGCCTGCATGGAGGAGGACAAGGCGCGCTCCCGCGTCCTACCGATGAGCGAGTTCGGGTTGGTCGAGATCACCCGCGAGCGCGTGCGCGACAGCCTGGGCGGGCGCCTCTCGGACCCCTGCTTCTACTGCAAGGGCCGCGGTGTGTTGAAGAGCGCCTGGAGTCTCGGCGTGCGCATCATCTCCAAGCTCGAGGCCGTCGTCGCCGAGGCCGAGACCGGCTCGGCGCAGGTGGTAGCCCACCCGGACGTGCTCGAGGTCATCGAGGACGCCTTCGCCGACGCCCTGGCCGATCTCGGCGAGCGTTCGGGCAAGGAGATTGTGCTCCACCCCAGAGAGGACTACCATCTCGAGAACTTCCACGTGATCGGCCAGCGAAAGCCCTAGATGAGCCCCCCGCCCCCACCGCCAGACCCGAAGGACCACCGGCGCTCGCCTCGCATCCGCATCAACCGCGAGTTCAGCGACGTCGACGAGTTCCTCGCAGAGTACGTCACCAACATCTCGACCGACGGCGCCTTCATCCGCACCGACACCCCTCTCCCCATCGGAACGGCTGTGAACCTGCGCTTCTCCATCATCATGGAGGAGGTGGAGACCATCTGTGGAGTCGGGGAGGTCGTGCGGGTCGTCGAGGAGCCCAGGGAGGACCGCGGCATGGGGGTCGTCTTCGTCGAGCTGCAAGACGTGAGCAAGAAGGTCATCGAGACCTTGTTCACGCGGCAGCACCGGATGGCAAAGACTGAGTCGGACTGACAAGAGCAAGAGGCCGGACGAGCGGCCCGGCGACCCCGCTCGAGCGTGGGCCGAGGCGGCGCTGAGCTTCGAGACCCACCTGCGCTACGAGCGCGCCCTCAGCCCGCACACGGTCAAGGCCTACCTTGGCGACCTGCGCGCCTTCGTCTCCTGGCTGCACGAGGTCGAGGGCCTGCCGCGCCCTGCCGAGGTCTCACGCCTGCACATACGCCGATTCCTCGCCTCCCACGTGCGCGATCACGCGCCGAGCAGCAGCGCTCGCGCCCTCTCCGCGCTCCGCCACCTCTTCGCCCTCCTGCGCCGCACCGGAGACGCCGACGCCGATCCAACCGACGGCATCAGGGCGCCCAAGGGCCCCCGGGGCCGCCCCCCGCGCCGCTCGGGCGGCGCGGCGCGCGCCCTGCTCACCACCTCGACCTCCTCACGCCCGGAGCTCGACGCTCGCGACCGCGCGCTCTTCGAGCTGACTTACGGCTCGGGCCTCCGCGTCTCGGAGCTCACCTCCTTGAACCTCGACGACGTGGACCTCGCTGCGGGAACCGTGAGGGTCATGGGCAAGGGCCGCAAACAACGCATCGTGCCCCTCACCGACCTCGCCGCGGGCGCTATCTCCGACTACCTCGACCTTCGGCCTCGGCTGGACCCCAAAAGCGACTCCGTCATGGCCCTCTTCCTGGGCCATCGCGGCACGAGGCTCACCCCCCGAGGGGTCCGTTATCTCCTCGACCGGCGCCTCCTCAAGGCCGGCGTCCCGCGCCGCATGGGCCCTCACGGCCTCCGCCACTCCGTCGCCACCCACCTCCTCGCCTCGGGCGCCGGCCTGAGGGTCATCCAGGAGATGCTCGGCCACGAGTCGGTGCGAACGACTCAGCGCTACACCCACGTCGGCATCGAGGAGCTCGTGAAGGCCTACGACGAGGCCCACCCGCGGGCGAAGAAGTAGGCCGGAACCACGGCTCTGCCCCATTTGTTATATTCGCCGCGATGCGAGCTAAGGGAGCACTCGTCGCGGCCCTGCTGTGGGCCGGTGTCCTCGTTGCGGCGGCCGCCGGCGCGGAAGATGGGAAGTCCGTCACTCTCCCAAATACCGCCGAGAGCGGCGCCGTGCGGGTGGAGACCGAGCTCAGCCGAGCCGAGGCGCGCGAGCTCCTGACCGTCTTCGCCGCGCACCGTGCCTGGAGCGCGCGCACCCTCGAGCCCGTCATGGCTCTCCCGCCTGCTGTCAGGCTGCGTGTCCTGCTCTTCGCCGACCAGGCCCGATACCTCGAGGCGACATCCGATTTCGCGCACAGCCTCCGGAGCAACGGGGGCTTCTACGACGGAGCCGCCCACTCGGTCTACTCCTTTCGGGAGGGCAACGGCCTCGCCCTCCTCCTGCACGAGATCTCGCACGCGGTGATGGGTGAGGCCTTCGACGACTCCGCCTTCGAGCGCTACCGGCGACCGGGGTGGCCGGTCTGGCTCGACGAGGGCCTCGCCGAGGTGCTCGCGTCGGTAGAGCTTCGCCGGGAAGGCGGCGGCTACGCGGTGCGCGCCGAGCCCGCCGTGAAGCTCGGAGCCCTCGTGGACACCCGGGGCCGGGTTGCCCTGCCCATGTCTACGGCCCAGATCCTGTCCGCCGACATGCGGGCCTACCGCGGCCCGAAGCTCGACGCTTACTACGCGATGGCCCACGCGCTGGTCCACACGCTCGCCCAGCGGCCCACCGAGCTGCGCGGGCTGCTCTCGGAGCTCCAAGCCGGCGGCGACCCGGAGAGAGCCGTGGCTCGCCTCGTCGGATCGCTCGGGGGCCCGGCGGCCGTCGACTCCCTGGTGAGATCGGCGATCACGGCGGAGATGAACCGCTCGTGGGACCACCCTCGCCTGCTCGCCGGGCCGGGCGACACGATCTGGAACTGGATCCCGGTAGGCAGCGGCAGCGCGGAGGTCCACGCCGGCCTGAAGCTCGACGGGGCCCCGGAGGGTCGCTCGGGACCGCTCCTGCTGAGGCAGATCCCACCGCTGCCGGCGGCGAGCGTACGGCTCGACTGCGACGTGCGAAGGGGCAGCCTCGAGATCATCCTCAGCACCTCTCCATCTCGTGCCGACCGCCCCTCCCTTCGAGTCGCCCTCGGTCGCGCCGGCCTTCAGCTGAGCCCGCCCGCCTCCGGGGGCACGGGCCGCCCCATCGAGCTGAACCTGCCCAGAGGCACGGAGCCTGCTCGGATCGCGGTCGAGGTGCGCATGGGCCGCGGAGCGGGGAGCCTCAGGGTGGACGGTGAGGAGATCGTCTCCTTCGGCCCCCCCGAGGGGCTCCTGCGCGGGGTGGGGATCGGTCGCTTGAAGGGCTCTGCCCGCACCGGCCCGATCCTGATAGCCCCGCTGGTCCGCACCCTGCCCGCGGGTCCCCGCCCCAAGGCCGGCGGGCAAGGTCAAGGAGGCAAGCGACGTTGAACCTCGACCGCCAGCTCCGCACCCTGCTCGCCGAGATCGCGGAGGGCAGGAAGCCGGCCCTCATCGTAATCGCGGCCGCTCCCACCCGGCGCCGCACCCAGCCTACCGACGCCTACCTCGCCAGGGAGTCCTCGCGCCTCCTCGTCGAGCGCCTGCTGCCGGACGAGGAAGACCGAGAGTCGGGCCTGATCCGCGTGAGCGCATCGGACCGCGACTTCCAGATCGAGCGCGTCACCGACGAGATGCGCGAGGGGGCCTTCTTCGGAGGCGCCAAGGTCGTCCTCGTCGAGCGCTTCCCCGGGGGCGGCGCGGGCGGCCAGGAGCTCCGCAAGCTCGGCTCGCGGGAGCCGTGGGCGCCGGAGAACACGCTCCTGCTCAGCCTGAGCGACAGCCTGACCGAGCGCGCGCAAAAGTCCCTGCAGGATGCACCCGACGTTGCCCTCCTCGAGGCCACGCCTCCCCGACCGGGAGAGGTCCCCGGCGTCGTCCACAAGATGGCGCGAAGGCGCGGCGTGACAATCGACGCCGACGCCGTGCACCTGCTCACCGACCTGGTCGGCACCGCCCTCTCCCCGCTCTGGATGGAGATCTGCAAGCTCTCCGACTACGTCTCGGACCGAGGCATCATCACCCGAGAGGACGTAGCCGCCGCCTGCGCCGAGACAAGGGAGCACGACGTCTTCGCCCTCGTAGACGCCATAGCCCTGCGCGACAGCCCCCGCGCCCTCCACGAGCTCGAGCGCCTCCTCGATCAGCAGACCGACCCGCACCGCATCGCCGCCCTCCTGGCCACCCAGTTCCGGCGCCTGCTCGCGCTCCGCGCCTCCCTCGACAGCGGCCACACCCTCAACGAAGCCGCCGCCGGCGCCTCGGTCCCGGCGTGGCTCGCCCGCAAGCTCGAGCGCGCCGCTCGCCAGGCCACCGTACCGACGTGCAAGCGAGCCCTCGGCACGCTCCGCACCCTCGACGACGAGCTGAAGCGGCTGCGCACGCCGGCACGCCTGGTCTTCGAGAACCACGTGCTCGGCCTGCTGGGGCGTTGACAGACCAGGGGCATCATTAGGTAGAAGAGCCGCGCGACTCTCCGGTCGTCTAATGGCAGGACACGGGGTTTTGGTCCCCGGTATCGAGGTTCGAATCCTCGCCGGAGAGCCAGACTCCACGCGCCCGAGCACAGCTCGGTCGCATACCCGCCGAACAAGGAGTTTCGGCACGAAACTCCCCGAGTAGAGGCGGTTCGCTTGCGAAACGCCTACCCCGCCTATGGGCTGTCGAGAGTAGGGACCGGGGATCGGCCGTCAGGGCGAGGCTGCGGGCTCCTGCGGGGAGCGCTGCAGCACGATGGCCTTCTGGCGCGCGGAAGCGTAGGCGCGGACGACCTTGCGCATCTCCGCGTAGCCCTTCTTCTTGTAGAGCCCCGCCTTGCGCCGCAGCGTTCGCCGAACCATGACCTTGCCTGGTCCCTGCTCCACGTGCAGCTCGTACTCGAAGCCCCCGGCGCTCAGCTTCTCCGGCTTGGGGGCCTCGGCGACAACGAAGCCCTCGGGAATGCTGAGCTCCAACACGTCCTCCGTGACGTCGCCCCTCCTGAAGACCACATCGTGAGAACGCTCTTCCTTTTGGAAGAGATCCTGGAAACCGCCGGTCACGATCGTGAGAGGCACCGACAGGCGGTCGCCCACGGCCGTCGCGTAGGCCGGGACCACGAAACGGAGCTTGCGGGTGCACACACCTCTGGCGCGGTCGCACCTGTAGGGCTCGTGCTCCTCCAACCTCGCGCCCGCTCCGCGCGCGCTGACGACGGCTTCAGCGTTCTCCCTGATCTTCTCCTTCTTCTTCACCTTGGCAGAGTGGAAGGCGGTCCAGATTGCCTCCTCTCCTTCCCGAAGGAGGGCGTAGTCGACGTGCAGGTCCCCGGCGGCCGTCAGCCGCGCTGCGTAGGCGAGCCGGTTGAGCGCGTCCGCGGGCGCCCTGCTCGAGGTTCGTTTGAACTCTGCTTCGTAGACCTTGCCGGAGACCGGTGAGTCCTCGGCCCAGGTGACCAGGGCGTCGAGCGCGAGGCTCAGGCGCACGATGTCCCCGTCCTTGCTGCGGCGGAACGACTCTCGCACGTTGTAGGCGCGCAGCGCGTAGCGAATGGACTCGCTGCACAGGATCTCGAGCTCGTAGCGCAGGATCGGCTCGGGGCCCGAGATCAACTCCCACTCCAGCCCCGACAGGCGCGGCGTCCGCACCGTGTAGCCGAACTCGACCACGCTGCCCACTTCAACGCGCGGGACCTGGAAGACTCTCCACTCCTGCTTCTTGTCGTCGCCCGATCGTTCTTTGTCCTCTTGGATCTCGTCGCGTTTGAGGACGCGCACCGTGCCGTCCGGCGAGATGCTGCGGGCGCGGAGGTCGACGAGCTCCGTCTTGTCCCGGAAACGCACCTTCACCCTGGCGTGCTTGAAGCCAGCCTCGGTCAGCACCTTCACCGCGAGGTGCTCCTGGCGTTCGGTGAAGGACTCGCGGCCCCTCTCGAGGAAGAGGAGCAGCCTGATCTTCTTGCTGAGCACCACCGCCGAGGCGACACCCGGATCGAAGCCCTGTGGGAGCGCCATGTCCTCCACGTCCATCCAGGCCGAGCTCAACGCGGGGGGGCCGCACCCGGCCAGGAGCAAGGCGGCAGCAAGCGCAGCGCATGGCAGTCTTGGGGTCGTCATCTCGACACTCCGGAGAGCACCGCCGGGCGATCTTCGGCGGCCAGTATTTCGTCGTAGAAGCGCTTCAGCTCGCCATACTCGGCGGCCGGAACGACGAGCGCCGTTTGCTCTTGCCTGCGCTCAAGCACGACACGCCGGCCGTCTGCCGACCAGCTCAGCTCGTAGGCCCCGTAGGGACCGGCGAGGCTGACCGGGTCGGGCACGGAGGCCACCTCGTAGCCCGCCGGGAGGGTCAACACCAGCCTCTGCACGCTCCGCTCCCGGCATGAATGCAGGATCGGGCTCTCGCGCTCCATGGTGGGGAGACGCGGCACCCAAGACCACCAGAGATCGCTGGGACGGACGAGGCGCGTCTGGCCCGTCCCACCCAAGGCCCGCCTCATGATCAGCTGGCCCTTCACGACGAGGGGCTTCCTGATCGTGTCCGGGTCCACCCCGTCGACACGGTCCGGCGCATCGGCCTTCTTCGAGTCAAGCCACAGCCGCTCGTCGAGGAGCTCGCTCCACTCGTCCTTCGGGCGTTCCAGCAAAGCCCTCCTCAGGTGGTGGGCGTGCTCTCCCAGCGCACGCAGCTCGTAGCTGCCCGAGGCCTCCCCGTCGGGTGACAGGGCGAACGCGTAGATCTCCTCCCGAGAGTTCTGCTCGGGCGAAGCAACGTAGGTTCGCACGAGCTCGTCGCCCGCCTCGGTGTACGCGAGGATCGGCGCTCCCTGGTCCCCTGTCGGCAGCGCCCCGAAAGGCACCACCCGCGTGGTCGGGTCCACAAAAACGGGGCCCTCGGGCAGGTCGACGCGCAATATGGCGTGGTTGGTGTCTCCGATGGTCGGCATGACCCGCTCGCGGGGGAAGCCGTCGTGGGAGTACAGACCTGCCAGCTGAGACTCGATCCCGACCTGCGCGAGCATCGCGCGGAGCAGGTTCGCCTTGTCCTTGCAGTCGCCGTAGCGCAGATCCATCACCTTGTCGGAGGGGTGCGCCCTCCAGCCGCCTATGCCGATCTCGATGGCGCAGTAGCGGACGCTCCGGCGCACCCAGTTGTACAAGGCTCGCGCCTTCGCGCGCGGCTCGTCGGGCACCCCCTCGAGGACCTCGGCGGTAACCGAGACGATCTCCTCCGAGGATCGGAGCTGGGGTGCGTTGAGCTCGTGAAGCCAGCGGGAGAACTCGGGATAGTCCGAGAACGCGCGCCTCTGTCGGCCCTCCTCCGTCCACTCCGCGAGGCGCACGTGAACGACCGGCACGCGGGCCCAGAATCCGGGGGCCCTGGTCTCGGCCGGCACGGCCTCGAGCCCCTCTCGCTCCCAGGTCAACGAGCGCAAGCCGCCGCTCTCGGAGACGAGCGGGGCCCACTCCACACGCTCGTTGAGCCTGACGGTCGCGTGCTCCACCTTCCAACCTGCGGGCGCGACGACACGGAACACCGCCCGGCGAACGGGGTACGACATCCCGAAGCGCATGCCCTGGCGGAACAGGCGGGGCTCGGTCTGCCTCGTCTTGTAACGGTACTCCACGACGGCCCCCGGTCCCACCTTCTTCAGACGCAAGACCCGCTGGCGGGTGTCCTCGTAGAGCGCGTAGCCCGAGACGGCCATCCGGTCCTCGGCGTCATCGAGGCCATACTCCCGCTGCTCGCCACCGGGCTCGGTCACCCGGGCGGCCAGGCTCACGACCTCGCTGAACTCCCGATCGTAGCCGACCCCGACTGCCCGATATCGCTTCGCGCCCTCGGAGCTCAGGATGCGCACGCGCATGAGCTGGGTCACCAGGGCGACCGCCTTGCCGGTCTCCTCATCTCGCTCGAAACGCACCTCGAGCTCGTCGAGCAGCACCAGGGCGTCGTCTTCGGGGTACTCGGCGGCGCCCGGCAGCGCGGCCAGATCCAGCTCCGGCCAGGACACCGAAGCGCACGCCGACACGGCCAGGATGACAAAGGGGAGCACCCACTGCGCACGAGGGCTCCCAAGACCTGCGCGACCCGGCATCGTGCACCTCCCAGTGCTCGCGGTTTCTATCACCTGGCGCGTGCGCTGGCCACGGCGCGCCCTCGCCCCGAGCGGGGTCTCCTGACCGTAACGATCTGCACGCCGTGCAAATTCGGCACGGCGACGAGAGGACCGAATGGAAGGGGCCGTTTCCTGTTAAATCGCCTACTTGCGCTCACCCGTACGGGGGTCGGGATCTGGCACGCCCCTTGCGCATCGGCACCCCCTTCTTCCGCGCGCGGGGCGGAAAACCAAATAGGCGATCTGCCCGCCGTGCACCCGAAGCGTCGAATATTCGTTGACATGCCCGGACAGCCGCCGTTAGAAAGCCGGCCCTTCGCCCCGCCGCCGAGAAAAAGGCGTTCCGCTCACGAAACGCCCCGCGGTAGTGGCGGGGCGCCGACCACACCCCCGCCCCCCCCCACCACATCGCCGAGGAGGCCCCTTTGAAGCTCCTTACACGCCTCTCGCTAACCTTGTTGCTCACACTCCTCTTGGGATTGGGCAGCGCCTACGTTGTCACGCCGGCCCACGCTGACGAAGCAGACGCCGCGTCGGAGGCAGCTGCCGACGAGGGCAACGCACCCGACAGCTCCGGCGCCGTAGCGACGCTCGAAGCCGAGGACGACGAGGACGAAGAGGAGGAGCGGCCTCCCTTCGGCGGCACGGTGATCTACGAGAACGCCGTCGGCATCGGCACCTTCGTCACGGGAGCCGGGCACAGGCCGCAGTGGGGCTGGTCGCTGTCGTTCCGCCCGCGCTGGAGCCCGGACAAGCACCACACGGTGAGCGCGCGCTTCGACATCTTCCAGGACTTCGTCGAGCACGCCGACACCGTGAGCACCGAGAAGCAGCGGCTGTGGAACAGCGACACGTGGCTCTTCTACTCCTACAAGGATCTCTACACGATCCCGGTGGTCGACATCTCGATCAACCCCGGCATCTCCCTCGCGTTCCCGACCTCCCCGCAGTCGCGTTTCCACAACCTGATCATCGGCGTGCGCCCGACCGTCTCCTTCACGGCGGCGCCCCTCGAGTGGTTGAACCTCACCTACTACACGCGGCTCACGAAGAACTTCAACCGCTACACCAGCCCGGTCGCCGACGAGGACGATCGCGTCGCCATCGCGCGCTCGGGCGGCACCGAGGCCATCGGCGGTGGCGAGGTGGCCCTCGGCGGGCGCAGCAACGAGTACTCGTGGCTGAACCGCGGCATCGTCGCGTTCACGCTGCCCTTGGACCTGACCTTCACCGTCGACTACATCTTCTACAAGTTCTGGACGTACTCCGCCGACATCGAGAGCGACGAGTACTCTTCCGAGCACGCCACGAGCGGACGGGGCACCTCCGATGTCTCCGTCGGCGCGCTCGACCTCACCTGGGCGACCCCGATCAAGGGGGTCGAGCTCGCGCTCGGCGTATTGACCGAGCAGACCCCCAAGACCGCCGACAACGACGGGCTCCGCTTCCCCTTCTTCGACTTCACGTCGCCGGCGAACAACCTCACGACCTTCTACTTCGACGTGGCCTACACGTACTGACCTGGAGACCACGCGATGATCGAGCGCCCGAACCGTATGCACACACAGCAGGAGCTCTGGATGTCTTTCCCCAAGGCCCTCTCCTCCCGCCTTTTCGCCCTCCTGGCAGCCTTCGGAATCTTCCTCAGCGCCGGATGCGCCGAGCAGATCGGAGACATCGACCGCACCAACCCGAACAAGATCCGCAAGGACCAGTTCACGGGTCAATGGTACCTGGTGCGCACCGTGACCGACGCCCCCTACGGGGTCGCCTGGACCTTCGTCGGTGAGCAGTCCTTCGGCTCGAACCCGAAGGTCGTCTTCGACATCCAGCAGAACCACCTCATCGCCTACCCGGTCTCGGAGAAGCTCGCGGGCGCCGAGAAGGGGCACCACAGCAAGAAGATCCGGAGGTACTGGGATCAGGACGCGATGGAGGACGGCGACGAGTCCAACGACTTCGCCGAGATGTACGTGGGCCAGCCCATGGCCGCCTTCAAGATCACCAAGCACTTCGACGTGAAGCGGCAGTACAACCCCGCCACCGGCGAAGAGGGCAACATCTTGGAGGAGAACGACTACGACCGGCCCTGGTACGAGCGGGAGTACGTACGGGTCGACTGGTCGCAGAACGACATCGCCGACTTCGAGTTCGTGGCCGGGCGCATGGAGACCACGGGCGTGCCCTACTACGTGCAGGAGGTCGACGACCCCGAGAACCCGGACCGCCCCGAGTTCGACGACGGCTACATCTCCGTCGTGCTGAAGATGTTCGTGACCCCCGCGAGCACGGGCAGCTGCAGCGTCTACACCCTCGCCCCCGGCGACTGCGCGGGCGGCGTCGTCCGGGCCCGCTACTCCTTCGAGCGGGTCAACCCCATCCCGACCTACAACCCCCAGACCTGGCACAACGCCGAGCGCCAGGACAAGTTCGGCTACTTCCAGACCGACCGCTACACCTACAACGAGACCACCGGCGTCACCTACTCCGGCCAGGAGACCACCATCAACCGGTGGAACATGTGGCGACAGGTCTGGAATTTCGTGGACCTGCCCGAGCCCAAGAGCTGCCTGAACGACGACAACTGCGCCAAGCTCGACGGTGAGTTCTGCTACCAGGAGCGCTGGTTCCAGGGCGGCGTCTGCAAGAAGCGCGTCCTCCGCCGCCCGTGGGAGCGCTACGACAACGGCCACGGCGTCAAGCCCATCATCTACCACATGAGCGCCAGCTTCCCGGAGCACCTCATCGCCGGGAGCTACGCGATGGCGGACAACTGGAACGATGCCTTCAAGGAGACCATGAGCTGGATGCTCTTCTGGGACGAGAAGGACAAGGACAACGGCGGCATGTACTTCACGCGCTTCTGCAACGTCGACGCCGACTGCGCGGCCGGCGCGACCCTTCAGACCCAGGTGGGTGTGAGCAGCGGCGGCAGCACCGTCATCGCCTACGACGACGGCAACGGCGCCGTGAAGACCATCGTCACCATCGACGGCAACTACCCCGATCCCTCCCTGTCGAGCGGCAGGGCCCTCGCCCGCTTCGTGCACGCCCAGCCTGACGCCGGCGCCGTGGACTTCGTCGACTCCAACGGCGGCTCCTACCAGCCCTCCCTGGCCTACGACCCCGACGCCACCTACGAGAGCTACCAGGTCATCGACCCCGGCCTCTACAGCTTCGAGGTGCACGCGGGAGGGGCCAAGGTCGCCGAGTACACCAACGTCAACATCAAGGCCGCCGGCATCTACCTCTTCGTCTACGGCGGCGGCACCCTGGCCTTGGCCGAGTCGAGCCTCCTCGCCGACGCGAGCGGCGTCGCGGGAGACCAGGGCCTCCGAGTGATCAACATGCTGCCCGGCACCGAGTCCCAGAACATCGTGGTCAACGGCGCCCGCCGCGCCGAGGGCGTCGGCTTCGGGCAGGGGAGCGGCTTCATCCGCTCCGAGTACCAGGGCATGTACACGGTCACCCTCGTCTCCGAGACCGGGCGCCAGGACGTGACCTGCTTCCACCAGGCCACCGACATCGGGCGCTGCGCGGGCTCCAAGCCGAAGCTCGTCCAGACCGACTACGACCGCCGCTCGCAGATCGAGAAGGAGCTCCCCGACATCTTCGTGCTCTGCCGCAACAAGTTCAGCGGCGCCGAGTGCGGCGACAACACGGGCCAGGAGGGCGCCCAGCTCGACTGCCGCTACACCTGGGACGACGAGAACGGCGCACAGCACAACCCCTGCCGCGACGACGTCGCGAGGCCCGACTCCCTCAAGAAGAACGGCGACGCCCGCTACAACCTGGTCTACTACGTGAGCGAGGCACAGTCAGCGAGCCCCCTGGGCTACGGTCCCTCCGCCGCCGACCCGGACACCGGCGAGATCCACTTCGCCGCGGCGAACATCTACGGCCCGCCGCTGATGACCTACAGCCGCTACGCCCAGGACATCCTGGACCTGGTCAACGGCGACCTCAGCCCGGCCGACACCGTGTCGGGCCGTTACATCCGCCAGCACCTGAAGGGCCTGCAGGCCGACGGCCTGTCCACGATGCACGGCGCCCTCTCCTTCCACGGCGACCACGACCACGACCACGCGCTCGTCCCGGCCCGCCTCCCGGCCACCGCGTCGGCGGCCCTCGACATCTCGCTGAACCAGCCCCTCGGCCCGGCGACCTCGATGAACCCGGTCACCACGCCCGAGTACTTCCAGTTCATGCGCGACAAGAACTTCCGCAAGCGGGTCTTGAACGAGGTGCTCGGCGGCTTCCCGACTCAGGCCCAGCTCGACGCCCGCTTCTCCCGCATCGCCGGCACCGAGCTCGAGCAGATGATGATCAACAACGAGGTCAAGGTCGCCATGAGCGGCGGCGCCCTCCAGCCCGGCGACGCCGTCACCCCGGAGGACGTCGCGAAGCTCAGCCCGCTGGCCTGGGGCACCCAGTCCGCCATCCAGGCCGAGCGTGAGCGCATGCGCATCCTCTCCAACGCCGGCAACACCTGCGTCTTCATGGGCGACTTCATCGACGACGCGGTCCTCGGCCTCGCCCAGCACCTGAAGCAGACCGGGCACACGGGCGAAGACATGCGCAAGGAGCTCGAGCGCATGATCTACCAGGGCGTGGTCGAGCACGAGGTGGGTCACACCGTCGGCCTTCGCCACAACTTCAGCGGCTCGTCGGACGTCTACAACTTCTTCGACGAGTACTACGACATCCGCGAGCGCGAGAAGGTCCCCTGCCAGGGCGACTCCTGGTGTGAGATCTCGGGCAACGAGGAGTGCATGCAGGCCGCCTGCCAGACGGCCGCCGACTGCGGCGCGGCCGGCATGAGCTGCGGCCCGGCCGGCACCTGCGTGGACTCGGCCGGCGTCGAGACCGGCTTCTGCGCCACCAAGAAGGTCAACTTCACGTGCGCCGAGGGTTGCCCCGAGAACTCGGGCTCCGTCTGTGACCCCGCCACCAACATGTGCTCCATCCAGCGCCCCTGCAACACCACGGCCGACTGCCTCGGCGGCGAGACCTGCCCGCAGGGCGGCGGCGTGTGCATGGCCGGCGGCGCCCCGGCCCTGACGGTCTACGAGGTGCCCGAGTCGATGCAGGTGCTCACCCCGGTGATGAAGTTCCTGCCGCGGCCCTACATGACCGAGGCGGAGAAGCTCTCACGCCGCACCGAGTACCAGTACAGCTCGATCATGGACTACGGCGGCCGCTTCAACTCGGACTTCGAGGGCCTCGGCAAGTACGACGTCGCGGCCATCAAGGCCGGCTACGGCAACCTGCTCGAGATCTACAGGGACACGAGCGGCATCGACCGCTACATCGAGACGAGCGCCAAGGCCTACAACGTGCCGGAGAACCAGTTCGGCTTCGTCAAGGACACCACCTACTGGCGCTACGGCGGCACGGTGACAAGCGCCTTCGAGAACCTCGAGAACGCCATCGGAGTGCCGCAGAACCTCCTGCGCGACTCGGTGCCCTGGGACGCCGTGCGCTACGAGCACGAGATGACCAGCAACTTCCAGCGCGGCGAGCTCGACTGGACCTACATCGAGGTGCCCTTCAAGGCCTGCTACGACGAGTACCGCGGCAACCTGGGCTGTTACTACTTCGATACGGGCATCGACATCGGCGAGATGATCTATCACGCCATGAACAGCCTCCAGTACTACTACATCTTCGACGCCTTCAAGCGTGAGCGTTACAGCTACGGCCGCTACGGCAGCGCGAGCTACTACTTCGCCCGCATCCTCGACCGCTACATGGGCATCCTCGGCCACGCCGGCCAGTACTTCGCCCTCTACTCGCACATCTTCAAGGACTACTCCTGGTTCCCGACCTGGAAGGTCGCCCCGTACCAGGGCCGCACCTTGAGGGTCGCCTCCGAGACGGGCTTCCAGTACCTGAACGACCTGCTGGCCAGCCCGGCGCCCGGCTCCTTCCGCTTCGACCCGGCGACTCAGCGCTTCAAGAACTTCAGCTTCGACCTCAACGCCCCGGGCAGCGAGCTGAACATCCCCATCGGCCTCGGCAAGTTCCCCTACACCCGCTTCCAGCCCCACGGCGGCTACTACGACTTCGAGCACGCCCTGTGGATCGGCAGCTTCTGGGAGAAGATGGCCTCGCTGCTGACCCTGACCGACTCGACGGCCTACTTCACCATGGACTTCGCGGCCGAGCTCGACGTCTTCGGCGGCACGGCCATCGGCTTCAACACCATGTACCAGGCCGAGCTCACCCAGGTCCTCGGCGGCATCATCACGAGCGAGCTCGACCGCTACGCAGGCGTCGCCGACGCCCAGCAGTTCAGGAGCCGCCCCGTCATCGGCCCGGGCGCGACGCTGGCAGCCGAGACCAACGCCATCGTGGAGCCCAGCATCCACGACTTCACCTTGCAGCTCTACTCGGCGGTCTACGGCCTCGCCTACCTGCCGGCGGGCTTCGACCCGGCCTTCATCGACTCCCTCGCCATCGTCTACAAGGGCAACGGCTCCGAGTACGAGCTCAACCCGGACGTCACCTCCATCGAGTTCGAGGACCCCTTCGGCTCGAAGACCTACATGGCCTTCACGAACAACTACCAGTACGAGAAGGACGAGTACGGGAACGAGAGGCGGCCCTTCCCGGCGGCCTACCGCCTGGTTGAGAAGGCCAACGAGGTCAAGGCCGAGTGGGCCAACGCCGCGGGGGCAGAGCGCTTCGCCAAGGAGAAGGAGCTCAAGGACCTGATTGTGACCTTGGACCTGCTCCGGCAGACCAACGACGTCTTCGGCACCCTGCAGTACTAGGAGGTGGTGAGATGAACCGGAAGAACCCGATCAGCACCCAGCTCGCCCCCGCAAGCAAGGGAGTCGGCATCATGACTCGCATCCTGACCACGTCCATCCTGGCGGTCCTCCTCGTCTCCTTCCTCGGCTGCGCCCAGGAGCTCGGCAAGATCGACCGGGTCCAGCCCGACGCCCTCAAGAAGAGCCTCTTCGCGGGTGAGCTCTACTTCAAGCAGACCGTCATCGACGCGCCGGCCACCGGCGCCTACAGCTTCATCGGCGACCAGGGCAGCATGGTCCGGGGCGTCTTCGACATCCAGGAGAGCACCCTCTACTTCTACCGGACCTATGAGTTCGTCGACGACGCGGAGTCCATCGGCTTCCGCTCCGACAAGGACACCCCGCTCTGCCGCGCGAAGAAGGGGAACGAGGAGCTCACCGACCAGGACCTCGAGTGGTGCAACAAGAACCTCTCGAAGGCCCAGGCCAGCCGCAAGATCGTGACCCGCACCATGGAGGTGTGCGGCGCCTCCCGCGAGGTGCCCGTGGTGGTCTACCGCGGCGCCCCCATCGCGGCCTGGCCCATCCTCGGCCACTTCGACGTCATCTACGAATACAACCCGACGACGGGCGAGCGCATGAACGTTCAGTCCGAGAACACGACCGACCGTTACTGGTCGGACCGCGAGTTCATGCGCGTCGACTTCGCCGCGAACTCGGTCGGCGCCTACCACACCATGGGAGCGCTCGCCGACTACACCTCGTTCAGCATCTACGAGGGTGACGCGGCAGCCCCCGACGAGCGCATCCGCTTCGAGGACGCCGCCGGGATGCCCACCGAGTCCTCGGCCAAGCTCGCCTACTTCGACTTCCTCACCGACCACGTGCTCGAGGGTTTGACCGACTACCTCGAGGGCTACGGCACGATCCCCTACTGCTGGTACTACCCGTGGTACTCGGGCGGCGTCTACGAGTGCGTGAGCGAGCGCATCCGCGTGCGCAACTCCTTCATGAGGGTGGACAAGGTCAACGAGGGCAAGCCATCCGACTACGTGGCCCAGGGCTACGACGACGTGCACATGAACAAGTTCGGTTACTTCCGGACCGAGCGCCTCGACTGGGACTGCAACTTCGGCACGACCTACTCGGGCGCCATGCGCAAGTCGAACCGGCACCGCATCTGGGAGAGCTACGTCCAGAACCCCGACGGCTCCCTCAACTACGGCTCCATGACCCCCAAGCCCATCGTCTACTACCTGAGCAAGGGCACCCCGCGTGACCTCGTCCCGGTCTCCCTGCGCCTCGCCCAGGAGTGGTCCGAGCCTTTCGACGCCGTCGCCGCCGCGCGTAAGCCCGGCGCGCCGATTGACCACCCCATGTTCATCCTCTGCGAGAACAGCGACGCCGAGGCCCAGGCCGCCCTCCAGATCGACCCGACCTCCGAGACGGCCTGCTGGACGGGCTCCCCCCAGGCCTACTGCGCCAAGTACTGCAAGCGCATGGACCGCCCCCACGAGAACGGCGACATCCGCTACAACTTCCTCTACGCGGTCACCGAGCCCCTCCAGGCCGGCCTCTACGGCTTCGGTCCCTCCTCGGCCGACCCGCTCACCGGCGAGATCATCACCGCCTCGGCCTACAACTACGCGGCCCCGATGAAGCTCGGCGCCCGCAACGCCATCGACGTCATCGAGCTCCTCGCCGGCGTCAAGGACTGGCGGGAGATCGAGCACGCCGACGACCGCGAGTTCGAGAACCGGGTGAAGCGCCTGGTGGTGGCCGGCGAGCCCCCCTTCTACAGCGTCGACGACGCCAAGCACCTCGCCCGCAACCTGCTCGACCCCGACGTCGCCCTGCGCCTCAAGACCGCCGGCATCTCCACGACGGATCGCGACGTCTCCCAAGCGCGCCTCGACCTGCTCCGCCAGATGCCCGAGCTCGAGGAGATGGTGGGCGGCGAGTACGTCCGCATGCTCTTCAAGGACCCGAGGCTCGGGAGCCCCGCGATCCCGTCGCGCGAGGAGCGCGCCCAGTTCAGCCTGGCCTCGTTCAAGCACGAGGGCGGCTGGAAGGCCCAGCTCGACTACCACCGCAAGATGGCCGAGCGGAACCTCTACCTCGCCGAGTTCGCCGACGGCGCCATCTTGGGCCTCGCCCGTGAGTACGGCGCGCGCTACGACGCGGCCGTCTGCCAGGTCGTGCGCGATCTCCCGGACTCGGCCGTCGACATGGGCGCCTTCGACGACCAGACCAACGTCTGCACGACCCGCAAGGTCGTCGACGCCCTCGCCGCCGAGATCCGCCGCGTCGACCTGACCAGCCCGCGGGCCATCTACCTGCCCAAGTCCCTGTGGTGGCCGACCAAGGACGACCGCATCTACGCCACCCAGAAGGCCATCCGCGACACCATCACCCAGCTCCGCGAGCAGTTCAGCAAGGAGCTCTGGCAGAACATCTACTTCGGCGTCGCCGAGCACGAGATGGGCCACACCCTCGGCCTGCGCCACAACTTCGAGGGCAGCACCGACGCGCTGAACTTCGACCACCAGTACTGGGATCTCCGCGGCCAGAGCGCCGGCCAGGGCTGGCAGCCCACGGGCGGCGCCTTCGGCGACGAGACCCTCGAGCAGGCCGCCGGCAAGATGCGTGAGTTCCAGTCCAGCACGGTCATGGAGTACGGCGCCAAGTTCAACGCCCGCTTCCAGGGCCTCGGCAACTACGACCGCGCGGCTATCAAGTACGCCTACGGCGAGCTGAGCGAGACCTTCGCCTCCCCGCCGAACCTGGCCCCCTTCACCGGCTACCTCGCCGACCCGGCTGACGAGGACCCGACCGACTACCGGACCTTCCTCGTCGACAACAACCCCATGGAGCGGGTCTTCCGGCGTGTGCACTACACCAAGATCCCCGAGCTCTTCGGCGGCAACCCGGCGGCCCTCTACGAGCGCACGGACTTCCCGCTGGAGAACTTCTCCCAGAACCAGCCCTGCGATCCAGGCACCGCCGACCCCTGCGGCCCGGCCCAGTTCTGCGAGCACACCTTCAAGGGCGACTTCTGCGTAGACATGGGCGCCCAGGTCCCGCACCGCTTCTGCTCCGACGAGCAGAACGGCGTGCTCCCGACCTGCGCCACCTGGGACGAGGGTGTCGACGCCTACGAGATCGTGCGCAACACCTTCAACGACTACGAGGAGTACTGGCCGTTCTGGGGCTTCCAGCGGGACAGCGTGCTCTTCAACCCGAGCCGCTACAACTACCGCATCTACAGCACCTTCAAGACCGGCCAGCGCCAGATGCAGTTCTGGCTCTCCGAGTACGCCCGCCTCAACAAGGGCGACTGGTGGCAGAACCACTTCGGCGTGCCCTTCGAGGAGGACATCAACGGCGGCCTCTCCGGAGCCCTGGCCACGTCCATCAGCTTCAACACCATGGCCCAGGCCCTCGGCCGGCCCATCCAGGGCTGGTACGGCTTCCACACCCGCAACGAGCGCTTCGAGCCTTACAGCCAGCAGGACAGCCAGCACTTCGACAACGCGAGCTTCGTCTACGTCGACGAGCACGCGGGCGCGCGCCAGATGTACCCGAACTACGACTACGACGGGTACCTCCCAGTCATCCGCAGCGCCGGCGCCATCTACGACCGCCTCAACGCCTTCGAGGTCCTGACCGACCCCGGCACCTACCTCCTCGCCAACCCGCAGGGTGAGCAGATCAGGCGCTACCTCATCTCCTTCTACACGGCCTTCCCGCGCCAGATGACCCGCCTGCTCGGCTCGATCATGGCTGACGACCACAACGAGTTCGGCTGGTGCGTGCGCCGCGCCACCGCGGACGCTCCCGCCGACGACGTGACCGTCGACGCGCGCCGCCGCGTCTTCGTCGGCCCCGACACCATCCCCTGCGACCCGGCCACCGAGGTGCCGCTCTTCCCCGAGCCCAAGTACACCTTCCCGACCACGAAGTTCCGCATGCCCGCCCTCGCCGCCCTCTACGGCATGGCCTACATGACCCAGGACTTCGAGACGAACTTCTTGGACGTCACCCACATCTACATGAGCGGGCATGAAGACGCCGTGGCGCCCATCGGCGGAGTCACCCCGGTCACCTTCGCCGACCCGCTCAGCGGCAAGATCTACTCGGCCCACCCGTCGAACGATGCAACCCTCTACGACGTGGCCGTCCAGATCGTGAACCACGCAAACAAGGAGTTCGCCCGGTTCCAGGGTGAGAGCGAGGGCTACTACCTCTCCGACCTCCAGTACCTGGTCGGCAAGCTCGAGCTCTTCCGCGGCATGGCCCGGACCTTCTCCTACTACTGATCTAATAGGTTTCCCCCCCGCCGACGCTGCCGGGGCATCCGTACGCGGATCCCCGGCAGCGTTCGTTTTGGGCCCGCCGCCCCGCGGCAGAGCCCAAAACGAACGCTGCCCCTCACTCTCGCTCTCACTCTCGCTCTCGCTCCCTTCCCTATCCCCTCGTCCCTCCTCGCTCGTCCCTCGTCCCTCGTCCCTACAGCCGAATCAGCCCAGACAGCATGCGCGCGATCTCCTCCAGAGGCACCTTTGCCGCCTGTGCTTGAGCCCGTGACCGCGGTGTCACCGCAGCCCAGGCATCGAG
>CAZQPP010000011.1:21299-34798 GCA_964594295.1 uncultured Myxococcales bacterium | reverse complement strand
CGCGAGACCTTCGCGCCCCAGACGTCGCCGGCGCTGGCGCGGCCGGTCCTCACCAGGGCGTCGAGCACGCGGCCGGCCATGCGCGCGTCCCCCGAGCGCGCGGCGACCCTCCGGAGCGCCCGGGTGAGCTCGCCGGTGGAGCGCCCCGAGAGGCGCGCCAGGGCCGCCTCCATCAGGGGAGCGGTGCAAAGATCGGGGTATCGCTCCGCGGCTTCGAGCAGCGCGACCAGGGCCCCGTTGTGCTCTCCGGCGCCTGAGTCGAGGGCGCGCTGGACCGCGCCGACCTCTCCCCTGGCCAGCCCTGGGTCCAGGCGCAGCGCGCAGGTCAGCCGCAAGGCCTCGTCGCCCTGAGCCCCGGCCAGATCCGCGGCCTTTCGCCAGAGCCCGGCGGCCTGGTCGACCCGACCAACCTTCTCCAAGGCGCCGGCGCAGAGAGCCAGCGCGGCGGGGTCGGCGATCCCGAGACCGGCCACCATCAGCACGAGATCCGCCGCCTCGTTGGAGCGCCCCATCTCCCCCGCCTCGACCACCAGCGACAGCGCGGCGTCGAGATCCTCGGCCTCGGGGTGCTGGGAGAAGAGGCGCGCCCGGATCGCCTGGAGGCGGAGCTCGAAGGGGAGCGAGGCGTGAAGGCGGACCAGGAGGCGGGAGACCTCCGGGTCGTCCGGGATGCGCCGCGAGAGGCGCCCGACGAGGTCGAGGGCGGCGGCCGGCAGCTCCTCTCCTTCGCTCACGCAGTCGGAGAGGGCCTCGAGGGCCGCGCACAGGAGCTCCAGGGCGAACACCGGCTCCTTGTCCGGGTCGGCGAGCCTCGCGGCGGCGAGCCAGCCCTCCGCGGCCGCCCCCTGATCGCCGCGAGCGCTCGCAGCCTCCGCCTCGATGGCGCGGCAGAGGAAGCTGTCGGGGGCCTCTGCGCACCAGAAGGCCACCGCGTCGGCGGGGAGATAGGCGGTCGCGCAGGTACAGAGCGCGGAGACGTCAGCCGTGCCCGCGGCCAGCTGGCGTTGGACCAGGCGGATCGCGGCGTTCCTGTCGCCCTGAGCGGCCGCGTGCTCAGCCTCCGCCAGGGCGGCTATGGCGCGGCGGCGCTCCACGCTCCGCGCTATCGTCGAGTCCGGTGGGGTCGCGTCGACGTCCACCGTCGGCGGCTTCCCGGCCTCGCCCAGCTCCAGCAGGACCTGCCCTTCCCAGAGCACGAGGTGAGCCTCCGCGCCCGCGTCGACCAGGGGCAGTCGCCAGCCGAGGGGGGCCAGCGCGTGAGCGCACACCCTGCGAACGACCGGCAGCTGCAGCCGCCCCTCCCTGACGGCGTCCCTCAGCGGCGCCGGCAGCGCCTCTCTCGTCGCGAGCGACGCCCCCTGCTCCCCACCGACACGGAGCACCGTCGCCACTCTCAGCCCGACCGTGTCCCCCCCCTCGGCGGGCTCGGCGAGCAGCTCCATGACCACCCTGCCTCCCTCCGGGAGACGCCCGTGCACGAAGAGCCGCCCCGGCAGCACGGAGATGCGAAGGTCGCCCTCAACGAGGTGGTCGAGGTGGCGGTCGCCGGCGCTCGCCCGCAGGCGTACCAGCACGCTCCGGCGATCCGGCAGCTCCTGGCGCAGCGTCTGGAGCTCGAAGGGGAACTCGAGGCCGAGCACGTCGAGCTCGATGAGATCCACTCGTACGGGCCCCGCCGCCAGTCCGGAGAGGCCGACGCGAGCCTTGCCCCCGAAGATGTCCAGCGTGAAGGGCGCGGACGGAGCCCCAAGCTCACGCCTGGCTCCAAGCACCATCGAACCGGCGGTCATGGCTCTCTATGGAACGGGAAGGGGCAGCGAGTCAAGGCTCCGTCCTGCCCCGCGTCTTTGCGTCTCTGCGCCTTTGCGTTGGCTCTCATGCCCCGGCTAGGGTTGGGGCAACGATGGTCCGGGTTCCGCCGTGACGATCGGCGGAGCTTCGATGACCTCGCGGAGGTCGGCGATGAAGGCGTCGCTGGGGCTGACCGTGTAGTCCGGCGGGAGCTGCAGGGCCACCGTGCCGCTGCCGGGGAGCTCCATGCGCGCGAAGACTGGCACGGCCCCGCGGTGGCTCTCGAGGACCGTGGCCAGACGGTCTACGAGCTCGGTGGCGGTCCAGCCCTTGGGAGGCTCGCAAGGCAGCACGATGGTGAGCCCCTTCGCGCGCTCCGCGCGGAAGGAGCCGAGTGGACGAATCGCGGAGGCGGTGAGGTCGACCGTAGAGGAGGTCTCGTCGTCGCTCACGCGGACCTTTCCGCTGACCACGATCGGGAGATCGCTCTGCAGGAGCTGCTCCACCGGCGGCTCGGCCGGCGCGCCGGCGTTTTGCCCGGGCGGCTGGCGTGAGGGATCGTCGGGGTCCGGGTCGTAGACGCCCGGGAAGACGACCACCTCCACACGGCCGTGAAGATCTTCGAGCTGAATGACGGCCATGCGCTTGTTGTCCTTGCGGGTGCGCCTCTCCTTCAGCTCGGCCACCACGCCCCCGAGGGTGACCTCCTGCCCGTCGGTGGCGTCGTCGGTGACCGCTGCAGTCGTCCAGCCGCCGAGAGCCTTGAGCTCCTCCTCGTGCCCCTCGAGGGGGTGGCCGCTGATGTAGAAGCCGAGGGTCTCACGCTCGGTGCGCAGGAGCTCGCGGCGCGACATGCGCAGGTCGGGCACGGCGTACTCGACGGCGACCCCGTCGCCGTCCCCGACCACGTCATCGCCGAACAGGGAGTACTGGCCCTGGGCCTGGTCCTCCTGGTAGCGCGCCCCGGCCTCGAGGGCGCGGGGAACGTTGTGCAGCAGCACGTCTCGTTCGAGGCCTGTGCTGTCGAAGGCGCCGCAGGCCGCGAGGGCCTCGAGGGTGCGCCGGTTGACCCGCCGGAGGTCCACCCGGGAGCAGAAGTCCGCCAGCGTGGAGAAGGGCCCGCCGTCGGCCCGGGCCTCCAGGATCGCCTCGACCGCAGCCTCACCTACCCCGCGCACCGCGCTCAGCCCGAAGCGGATGGCGCTCCCGCTGAGCGAGAAGCCCTGCTCGGACTCGTTGGCGTCCGGAGGCAGGACCTCGATGCCCATGCGCCGCGCCTCGAAAACGTAGCGCACGACCTTCTCGGTCTTCTGGGCGTCTGAGCTGAGCATGGCCGCGAAGAAGGCCGAGGGGTAATGGGTCTTCAGGTAGGCCGTCTGGTAGGTCAGGACCGCGTAGGCGGCGCTGTGGCTCTTGTTAAAGCCGTAGCCCGCGAACTTGTTGATGATGTCGAAGAGCGTCTCGGCCGTCTTGGGGTCCACGCCCTTCGCCGCGGCTCCCTCCTGGAAGATGGCCCGCATCTTGGCCATCGCCTCGGGCTTCTTCTTGCCCATGGCCCGCCTGAGCAGGTCGGCCTGGCCCAGGGAGAAGCCCGCCAGGCGGCTGGCGATCTGCATCACCTGCTCCTGGTAGACGATTACCCCGTGGGTCTCACGCAGGCAGTCCTCCAGCCACGGGTGCGGGTACTCGACCGCCGTCTGGCCGTGCTTGCGCTTTATGAAGTCGTCGGCCATGCCCGAGGTGAGGGGACCGGGCCGATACAGCGCCACGGCGGCGACGATGTCCTCGAAGCAGTCCGGGCGGAGCCTCCGCAGGATGTCCTGGAAGCCCGAGGACTCCAGCTGGAATACCCCCAGTGTGTTTCCCGACGAGATGAGCTCGTATGTCTTGGCGTCGTCGAGCGATAGCGCAGCGAGGCGAAAGTCCTCCCTCAGATGCCTCCGAACGAGCCTCTCGGCCTCGTCGAGCACGGTCAGGGTCTTCAGGCCGAGGAAGTCGAACTTCACCAGCCCGACCTCCTCGGTCTCCCCCATGGCGTACTGGGTGACCAGCTCTCCGTTCGCGCCGCGGGTCGTCGGCATGTAGGTCCACAGCGGGTCGTCCGAGATGACCACGGCCGAGGCGTGAATGCCCGCCTGCCGGTAGAGCCCCTCGAGCTCCCTGGCCACCTCGAAGAGGCGGGCGTAGCGCTCGTCCTCCTCCATCAGCTCGCGCAGGCGCGGCTCCTCCTTGTAGGCATCCTCCAAGGTGATGTCGAGCTTCGCCGGGATCAGCTTGGCGATGCGATCTCCCTCGGCGGCGGTCATGCCCAGCGCGCGGGCCACGTCGCGAACCACCGCCTTGGCCTTCATGGCGCCGTAGGTGATGATCTGCGCCACGTTGTCCTGGCCGTACTTGGAGATGGCGTAGTCGATCACCTTCTCCCGGTGGCTCTGGCAGAAGTCCACGTCGAAGTCCGGCATGGACACGCGCTCGGGGTTCAAGAAGCGCTCGAAGAGCAAGCCGTAGCGGACCGGGTCGAGGTCCGTGATGCGCAGGGCCCACGCGACCACGCTCCCCGCCCCGGAGCCGCGGCCGGGCCCAACCGGGACCTGGTGGTCGCGCGCCCACTGCACGTAGTCGGCGACGATGATGAAATAGCCCGGGAAGCCCATCTGGCAGACGACCCCAAGCTCGTAGCGCATGCGCTCGTCGTAGGCGGCCTCGTCGGGGCTCTCCCCGCGCTCACGGAGCTCTGCCAGCCGCCGCTGCAGCCCCGCGGCGGCCATCTCCGTCAGCACGTCGTCCAGCGTCTGGCCTTCGGGGCAGGCGACCTGCGGCAGGTAGTAGGTGCCCATCCCGATCTCGACGTCGCACATCTCCGCGACGCGCACGGTGTTGGCGATGGCCTCCGGGAGCTCCTTGAAGCGCTCGGCCATCTCCTCGGCGGTGGCGAGGTGAAAGCCCCCGGGGCGGGCCTCCCTGCCGTCGTCCCAGTCCACCCGGCGGCCGAGCCCGATGGCCATCAGGACCTCGTGGGACTCACGATCCTCGGGGTGCAGGTAGTGCGCGTCGTTTGTGGCGACGATGGGCGCTCCCTCGGACCGCGCCAGCTCGACGAGCAGCCGGTTGGCGTCGCGCTCCTCCACGATGCCGTGGTCCTGGAGCTCCACGAAGACGTGCTCCGGGCCCAGGGCGTCCCGGTAGAAGCGGAGGCGCTCGCGGGCCTCGGCGTGCTCGCCGTGGAGCAGGAGCTGCGGGATGTCGCCTGCGAGGCCGCCGGTGAGCAGCACGAGCCCACCCGCGTGCTCCGCGAGCGACCGGGGGTCCAGCCTCGCGTGCCCGACGGCGTCGAGGGCCTCGTGGGCCAGGTGGCTGAGCCTGCAGAGGTTTCGGTAGCCCTCCTGGTTCCTGGCAAGCAGCACGATCTGGTAGCGCGCCGTGTCCTTCGGATCGCGCGCGTCCTTGAGCGCCACGGTCGGCTCGCAGCCCAGGATCGGCCGGATCTCCGCCGCGCGGCCGGCCTTGTAGAAGTCGACCGCCCCCATCATGGAGTCGTGGTCGGTCAGCGCCACCGCCGACATGCCCAGCTCCTTGACCCTCTCGACGAGCTTGGGGATGCGGATGCTGCTGTCGAGGAAGGAGTACTGGGAGTGCACGTGAAGGTGTACGAAGTCCCCCATGAGCGGCATCTCCTGGGTGAAGCCGCATCCCGAAGCTTCGACTTCGGGATGCAGCCATTAGCCCTTAGCCATTAGCGGTTAGCTGAATCTCTGGGTGCATGGAAGCCTGGCGAACGGCCAAGGCCGACGGCCCATGACTATCAGCTTCCGACCTGGAACGGCTAACAGCTAACGGCTGAACGGCTGACAGCTAATAGCTCACTGCACCGGCACGCAGGGCTTCTCGGCCTTGATGTCGGTCGCGAGCAGGAGCGTCGCCAGGAAGTTCTCGGGGTCGTCGCTCTGGACGGTGAAGTGCTGCCCACCGCCGAGGAGGGCGATCCACTTGTTTCCGGCCTCCTCCACGTCGACGTCGATGGCGTGGATCTGGAGGCGGACGGGGCGGCCGAGGGCGTCCTCGATGCGGTCCTCGTCGAAGTTGTCGGGGTCGATGTCGACGGGGTGGGCGCAGCGGCCGTTGTCGGGGCAGTCGGAGTCGCGCTCGCAGGCCTCTCCGGCCTCCGAGCAGATCTTCACGTCGGCCTCGATCCCCGGTACGCGGCAGACGCCCAGCTCGCACTTCGCCCCGCCAAGGCAGTCGTCTGCGGTCTTGCAGCGCAGCCCATAAGCGAAGCGGCGAGCCTGGGTCCACGGGTGGAAGAAGGAGCGCGGGTCCTTGTCCACGCTCTCCCACCCGTCGCTGAACAGGAGGACCACGTTCTTTCGGCAGTGGGCGATGGGGTCGACGCAGAGGTGGTCCTCGCTGCAGGTGTAGCCGGGAGAGCTGCAGTCGGCGTCGCTCGAGCAGGCAAAGCCGTCCTGCAACACGAGCTGGCGGAAGTAGGCGCCCGCGTAGGAGAGGGTGCGGCCGATGGGGGTGCGGCCCACCGCGCGCAGCTCCGGGTTGCCGTGGATGTGGCAGACCTTGCCCGAGGCTCCGCTGGCGCAGAAGCCGGTGTCGCAGTGCGAGTCCCGGCTGCAGGTGTCGTGGGTCGTCTCCAGGGTCTCCTTGAAGTCCATCCAGCTCAGGATCTCGGCCTGGCTGTCGCCGTCCCCCGAGAAGGGCACGGCCAGCACCTCATGGAGGTGGCGCCTGAACCAGCCGTCGGGTTGGCTCGGCGGCCGCGGGCTGTCGTCGTCTCCGGTCATGTAGTCGTTCGCCGACGAGTAGCCCCGCTTGCAGTCCGGGTCGTCCGCGAGCTCTTGAGGGAAGCGCATCAGCGCGAGGTCGGCGCGAGCAGCCACCTCGGGCTTGCTCAGGGCCTCGGCGAAGACCACCTTGCTCAAGGAGAGGACGCTCAGCGGCTCCTCTTTCGTCTCGCACACGGGCCAGCTGGGCGGGCAGGTCATGTTCTCCTCGCGGCACTCGATGACGAGGGTGTTGGTGCCGGGGTAACGATCCATCGAGCCGGAGGTGTCGAAGAGGATGAGCAGGCGGTGGCGAACCAGCACGCAGGCGTCCTCGCCGCCCGGGCAGAATGAGCCGGGAGGGCACGGGTGCAAGGTCGAGCCCGCGCCGCCGGCGTCGCAGCGACGCACCTGCAGCTGATCGCAGGTCTCCGAGCCCGGGGTGCACACGAAGGGCACGCAGGACCCGCCGGCGCAGGTCTGCCCCGCCGGGCAGGGCTCGGTCGCCGAGAAGCTGCGCGAGCGACCGCAGCGCTGGATGCCGCTGCCGTCACAGCGGGTCTCACCGGGCACGCAAGCGGCCGGCCTGCAGACGCCTCCAGCTCCGCAGCGGTCACCGTGCAGGCAGTGCGTGTCGTCGACGCAGGGCAGACACAGGCCATAGGAGGGGTGGCAGTGGAGCGGCTCCGGGCAGCTCCCGTCCGCGGGGCACTGCTCCACTGGGCCGACGCAGCTCCCGTCGACGCAGAGGGAGCCCTGGTCGCACTGCGCGTCCCTCAGGCACTGCACGCAGAAGCCGAGATCGACGTCACAGAACCCGGCCGTGCAGGAGGTGGCGGCGGTGCAGGACTCCGGGTCCGTGCAGACGCCCGCGACGCAGCGGCGCTCGCCAAGGCAGTGCTCCGAGACGACACACTCGACGCACTCCTTGGAGAGCGGGTCGCAGATGCCGGCAGGACAGCTCGAGAGCTCGCATGGGCCGTCCTGCGTCCCGTCCCCCGCGCCGGACAGCTCCGTGCCGGAGCCGTCCTTGCCCTCGCTGCCGTCAACCGCCTCGCCGCCGCCCGAAGAGCCGGAGCAGCCGGCGGCGACAAGAGCCAGGGGCAGGAGCAGGGAGAAGAGGGGGATGAGAGAGCGCATTTCGTACCGGCAGCAAAGAAGCCGCGCACCCTACCGGAACCCAGCGCGCGCTGCACGCGCCCGGTGACTGAGGGCGCATCCGCAATCTGGTCTTCGTGTCGCTGGCCGGCACGAGTCGAAGGATCGAGACTCACCGCAGAGCACGCAGAGGGCACGCCGCGCCTGCTCACCTTCATCAGCAACGCCACCCAGGTCACGGTCGGCCACCAGCACGTCCTGGTCGTCAAGGACAGCATCACCCGGTTGGTCAACGGCCTTCCAGACGACCTTCGTTGAGGACTCACTCCTTGGCGCCTTTGCGCCTTGGCGCGACCCCCTTTTTGCGAATGCACCCCCGACTCGTCGATCTCGTCGCCGGTCAACGTGACGGGGCTGACGACGGCATCGGGTGTCTCGCCCGGCCTTCGCCACACCTGCGCCAGGGACGGCTCGGGCACGGTCTACTGCTGGGGCCGGAACAATGTCGGCCAGGTCGGCGACGGGACGGAGAGCTCGTACCGCCTCGTGCCCACACAGGTCGTGGGCCTTTGAGGAGCATGTCGAGCCCGGTCGCCTGCGCCCGGCCCGGCTGATCGGCCGGACGACGTGGGGTCGGCGCTTTGTCGGCTCGCTTCTCGCGGTCGCGGCCGCCGTGGTAGGTACTCCGTCGCCCTCCCGAAGACCCGATGCGCGACGCCCTCCAAGACACCATGCCGCTCGCCTCCGCGCCGACCGCGGACAGCTCGGAGGGGTCCGGGCTCTCCCCGAGGCCAGCGGTCGTCATCGCTCGGCCTCAGGGATCGGAGACGGTGCTGCCGACCGAGATCCTCACCCGGCTCCGCACGACCCTCTGGGTGCTGGTCGTAGCCGCGGTGTCGCTGTTGACCCTGAGGCACATCCCTATCCTGGTGGGCTGGGACACCAACCCTGAGCGCACGCTGCCGATATCGGTCGCCGGCGCGGTGGCGCTGCTCGTGACGATCGCCGTGCTCCGAATGACCAGAGAGCCGGTCGACCTGCGACGCTTGACCATCGCGCTCTCGGTGATGGAGGTCACCGTCTGCTTTGTTGGGGCCTTCGTCGAGCGCGTGCAGTTCGACTTCGGGACGGTGCACATGCTCGTCTCCGTGAACCTCGTCGTCTACCTGCTCTTCCCGGTCCTCTTCCCCCTGCCGCCGCGCCAGCGTTATCTGACGACCGCCATGGCCATGTTGGCGCTGCCGTTGGGAAACCTGGCGGGCGTGCCCCTGAGCGCCCCTGTCACGAGCTGGGGCTTCTGGGCCTTCTCCTTCCTGCCTACTTGGATCCTGGCGCTCTCCGGGCTCTGGCTCTGGCGGGAGGTCTGGCGCCTCGACAAGCAGCTCCGTCGCGCGCGACGGATGGGAAGCTACGAGCTGACCGAGCTCCTGGGCCAGGGCGGCATGGGAGAGGTGTGGCAGGCCCGACACCGGCTGCTGGCCCGACCCGCCGCCATCAAGCTGATCCGCCGGGACCGTCTGGAGGAGGTGGGCGTCGAGATCGTGCAACGCCTCGAGCTCGAGGCGAGGGCGATATCCCAGCTGCGCTCCCCTCACACCCTGGAGCTCTACGACTACGGGCGGACTCCCGACGGCACCTTCTACCTCGTCATGGAGCTGCTCGAGGGGGTGGACCTCGACGCCCTGGTGCGCAGCCACGGTCCGCTCCCCTTCGGGCGCGTGGTTCACATCCTCCGCCAGGCCTGCGCCTCGCTCGCAGAAGCCCACCGGGCGGGCCTCCTTCACAGGGACATCAAGCCCGCCAACATCTTCTTGTGCGCCATGGGGGGCGAGGTCGACTTCGTGAAGGTGCTCGACTTCGGCATGGTCAAGCCCCTCTACCTTGCCGGCACGCCTGAGGGGGCGGCGAGACCCGTCTCACAGCCGGGAGCAGCTGCATCGACTGATGAGGGTACCGGGCCCGTCGACCAGCTCGCTCCGGCATCGACGCCCCTCACCCAACACGGGACGGTGCACGGCACGCCCGGGTACATGGCACCCGAGAACGTGCTCGGCCGCACCCTCGACGAGCGGGCCGACATCTACGCGCTCGGCTGCGTCGCCTTCTTCCTCTTGACTGCGCGGCCGGTCTTCACGGCCCCGACGGCCGAGGAGCTGATGCGCATCCACGTCGCAGAGGAGCCGCCCGCGCCGTCGGACTCGGGGGCCGAGGGCGTGCCTCCGGAGGGCGACGAGCTGGTGCTGGCCTGCCTGAGCAGGGAGCCGGAGGAGCGCCCGCCCTCAGCAGACGCCCTCGCCGCCAGGCTCGAGCAGCTGGCCCTCAGCTTCCCGTGGACACGGCAAGACGCGCAGCGCTGGTGGGCGGACGTCACGGTCCCGCCGCCGGAGAGCGACCGGGCGATCGACGAAGGCACACCCCTCGGGATCCCGACAACCGGCTAGCGCCACCCGTCCTCGCGGTATCCCCGAACGCCGTTGAGGCAGCCCGGGCTCCTGTGCCATCCTCCTTCCCGATGCACCACGAGCTATTCGCAGCGCTCGACAGCGACGGCGACGGCAAGCTGACGCCACAGGATCTTCGCAGCTCCGCGCGGCGTCTGCGGTGGCACTGGCGGGAGGCGCCGGTCTACGCGGTCCTCCACCGCCTCGCCATCGACGAGCCCCTCCTCCCTGACACCTTCGCCGAGATCATCGACACGATCCGCGCCGATCCCCTCGGCCCCTACGGAGACGTGCTGAAGCGCCTGCGTGGGCTAGCTGCACCGCCCTCCTCCGGCCCGGGTGAAGGCCTCCTCGTCATCGACCCTCAACGCTCCTTCACGCGGGGCTCCTGGATGCGCTCCATCGGCTCCGCCGCGGAAGCCGAGGTCGAACCTATTCGCGCAGCGTTCTCCCGTTGTGCCACCACCCTGAAGGGGCTCGACGAGAGGGTCCGGGCCGCGTTCACGCGCTGCCCCTTTCCCCCGGAGAGCTACGACTGGGACGAGGCCCTCCAAGACGTCCTCGCGCCGGACCAGGCTTACTTCGTCAAGCCCGGGAACAGCGCGCTCTGGCCGCCGGGCAACGGCTACGCCCGCTGGGTGGAGGAGCTCCTCGGCGGTGGCCCCGCTACCCTGACCATCGGGGGCTGTACCCTGAACAGCTGCGTACGCATCACCGCCCTCGAGACCATACAGCGCTTCGGCGACCAGGGCCTCGAGGTCGTCGTGGACCTCTCCCTCTGCGGCGCTCGCGCCGAGAACTACCGCCCCTCGCCGCTCTTCGCCGGCCGCTCGTCGGTGGAAGCCACGACCCGCGAGCTGCGAGACGCCGGGGTGCGGCTTGTCGATGCGGATCCGAGGTGAAGTGCTCGGGCGCGGCCCTGCTCCGCCAACCTTCGGGGTAGGCAGAGGCCGATGAGCAGGAGCAGCAGGGCCGCCATGCCCGCTCCCGGTCGCGTCCCGCGGGCACAGCCCCCACATGCGCCGCCGCTGTCGAGCACGGGGGTGCCTTGACCGGGCGGGGATGGCTCGGGAGCGGTGACGAGGGGTGCCTCCGGGCCGGGCCTCAGGCCTTCGACGCCCGGCGGGGCTGCCCGAGCGTCCGTGCCACTCACATCGCTTCCAGGGCTCTGTGACGCTACGTCCGGAGCGGGCTCCGGCATCGGTTCGACGCTGGGCTCGGCGACCTCCGGCGCCGGCTCGGCGACCTCGGGTGCGGGTTCGACGATCTCCGGCGCCGGCTCGGCCACCTCCGGCGCGGGCTCGGAGACAGGCTCGGCGACGCACTCCCCCTCCGCCGCATGACTGCCTTCCGGGCAGCACTCTCCGTCGACACAGCCGCGCTCCCCGCAGTCGACCAGGATCTCGCCCGTGCGGCCGCAGGAGTCGAGCCAGAGGACCTCGCCCCCCCGGCAGGTGCGCGAGAACTCCGGCGCGCAGGTGCAGTCGCCGGCGGCCGGGACGCACTGGCGCAGGCCCTCGCCCAGGTCGGCGCAGACGAATTGGGGCGGACAGGTGACCTCCCGGGCGCTGCAGTCCGCTCCGCACGCGCGGCCGGAGGGGAGCTCCAGGCAGCGGTTGCCGGAGCGCCGGCAGTCTGCGTCGACCTCGCACGGGACGCAGAGGATGCCCGTGCAGTAGCCCTCCTCGAGAGCGCAGACCTCGAATGGGGCCGGGCAGTCGGAGTCGGCGTGGCAGCAGCCGGGGGCCAGGCCGACCCGCACGCACGCCCCACCTTCGCAGCGGGCCACGAGGCAGGGATCGCCCAGGTCGCAGGGCTCTCCCTCCGGGAGCCCCTCGCCGCAGACGGCGGCAAGGACGGCGACCGGCAGCTCAGCCCTGGCCTCGCATCCCATCTCGTCGCCGGCCGTGAGGCGCACGGCCCCGCTCCCCGGGCCACCCCAGCGCACCGTCGCTTCGGCGCCGTTCGAGGCCTCGAGCGTCCCTCCTTCGACCGACCACGCGAAGGCCGCGGCGGCGCCCTCGGCTCGGTAGGTGACGAGCGCTCCCTCCACGACCTCGCCGGGGCCCGACACGGAGACCTCGGGGCCCGCGCTGCCCGACACCGTCACCGAGGTGCTGTCGTCCCAAGCGCCGGCGTCGACTCGGAGCGTGACCGTGCGGGGTCCGGGTGCCGTGAGCTCGACGGCGATCTCCACGGAGCTGCCGGCGTCCGCACCATCGACGCTCCAGCGCCTGCTCTGGGCGCCCGTGCTCGCGTCGCGCAGGGTCACGCTCGTGCCGACGCAGGCCGCGCCCCCGCCCACGATGGCGGCGACAGGTGCGGGCTGACCCCAGTAGGCATCGTATAGGGCGCCGTGAATGAGCAGGTAGCCCAAGTGGTTCGGGTGGATGCAGTCGTCCATGTAGCGCGACGGGCTCGGCACGAGGGTCGTCGGCGCTCCCGGGATGCCCCCCGCCGCCTGCAGGGTTCCCCACACGGTGGAGACGTAGGTGGCGTTGGGGTAGTCGGCGGCGATTGTCTCCTGCACGGCGCCGATGTCGTCCAGCATGATCTGGTTGATGGTCGGCGTGAACGTGCCTACCCCGAACACGAGCAAGGCCTGCTCGATGCACCTCTGCGACTGCTCGAAGTTGACGAAGTCGTAGCCGAAGAACACGACCTTGATGTCCGGGTGGCGGGCGAAGAGGGCGTCGAGGATGGCGCGGATGTTCCGCTCGTTGTCTGCGGCCGCGTTGGCGCCGTTGCCGGCAGCGTAGTGGCCGAACACGTCGTTGCCCCCGATGGAGAGCCACACCCACCGAGCGTCCGGGTTCGCCGACACCGCGTCGGGCAAGGCGTTGGGCTGCCCTGCCCAGAGCTCCGCGGTCGTGCCACCGACGCCGTACCCGGCCACCGTGATGTCGCCACGCCCGCGCGCCACGAGGGTCTCCGCGAGCTCATCGGCGGAGCCTTCCGCCCATGAGTCCCCGAAGACAACGACGTCAGCGGCATGGGCCGTCGCGACAGGCAGCAGCGCGAGGACCAGGCCAAGCGTGAGCAAGCCAGGGGCGGCGAAGGGTAGGTGCATCTGGAGACCAGCTATCCCGGGGCGACGAGCAGTCTGAGATGGTAGGCTACCGAACGTGACGCCCCCAACAACAGCCACGGCAAATGCATTGCTGATGGGGCTCTGCTTGCTCGCCGCCACGGCCGCGAGCGCGTGCGGCTCGGGCGACAGGACGCTGGCGGCGCCGGCGCCTGTCCCGGACACGGTCTCGGCCACCGACACGGGCACCGCCACGCCCTCCGACACGGCCACAGCCCCAAACACGGCCACGGACACCGCCCCCGACACGGCCTCCAACACAGGCACCGCCACGACCCCCAACACGGCCACGGACACCGACATGGCCACGGA
>CAZQPP010000011.1:0-21289 GCA_964594295.1 uncultured Myxococcales bacterium | reverse complement strand
GCCCGCGCGCGCGTGCGGCGCGGGCTCCCGGACGCGGGCGGCGCCGGCCCCGGACACGGACACGGACACGGCCACGGACACGGCCACGGACACGGCCACCGACACGGCCACGGACACGGCCACGGACACCACCTCCGACACCTGCCTGACCGCCGCCGACTGCCAGCCCTGCGAGCTCTGCGTCGCCCGGCGCTGCGTCCCCCCGACCGAGCCGGCCTGCGACACCGACTCGGACTGCGCGGACGACCGGATCTGCTCCCTCCACCCCGAAGACCCCTGCCGAAACCGCTGCTCCCCGCCACCCGACTGCACGGCCGACGGCGACTGCGGCCCGTGCGAGACCTGCGTCTCGGGAACCTGCGAGCAGACCGCAGCCAGCACCTGCGCCGCCGACTCGGACTGCGCGGAGGCCGAGCGCTGCGTCGTCGAGCCGGGCGCCCCGTGCCTCAACCGCTGCGAGCCCGACCCGGGCCACCCCGTGCACATCTTCGGCGCCAAGTACTGGAACGTCTACCGGCCCCACTTCCTCGCGCACCACTTCGAGGACGGCCGCGTGTGCGATCGCATCGAGGGCACCACCAAGATGTGGGGGGACAACACGGCCTGGATGGGCTACGCGCTCACCGCCTTCGTCCACGAGCATCGCGCCTACCCCGACGGCGACACCCTCGCCCTGCTCCACCAGATCCTCGACGCCTACGAGGCCCTCGAGGTGCTCGACGGTGACCCCTACGACGGCTACGTGGTGCGGAGCGACCGCGGCCCGGACTACGACACCAACTGGTACACGCGGAACAACGAGCCCTCCGGGGACCAGATGGTGTCGACGCTGCGGGGCCTCTTCGACCTCGTGACCTACCCGGGCCCGCTCGTGCACGAGGGAGCGGACCTGAAGCAGATGGCCCGCAACCGCGCCGCCTGGCTCGGATACCGCCTCAAGGCGAACGACTGGCGACTGCGCAACCAGCTCGGGCAGCTCGTCAAGCGGGGAGAGGACCAGCGCTGGGCGGCCTGGGCCTTCCAGCAGGGAGCCGGCCGCATCTCGGGGCTCGGCGCGGGCGTGTTCGAGTCTTCGTGGACCGTCGACGAGCTCGGCGTCCCGATCTCCGTCGGACCGGAGCACCACCGTGGCATCTCGCGGCAGTTCATCGCCGGCTGCTTCTCCTTCACCCGCGCGTGCGTGTCGGGCCGGGCCATCGACCTCGGCCTCGGCTTCAGCGTCGACGTCTCCTGCAACGAGTTCAACATCGGCCTCGGGGGCGACTTCGGCAGCATCAGCCTCAGCGACGACCCGGCCAGCCCCGACTGGTTCTCAGCGGTCGTCGACCGCCGGGACATCATCGCCGAGGGCAACGCCATGTGGGCGATGGTCGCCCGCTACCGCTTCAAGGACCTCGATCCGGGCCTGCACGAGACGGCCCAGCGCTGCTTCACCGCGCCGGACGAGCCGCCGCGCGGAGACAACCTCGACCCCAACGGGTGGTGCCGCTCCTGGCGCTGGGCGCGCGACTTCGACGACCCGAACCTCTGCGCCTCGCGCCCGGCCTGGCTCCAGAGCTTCAGCGGGCTCGACTACCTGCTCTGCCGCGCGATGGCCTCGGCCAACGGCGACTTCATGCCGCCTTCGAGCTGGGAGTAGGGACGCCGAAGAAGACGACGGCGAGGCCCCCGAGCGGGAAAGGTATCTCGCGGTACTCCCAATCGTAGCTCTCTGCGCCGGACGCGGCGGCCATGGCGCTCAGCTCGGCCCTGTTGTGCTGGCGCAGCGCGCTCACGACCCCGTCCCACAGGCCGCACAAGGCCGAAGCCGGCAACGCCAGGGTCTTGCCGAGCCGGCGCTCGCCGGTGGTCAGCGGGATCGCCAGCATGGCCAGGCTGAGGCCCGGCAAGGTGGCGGCGAAGCGCCAGATGCTTCGCGGGAAGGGCTCCAGCACGAAGAGGGCGCGGCGGGCATGAACGGCGTCGGCGACGATGCGAGCCGCCAGGTGGGGTGGGAAGTGGTGGAATGCGTTGATGATCACGCGAGCGGGCGCGTCGAGGGCCGCGGGGACCGCGGTGGCGTCAACGGGCTCGGCTACGAGCGCTATGTGGCCGGGGTGGCGGCGCGCGACCGCGCGCAGCGAGGCGACGTGGGGGAACAGGTCGGTCAGCGTGAAGCGCGGAGCGTCGAGGCCGCGCGCGACCATGGCGTCGAGCAGCCCAGCCGCCGGCCGGCCGGAGCCGGAGCACAGGTCGAGCACCTCATGACAGCCCGCCAGCTCGCAGAACTCAGCGAAGGTCGGCGCGACCGCCTCGTAGAAGCCCGTCCAATTCATCCCGTGGCCGAGGGTCTCCACGATGGTCTGCCGGAGGACCCCGGGCGCGCGCTGAAGCTCGTGAAACTCGAAGGACTGGATTCGCTTCATCGACCCCCCGGGGCTGCGAGCCTACTCAGTCAGGGCAAAGCAGTATATTGCCCCGTAGCCGCCGGCGCAGCCGATGCAGCCGCTGCCCTTGCCCTCGACGAGGATTGCGCCCTTGCCGCAGCCCGGCACGCCGTGATCGCTTAGCCAGTGGGCGCCGCTGACCACCTCTCCTCCGCTCACCTTTCCGTCCGCTCCTATCTGCCCGCTCCCGAACCTCGGGAAGGAGTGGCCGCACATGAGCTCGGAGCCGGACGACTTCTTTCCCACGCTGGGATCGGCGCTCGTCCAGTCGTTGCAGGTGCTGCTCGGGTTCGAGCTGTGCAGGCGCCCCTGCTCGTCGGAGGCTGTCACGATGTCGTGGGCGTCACCAATCGCGGACAGGGGTACGCCGCACTCGTCGGGGAGGTCGTAGATCGTCTGGGGGTCCCCGTCGGGGCGATGGCTCGAGACGAGGCCCGCCTTGCCCGTTGCCACGAGGCGGCCGTTGGCGTCGTGCCACGGCCCTTCACCGATACGCTCGATGGCGTGGACGGGGTTGCCGGAGCCGTCGTCGGTTGCGCTGAGGAAGGCCCGCCAGGTCTTGTGCCCGTGGCCGGCGGCCGCCCCGATGGCCTGGCAGATCCCGTCTGCACCCGCGAGCCCGCCGAAGTCTCCCCCGAACCCGCCGTCCATGTCGTCGAGGTCGGAGCCCGATAGGGTCCAGAGGGAGTGCATGCTGGTGGCGAAGAAGCTGAAGCGCTCGTCGTCGACAAGGCACCAGGACTCCAGGGTGCCGGCGTCGCCCTGTCCGGAGCCGGCAAGCGAGTCCGCCGCCACACCCCTGCGGGCGTCGCCGAGCTCGTAGGGCCACTTGCTCTTGTCCTCGCATCCGACGCATGCCAGGAGGACGCTGGCGGCGAGCAGGAGGGAGAGTGAGAGGCGCTGGTTCTGCATGGCTTGCTCCTTCGCTGAGCACAGGTCGGTGATGTCTCCTCGGCGAGACACGGCATGGATAAGACGCACACACCGTGCCAACGATGCGTGCATCGCGGCGAGGCGACTCCAGCCCTCCAACGCGGCGCTCTCGGGTGACGGCTGGGCGTCGAGAGCGCGTGTCCGTCAACCACCGTTGACGGCGCTGTCACCTGGCAGAGACACGAGCGCGCGGTGGAGCTGAGGGGGACGGTCCTGCCCCGCAAACAAGGCGTTTCGCCTGCGAAACGCCCGCCCCGCAAACAATTCTTGGGTGTGTCCCACTTGACCCGGTGGGGCTGTCTGTGCTCGGGCGCCAACGCCATGCGCAGACCGAGGTTTGGCTCGCCTTCGGCGAGCGCGTCTTCGGGGCCAAGCCCCGAAGACTTGGGACAAATCCGCGTGGCATACTTCGCTCGCCTCCGGCTCGCTGCGCGCGTTTGGGCCAAGGCCCAAACGCTTGCGGATCTGGATTCCGCGGGTCAAGTGGGACACACCCCAATTCTTTACCCTCCGAACCATTGACGGCCGCATGTTTTTGAGCTACCACTCAGTTATGGCCAGACCGACGACCATTACAGACGAGCAGATCCTCGAGGCCGCCCGGGCCCTCTTCCTCGACAAGGGGCTCGCCGCCTCCACCGCCGAGATCGCAAAAGCGGCGGGCGTCTCCGAAGGAACGATCTTCAATCGTTTCGGGACCAAGGCGGGGCTCTTCGAGGCCGCCATGGGGCTCGGAGAGCAGCTCCCGGAGATGCTGAAGCTCGCCGAGCTGGCCGGCCGGAACACGGTGGAGGAGAACCTCACGAGCTTCATCTGCCGGTTCATCGAGGTCATGCGTGAGGTCATGCCGCGCCTTCACCTCGCCCTGACCCACCCGAGCATGAAGGCCGAGGAGCTCCTGAGGCGGCACCCGGACCCGCCGCCCCTGCGCGGCCTGCGCGCCATCATGGGCTACCTGGACGCCGAGCAGAGGGCAGGGAGGCTCGGCAACCACGACCCCGAAGTGGCCGCGCGCGTGTTCCTGGGCGCGATCCAAAGCTACGTCTTCTTCGAGACCATGGGCCTCAACGAGCGCATGCCCCTGCCCCCGGCCACCTTCGCCCGCGGCCTCGTGCACACCATCCTCCACGGGATCGCGCCGCGCGAGATCGCTCCGCCGCACGACGCCGTCGCGGAGCACGACGAGCTCTCGCGGCGCGACCCTGGCGAGCGCGGCGCCGGCGCCGGCACCACGACCTCGAGCACCAAGGACTGAGCTGCCATGTCGCCTCCAGCCTCGACCTTCCCGTCCGCCCCATTTTTGAGTGAGCGCTCACTAGAAAAGCGCGACTGCCAGGCTGACAGCGGCCCCGGCCGGGCAGGACCCGGATCCGCGGTCACCCTCGTCATCATGCTCGTGCTCTCCGGGTGCACCGTGCACCAGGCGGTCAGGGAGGTCGCGCCACCCGTGGAGATGCCGGCCGAGTGGGCTCGCGCCGTGCCCTCGGAGGTCGGCGCGGAGGCACTGCCCGAGCGCTGGTGGAGCTCCCTCGGGGACGAGCAGCTGAACAGCTTCGTGGACCGGGTCCTGGAGCAGAACCTCGATCTCCGCCAGGCCTGGGCCCGGCTGGATCAAGCGCGAGCCTCGCTGGCGAAGACCGGCGCCGCCCAGGGCGTGGACCTGAGCCTGAGCTCCGACCCCAGCGTGTCCTACCTCGGCCCGACCGACGCCTCCGGACATCAGGAGAGCACCCAGGTCGGCGCGAAGGCCACGGCGAGCTACGAGATCGACCTGTGGGGCAAAACCCGGAGCCGCGTCGGGGCCGCCGAGATGGAAGCCGCCGCGGCCGCCGCGGAGGTCGAGGCGACCGCCCAGCGCCTGGTCGGCCGCATCGTCGACACCTGGCTGGCCCGCGCCGAGCAGCGCGCCCTCCGTTCGCTGCTCGGCGAGCAGATCGAGACGGCCCAGACCTACCTCCAGCTCGTCAAGCTCCGCTTCGGCCAGGGCCAAGCCACGGCCACCGACCTCCTGCAGCAGGAGCAGCAGGTGGTCTCGCTGCGGGCTCAGATCCCTCTCGTCGACGCCCGCATCGAGGTCTACGACCACCAGCTCGCGGTCCTCGGCGGGCAGCCCCCCACCGCTGAGATCCCGCCGGGGCCGGCAGCCGTCCCGGGCGCCCCACCCGCCCCCGCACCAGGCGTGCCCTCCGGGCTCCTGCGGCGCAGGCCCGACGTGAAGGCCGCCGAGCGCCGCGTGGCCGCCGCGGACCACCAGGTGGGCGCCGCCGTCGCGGATCGCTACCCGAGCCTGCGGATCGGGGTGAGCGGCGGCCTCCAGGGGAGCTCCCTTGCTGGCTTCTTCGATCAGTGGATCGTGAACCTGGTCGGCAGCCTGAGCGCCTCGCTCTGGGACGGCGGGGCCCGCGCGGCAGAGGTCGAGCGTGCCGAGGCGCGCAGGTCCGAGCTGCTGGCGAGCTTCGCTTCGGTCGTGCTCAACGCCGTCCGCGAGGTCGAAGACGCCCTCGCGCTCGAGCGACGCCAGCGAGAGTACCTGCTGGAGCACGACCGACAGCTCGAGCTGGCCAACGCAGCGCTCGACCAGGCCCGCGCGGGCTTCCGCGACGGACAGACCGAGGCCTTCCAGGTGCTCGGCGCCCTCCAGTCCGTGCAGGTGCTCGAGCAGAGCGCCCTCAACGCCCGCCGCCAGCTCCTCGGGTACCGCGTGGACCTCTACCTGGCCCTCGGCGGCACCTGGAGCAACGAGCTGGAAGCTCCCGCGACCTCGCTCACCCTCGCCGCACCCGGTGAGGCGAAGAAGGAGGATGACCAATGATCCGGAACGCCATCAGCGCCCTCCTCTCCCTCCTCCTCGTCACCGGCGCCGCCTTTGGCGCCCTCAAGCTGGCGCAGAGCCGAGACAAGCCCGCGCCCTCCGCGCCCGCGGAGAGGACGACCCTGGTCGAGGCCGCGACCGCCGAGGCCGCCCGCGCGACGGTGAGCGTAGTCGGCCACGGCACCGTGAGGGCCGCCGAGACCGTGCAGCTCCGCTCGGAGCTCAGCGGCAAGGTAGAGTCCCTTCACCCTCAGCTCGTCGCGGGCGGTCTCGTGCCCGAAGGCGAGACCCTGATCCAGCTCGACAAGCGCCCCTTCGAGCTGCGCGCCGGGGAGCTGCGCTCCAGCGTCACCCAGGCCAGGAGCAACCTCAAGGTGGAGCAGGGGCGGCAGCGCACGGCCGAGCGGGAGTGGGACCTGCTCGGCGAAGACTCCGCCGGGTCGGCCGGCAAGGAGCTGGCCTTGCGAAAGCCCCAGGTCAAGAGCGCGAGGGCCGGCGTCTCCGGCGCTCGCGCCTCCCTCGGGCGCGCGGAGCTCGACCTCGAGCGCACCACCCTGCTCGCCCCCTTCTCCGCGCTGGTGATCGACGAGAACGTCGGGCCCGGCCAGGTGCTCACCGCCCAATCGACCCTGGCCACTCTGATCAAGACCGACATCTTCCTCGTCGAGGTGTCGGTGCCGGTCAGCCGGCTCTCCCGCCTCTCGATCCCGGGAGTAGCCGGGGCTGCCGAGGGCGCTCGCGCCACCGTGCGCCTGGACCTGGGAGACACACGCGCACTCGAGCGCGAGGGCCGCGTCGTCCGTTTGCTCGGTGCTCTCGACCAGGCCGGGCGCATGGCGCGGGTGCTCGTGGAGGTGCGAGACCCCCTCGCCCTCCTGCCTGAAAACGCCGGCAGCCTGCCGCTGCTCCTGGGCTCCTACGTGAAGGTGGAGATCGAGGGGCGCCCCCTCGAGGACGTCGTCCCGCTGCCTCGGACCGCGCTTCGGGACGGGCGCTACGTGTGGGTGATCGACGAGGCGCTGCGCCTGGAGGTGCGCGAGGTGCGGATCGCCTGGCGGGAGAAGGAGCGAGTGCTCCTGAGCGAGGGGCTTCGTCCGGGCGAGCGCTACGTCACCACCGCCATCGGCACGGCGATCGAAGGCATGCGCCTCGCGGTGAGCGGCGGTGACGAGGAGCGCGCGGATCACGCGAACGCAGAGGGCAGGGCCCCGGAGGTGCTGTGATGTCCACTCACGAGCCCAAGAGCGGAGGCGAAGGGAGAGGCCCCATCACCTGGATGGCGCGCCACCCCGTCGCCGCCAACCTGGTCATGCTCGCCCTGATCGCCGGGGGCCTGCTGGTGTCCACCGGCATCCGCCAGGAGGTCTTCCCGGAGATCGACCTCGACATCATCACCGTCGGGGTGGCCTACCCCGGCACCAGCCCCGCGGAGGTGGAGCGCGGGATCGTGCTCGCCGTCGAGGAGGAGGTGAGCGGCCTCGAAGGCATCAAGCGGGTCACCTCGAGCTCCCGCGAGGGCAGCGCCAGCGTCACCCTCGAGCTTCTCGACGGGGCCGACAAGAACCGCGTGCTCGGGGACGTCAAGAGCGCGGTCGACCGCATCCGCTCCTTCCCCGAGGACGCGGAGAAGCCCGTGGTCAGCCTGGCCACCACCCGGAAGCAGGTGATCTCGCTCGCCATCTACGGCGACCTGGGCCCACACGACCTGCGCGCCTTGGGCGAGCAGGCCCGCGAGGAGCTTCTCGAGCGCGAGGAGATCTCGCAGGTGGAGGTCGCCGGCCTGCCCTCCCCCGAGATCGCCGTGGAGGTGCCCCAGGAGCGCCTGCGCGAGCTCGGCCTCACCCTGGACACGGTCGCCCGCCAGGTGGGCAACACCGCGGTCGAGGTGCCCGGGGGCGGCGTGCGCACGGGCGCGGGGGAGGTCCTGGTGCGTCTCGCCGAGCGCCGGGACCACGGAGAGGACTTCGCCGACGTTCCGGTAGTGACCGGTCGCGCGGGTGGCGAGGTGCAGCTGGAGGACGTGGCCGAGATCCACGACGCCTTCGAGGAGACCGACGAGAGCGCCACCTTCTGGGGGCAGCCGGCGGTGCTCGTGGAGGTCTACCGCACCGGCGACGAGGCTCCCATCGAGGTCGCGGACGCGGTGAAGAGCTACGCGGATCAGCTCGGCGCGGAGCTGCCCGAGGGGGTCGGCGTCACCACCTGGCGCGACGACTCCCAGGTGCTGCGCGAGCGCATCGACCTGCTCATGCGCAACGCCTGGATGGGCCTCGCTCTGGTGCTGCTCGTCCTCGGCCTCTTCTTGGAAACGCGCCTGGCTTTCTGGGTCACGATGGGGATCCCGATCTCCTTCCTCGGCGCCATGATCCTGATGCCCAGCCTCGGGGTCACCATCAACATGGTCTCCCTCTTCGCCTTCATCGTGACCCTGGGCCTGGTGGTGGACGACGCCATCGTGGTTGGAGAGAACGTCTACCGAAAACGCCAGGAGGGCATGGGGCCGCTCGAGGCGGCGATGGCCGGCACCCGCGAGATGGCCACGCCGATCACCTTCTCCATCCTCACCTCGATAGCGGCCTTCTCGCCGCTCTTCTTCGTGCCCGGCTTCATGGGCAAGATCTTCGCCGCCATCCCTGCGGTGGTGGTCTCGGTGCTGCTGCTGTCCCTGTTCGAGTCCGTCTTCGTGCTCCCAAACCACCTCGGCCACCTGAAGAGGCGTCGCCTCACGGGCCTGCGCGGCATCCTGCACGGGGCCCAGCAGCGCTTCGCCCGGCTGGTGGAGTGGCTGATCGACCGGAGCTACCGCCCCACCCTCAGGCTCGCCCTTCGCTTCCGCTACGTCACGGTGGCCGTCGCCACGGGGTTGCTGCTGCTGACCGCCGGCTACGTCGGCGGCGGGCACATCCGTTTCGAGTTCATGCCCAGGGTGGAGTCGGACACCGTGGCCGCCTCGGTCACGCTCCCCTACGGCGCGGCGGTGGGGGAGACCGAGAAGGTGCGGGACCGGCTGCTCGACGCCCTCGACGAGACCATCGAGGCCCACGGAGGCCGCGACCTGGTCAGGGGCGTGTACGCCAACGTAGGCGCGCCCCTCGCCGGCGGAGGCCCTCACCGCGGCGGAGCGAGCGAGCGAGGAGGGCACCTCGCGAACGTGATGGTGCAGCTCGTGCCCAGCGGCCAGCGCGACTTCGGCGCTGTCCACTTCGTAGACGAGTGGCGGCGCAGGGCCGGGCGCATCCCCGGCGTCGAGACGCTGAGCTTCGACTCCGCCCTCGGGGGTCCTAGCGCCGGAGCACCCATCGACATACGCCTCGCCCACGACGACCTCGACACCCTCGAGCAGGCCGCCGCGCAGCTCGCCTCGGCTCTCGAGCGCTACGACGGGGTGAGCGACGTCGATCCGGGCTTCTCCCGCGGCAAGCCCCAGCTCGACCTCACTCTCAAGCCCGCCGCGCGCGCCGCCGGCCTGAGCCCCGCCGAGCTCGGAGGCCAGCTGCGCGCCGCCTTCCAGGGCGCCGAGGCCGTCCGCCAGCAACGCGATCGAGACGACATGCGGGTGCTCGTCCGCCTCCCCAGCCGGCAACGCAGCAGCGAGCACGACATCGAGTCCCTGATCGTCCGCACCCCCGACGGCGGAGAGATCCCGCTCCACGAGGCAGCCAGCGTCGAGCGCGGCCGCGCCTACACGGAGATCCGCCGCGCGGAGGGCCGGCGCGTGCTCGACGTCACCGCCGACGTGGAAGACGGCGGCCCCAACGCCAACGAGATCCTTCGGGCCCTGCAGGAGGACGAGCTCCCCGCCCTGCAGACCGCGCACGCCGGCCTGAGCTGGTCCCTCGAGGGCGAGAACCGGGAGCAGGCCGACGCCATGCAGAGCCTCCTCAAGGGCTTCGGCTTCGCGCTGCTCATCATCTTCGGGCTGCTCGCCATCCCCTTCCGGAGCTGGTCCCAGCCCTTCATCGTCATGGTCGCCATCCCCTTCGGCCCGGTCGGCGCCGTCATCGGGCACGTCCTCATGGGCTTCGACCTCAGCGTCGTCAGCATGATGGGCATCGTCGCCCTCTCAGGAGTGGTCGTGAACGACTCTCTCGTGCTCGTGGACGCGACGAACAGGCTGCGCGCCCGCGGTCAAGGCCTCCTCGAGGCCGTCGAGAACGGCGGGGTGCTGCGCTTCCGGCCGATCCTGCTCACCTCGCTGACCACCTTCGGCGGCCTGGCTCCCATGATGTTCGAGACCTCGGTGCAGGCTCGCTTCCTCATCCCCATGGCGCTCAGCCTGGGCTGGGGCGTGCTCTTCGCGACCTTCATCCTGCTCCTGCTGGTGCCCTCCCTCTACCTCGTCGTGGAGGACCTCCGAAGGCTCGCCGGTGCAGCCAGGGGCGCGTGCTCAAGCACACGGGCTATCGCGCCGATTCAGGAGCCTCGCTGACCTAATCCAGGTAGCGCAGCAGCGCGTCCGTCGCGTTCTCGCGCTCGGTCAAGGAGAAGGGGGCACGCGAGTCGCTCTCGGCCAGGGGAGCGAGCGCGGCGGACAGGCGCCTCGCGAAGGTCGCCAGAGCCGCGAGGTCGATCTTCGCCAGCTCCTCTCCGAAGGAGGCGCGGCAGTCCTCGGTCGCCCCGCATCGCGCTGCCACGAGGCTGCTCGCTTCGCTCGGATCCAGGGTCTCGACGAAGCTGAGGTCGAGGGCCGAGGGCAGCATGGTGAAGCGGCCTTCTTCGTCGCTGTGGAGGTAGTAGCGGCTCGCCGAGTAGGCGTAGCCTTCGCTGTGGCCCACGGCGGTCTCCACGGCCCACATGCGGGCGAAGGCCTCGAGGTCCAGGAGCGGGGAGACGCCCTCCATCCAAGCGGCACCCGGCTCCGCCTCGATGATCGCGAGCAGGGCCTCGATGTCCGCGCGATCACGTGGATCGCCTTCGTCCACCTCGAGGGTGGCCGCCTGCGCGACGTGGAGGTCTGCGCCGACCTCGTAGACGTGACCGGTGCTCGGGAAGCGCGCGGCCATCGCGACCGAGTCGTAGCTCTCCAAGACGAGGTAGAGGCCGTAGTCCTCGCCGTCGACGGAGACGCGCGCATAGCCTGTGCGGGCGGCGGGCACTCCGCGCTGTCGGAAGAGCCGGTACGCCAGGGTCTCCCGCATCATGGTGGGATCCCGGACCATGCCGGCGAGGGTCAGGCGGCGCAGGCCGAGCAGGCGACCATCCTCCTCGCGCTCGTCGAAGCTGAGCTTGAAGGAAGCCTTGCCCGAGAGGGGGCGGTAGGTGTCACCTCCGCGGAGACGCACGCCGACCTCGCCGAAGGCCAGCTCCTCGCCGTCTTTGAGGAAGCGCACCTCCCCCGTGACGTTCACGTCCGGCTCGTCGCCGAGGGCGATGCGGGCGCGCTGGCCGAGCTCGAGCTCGATGTCCGTGAGGGACTCCGGATCGAAGAGGATGGAGTCCAGCTCGTAGAGCGGCTCGTTGGCCCGGGCGCGGGTCGGCGGGGTGACCTGCCAGGCGCCGCTCGCGTCGGGGTGGCGGCCCCAGGTGTGCTCCTCCGGCACCTCGCCGATGTCCGCGTTGCGAAGGGCGCAGCCCCCCGGCTCGACCAGGGAGACGACCTCGCCCGCCTTCAGGCCGAATGGGAAGCCGTCGCCCTCTCCCTCGACGCTCTCCTCGAAGACGACGAGGCGCCCGCCGGCCTCGATCACCGTGCCCTCGGGCAGGTGGTAGCGGTGGCTGTCTCGATCCGGATCGTCCGAGATGATCCAGCCGCTCAGATCGGCGGGCTCGGCCGAGGGGTTGTAGAGCTCGACCCAGTCCCGGCCGTGGGGGCTCACCTCGTTCAGCACGACCGGGGTCTCGGGGTGCGCCTCGTCACAGGGTGAGGCCTGGCCGCACGCCACAAGGAGCAGCGCCGGCAGGAGCAGGGCCGGGAGCGCCGCCCTCATGCTCACGCCCACGCCGGCTGGCGCCGCCTGCCCAGCCCGGCCTCCCGGGCGTTGTCGAGCACGTAGCAGTACTTGGACCAGCCGCGCTGCACGAGCTCGAAGCGGCGGATGATGGTGAGGGCCCACAAGGGCACGCGGCGCTCGACCTTGATCTCCAAGATCACGAGGGACTCGGACTCCTTGGCGGTGATCGCGTCGTCGTAGAAGCTCATGGCCGCGTCCGGCGTGGCGAGCTCGGTAGAGCCCCGGGCGAGGTGGCAGCGCAGGTATCGGTCGAAGGTCACCCGGCCGTAGTCGTCGATGTCGCTCACCCAGGGCTCGCGGAGGTAGCGGACGTGGAGGACGGGGTACGCCCCCGTGAGCTGCACGACGTCCTCGAAGGAGCGCAGGAGAGGCTCCACGCCCCCGCCGGCGTCGGGCTCTCGCGGCTCGTCGAGGAGGCCGGGCCAGTCGGCGACGGGCGCCGCGCGGCGGTGCTTCCAGATGACGCTGTCCTCGCGGTTCTTGACCTCGAGCCAGATGAGCTCGTCGGGAGCCGCTCCGTAGTAGCGGACGCGCGGCTTGCGTCGCCTGAGCTTGCGCAGCTTCACGTCCTGGTAGAAGCGCAGCTCCGGGGTGTCGAGGTAGAGGTTGTTGACCGTGTAGCCCGCCTCTCCCGGCGGCACGTGCTTGTCGAGGGAGAAGATAGGCTGGATGAAGTCGCGGATCCGCCGGGCCTTGTCCTCGCTGACGACGTACTTCAGCTCGTAGCGGCGGATGCGGTTGAGGTCATCCATCGGCTGGGCTCGCGGCGGAGCTCAGGTCCGCGCGGCTCTCTGCGCCGACCGCGTAGAGGAGCTCGGCGAGGGCGCGGTCGAGGGCGTAGCGTTTGCGGAGCAGCAGCTCCTTCGTCTCGAGCACCAGGAGCCTCAGCTCCAGGATCTCGTCCGGGGGCAGGGTGCCGTGGCCCTTGGCGCGCTCGGCGATGCCCTCGGTCTGATCGATCAGGGCGCGGGACTCGGCGCTCGTGAGCTCCCAGTCCAGCAGCGCCTCGCGGTAAACCGCGTGGGCCTCGCTCAGCTCCTCGTCGAGCTGCTCGCCGAGGGCCGCCGAGCGAGCCTCCTTGCGGTCGACGGCGAGAGCGAAGGCCTTCGTGTCCTCCCGGTTCCAGTCGAAAATGGGCAGGCCGAGGCCGAAGAGGAGCTCGACCCGGTCCTGGTTGTTGGTGTCGTGGTGGTAGCGAGCCTCCACGAAGGTAGGCCAGGGCACGTTCCGGAGGCGCTCCCGCTCGTAGCGGGCCTGGGCCAGGTCGATTCGGGTCCGCATGTGCCTGGCCTCCGGGCGCCGCGCGGCGGCGATGGCGGCAAGCTCCTCTTCTGAGAGCTTCACGAAGGCGAGGGGCTCGGAGCTCACCGAGACGGCCTCGTCAACGCCGATGAGACGCGCGAGGGCGCGCCGGGCCTCGTTCCTGCCCTGCTTGATGCGCATGAGGTCGGAGCGGGCCTCCCCCAGCCAGAGCCGCGCCTTGGCCTGGTAGACAACGGAGCGCCGGCCGAGCTTGACCAGCTCGTCGACCAGGCCGAGGCGGGCGGTCTCGGTCTTCAAGCGCTCGCTCCGCAGCTCGAAGAGGGCCTCGCTGAAGACGAGGCGCGCATAGGCCCTACGCACGCGGGCGACGAGGCGCTGCTCGGCACGCGCGGCTTCGACCTCGACCGCCGAGACGCGGACCCTTCGGCGCTGCCTCTCGACCTCGGTCTCGCCGAGATCCCTCAGCCGCCAGCGCAGGCCTACCTCGATGTCGTCGAAGCGATCGGTGATGTACTCGCTGGAGATGTCGCGTACGCGCAGCTCGGGGTTCTGCACCCAGGTCACGCCGTCGAGGCGGGACCTGGCGATCTCGAGGCGGGTGCGCAGCGAGTCGAGCTGACGGCTCGAGGCCTTGGCCTTCTCCATCGCCTGCGCGAGAGTGAGCGTGTCGCCGTCAGCGAACGCAGGACCGGCCGTGGCGACCGCGAGGGCACACGCAAGAGCCGGCAGCGCCCGAGCGATGCGGCGTTTCGCCCTCATCGTGACACTTCCAGGTAGGAGTGCTGGGGGGTCTGCGCGCCCGCGTCGAAGACGAGGAGCAACCGCCCGCCGGGCGCGCGGGCGAGGCCCTCGGGCTTGAGGCCGAGGTAGCGGCGCAGGACCTCGACCTCGAAGGGGCCGCCCGCCTGCGTTTGGAGGCGCACGAGCTTGCCGACCTGCTCGGCGTCGGGGGCGCCCGGTATCGTCGAGAGCGCGAGGAGCGCGCCCCGGGCGTCGACCTCGAGGTCCGAGAAGCCCGACGCTCGCCCGTGGTGGGATCCGAGGTCTACCCGCGCGAAGAGCGTGAGCTGGCCTGGCTTCAAGCGCTCGCTCTCGAGGAAGGCATCAGGGCGCTCGAGGCGCCACAGGATCGCTCCCGCCGGGGAGACCGGCTCCTTGAGGCCGAGCAGCAGCCCGCCTTCGTGCCAGACCATGGCCTCGATGTTGAGCAGGGGCCGGCCGTCACCTGCTTCACGCTCGAGGCCGAGACCGCGCAGCTCCGCCTTGCCGAGGGAGGCCTCGAGGCGGTCGAGGAGCGGCACCCTGGCCGTGAGCACGAGGCGCCGGCCGTCGCGCCGCACCTTCATGAGGAGCTGGCGTTTCTTGGGGCGCTTTCCGCGCTTGCTCACCGACGAGGAGGCGACGAGGTAGAGGTGGCCGTCGTCGCTGGCGGTCACCGCCTCGAGATCGCTGACCGTGGTCAGCCCCTCGATCGTCACCGGGCTGTCCTCTACCCGGCCGGCAGCGTCCATCAGGAAGAGCCACGGCATGCCGCTCCCTTTGCTCTTGAGACCGGTGTCGTCGCTGACGATGAGAAAGCGCTCGAGGTCCTCGAGCCAGATGACGCCGGAGGGCTCGAAGCGGGTGCGGGCCCGCAGGGCGTCGCTGACGGTGATGGGCGCAAGCCCGCCGACAGTCGAGCTCCGCGGAGCCGGCGGCGGCGGCGCGGGGGAGGTGTCCGCGCCGCTCGCCGCCTGGCTCACGGGGGCCCAGGGGAAGGAGAAGAGCTTGGAGCGGCGCTGCATGCGCACGCGTACGAACTCGCCGGGCTGGAGGCCGTGCCCGGGCTCGAGGGCGAGGCGCAGCCTCCGCGACCAGGCCTCCTGCCTCCCGAAGGCGAGACGCGGAGGCAGCGGCTGGTAGCCCGGATCCACGAAGGTGACGGTCGCCCTCGCCTGTCCGCCTTCGGGACGCCGCGAGACGACCTCGACGGTCGCGCCCTCGGCCACCGGCAGGTCCTTCGACTCGGAGATGTAGACGTCGACGTGGGCGGTCGCGGTCTCCGCGAGGGTCAAAATCGGCGCGAAGGCCTGCACCGCGTCTCCCGGACGCGTGAGGATCTCGGTGATGTAGCCGTCGGCCGGAGCCGTCACCACCGTCCGCTTCTCGCGCTCGGTCACCGCTACGAGGCGATCGCGGACCTCCATCACGCGCTCGAGGCGATCGCCGCCCTTCGACAGGACGACGCTCTCGGCCTGGGAGCGCATGCCCTCGACGGCAGCCTCGGCGTCGGGCAGGGAGCCCAGGCCCCTGGCGAGGGACTCGTTCAGCTCGCCCAACGCGCGGCGCCGGACGACCAGCTCGCCGAGCTGCTCCGGGTGCCCGAGGCCGGCCTTCTCGGCGCGCTTCAGGCGCGCGATCTCCTTGTCGAGGGCGGCGGCCTCGGCGCGCCCGGCTCGAAGCCGCGCGTCCCGGGTCACCTTGTCGGCCCGCCTCTCCGTGATGGAGAGGGACAGGACGTCGTGCTCGAGGGCGAAGCGCCGGCGGTCGGCCTCCATGACCTGCTCGAGGGCCTCGAGCTCGCTCTCGAGCTGCTTGCGCTCCGCCTGCAAGGCCGACGAGTCGAGCAGGGCCACCGAGTCGCCCTTGGAGACTCGCCTTCCAACCTCCACGAGCAGGGCCGAGAGCTTGCCGCTCTCCTCCGCGGAGATCACGTGGGTGCGCCGCTCGACGATGCCGATGAGGTCCGCGTGCACCTGCCAGCCGTAGTACAGGACGCCCGCGCCCACGGCGGCGGCGAGCCAGAGGAGGAGGAGCCATGGTGAGCGTCGCATAGCTCTAGGCCTCCAGGGTGCTGTCTTGGTTCATGAAGGTCAGGCCGCGGACCCCCTCGATCTGCCCGAGGGCGTCGAGGAGAGGCATGTGCCCGGCGTCGCCGGCCAGACGGACCTGGTACGAGTAGTCCACCATCGAGCCCTGGGCGGCGTCTCGCAGGGTCACGAGGGCGAAGGCCTTGGGGACGGTGCTCATCACCGTGGCCACCGCCGCGCTCGAGGCGGCTCCGGCCGGGACCTGGAAGCGCACCAGGCCGTCGAAGCGCCCGCGCCGGCCGAGGTTGGAGCCGGCCAGCGTCAAGGCCACCACGCAGAAGACGAGGGTGCCGATGGCGGCCGTCTCGAAGCTCTGCACTCCCGCCGCGACGCCCACGCCGAGGGAGGCGAAGACGAAGACCAGGTCGCGGGGATCCCTGAGGTTGGTGCGGAAACGGATGATCGCCAGAGAGCCGACGATGCCGATGCCCCGGGCCACGTTGTCGCCGATGGCGATCATGAGCAGGCAGGAGATCAGCGCGCCAAGGACCATGCTCTGCACGGTGCCGCGCGACCAGGACAGGCCTTCGTAGGTGCGCTGGTAGACGGCGGCTATGAGCGTGGCTGCAACGAAGGCCGTCAGGAAGGAGAGCAGGATCGCATGCCACTCCAGGCTGATGGTGCCGAAGTCGAAGAGCAGGCTACGCATGGTCGTTCCTATGCATCGTCATTGTCATTCACCTTCCACCGCGCCCCAGCCCGGGTGGGGGCGGGCCTGCTTGACGAAGAGCGCAGGCTCCTCCCCGGGCTCACCGTCGAGCTTGAACTCCACGTCCATCGCGTACCAGGCGCCGGGGGTGGTCCCGTAGAGAGGCCTGAAATACCGGTGGATAGCGTCCAGGGCCGTGCCGAGCTTGAAGGTCTGGGCGGAGGTCAGGACCGAGCTGCCCTCGGGGGTCTCGCTCGAGCGCGTGATGAACACGATGGGCTGCCCGGCCATCTCGAAGTGGTAGACGAACTGGTCGGTCGTGACCCCGGCGTCGGGCTGCACCACCGATAGATCTCCGACCTGCACGTTGACGTAGAAGCCCGGCTCGACGCCCGCGGTGTCGAAGGGGTTCGCGGTGAGGGCGACCCCGTTGGCCTCCTCCTCGGGGAAGGAGCGGTGCACCAGCAGGGCCATGCCCACCGAGAGGTGGTCGATGCTGCGGTACTCCCGCTCCTCGAAGGCCCGGAAGTTCCAGACGCTCGCCCACACGCGGCGCACGGCGTCGGCGACGGGCCGCGCGAGGTCGCCCGGGGCGCCGCTGCAGGAGGTGTAGAGGCCGGCGCCCGTGAAACCGTCGAGGTCCTCGGCGTTGGTGCTCGAGCGGAAGCGCATTCGGGTGCCGGGAAAGTCTCTCTCGAGCTTTGAGATGAGCGCCGCCTCGAAGGCGGGGTCGAGGGTCGCGCCGCGGATGGCCTCGCGCAGCTCGCCGAGGCGCAGGTCCCGCACGGCGGGGTCGTCCTTGAGCTCCTGGTCCTCGAGCAGCTCGCGGACTGTGACGTCGAGGCCGTTCTGCTCCATGAAGTCCCAGTAGTGGCGGACGGGAACGGCGAAGGCCCGCGGCGCGGGGACCTCCTCGCCGATGGCGGCCATGGCAGCGTAGTGGGCCGCCTTGCCACCGAAGGCGGGGATGGCCGCTCTCAGAGCTTCGCCGAGGGGCAGATCCGGGTCGAGGATGTCGAGGACGTCGGTGAGCTCGCTCACCTCGAGGTCGAGGCTCGGGACCGAGACGGCGTCCGGGCGGTGCTCCCCCCACCAGGACTCGGCCTCCTCGCTCGTGACCTCGACGACGGAGTACTCGAAGGGACCCACGTCGAGGCGGACCCAGCGCCCCTCCAGGGCCCTCAGCGCCGCGTCCTCGTGGGCTCCCCGCAGGCCCATGTTTGGCGTGCCGCGGTTCTGGGAGAGCACGTTGACGTGTGAGAGCGGGGTCTGGAGCTCTGCGGTTATGAGCCCCGCGACGACGGCGATGTCGTTGGGCACGCGGTCGAGCACGACGATGTCGCGGTAGGAGGGGAACTCTTCGTCGAGCTGGGCGGCTTCGAGGAAGCGCAGCATCCCGACTGCCGCGCCGAGGTTCAGGGGCTGGTAGCTCGTGCCCGCGTAGACCTCGTCGGTGGTGACCACCCCGAGGTGCCCGGGCAGCTTGGCGGCTTCGACGGCGACGGCGTCCGAGGTGGGGTGAAAGAGGATCTGCTCCTCTAGGTAGGTCGCGCCGCGGATCGCCTCCAGGGCATCGGCGATCATGGTCGCGGAGGCGGTGTCGTAGGGAGCTATCTCGTAGGCCCAGATGTCGGGCCCCTCGTAGTGGGTCAAGGCGCCGAGCACGAAGCGGCGGTCGGGGCTCGTGTACTCGGTGCGGTTGAACTCGGCGAGAGGCGGCACGATGGGCCTTCCGGCCCCGGAGAGCGTGGCGCTCGCGAAGTCCCAGTGGATGGCGTAGCGGCGGCTGTTCTGGAAGTGCAGGGCCTCGCCGTCGAAGCGGTCGATGACGGTCTTGACCGAGACCGCGCCCGGGATGCTGGAGTCGAGGGGGAGCGAGGCGAGGGCCGTGAAGTCCTCGAGGCAGCCCAGCTCCGGCGACCAGTCCGGCTCGGCCTCCGCCTCTACCCTGCAGCTCCAGGGGAGCTCGGCCTCGGTGCTGCCGCAGGCGGCGAGGGCTCCGAGCAGGGCCGGGAGCAGCGAGCAGATGGGGACGACCAGGCGCAACGCGGCTCCCCTATTGCGCCAGAGCGAAGCAGTAGAGCGCACCGTAGCCGCCGCTGCAGCCGATGCATCCGTCACCAAAGCCCTGGACGATGAGCGCTCCCCTGCCGCAGCCCGGCACACCGTGATCGCTCAGCCAGTGTCCGCCGCCCCTGCCGCCGCCGGGGCCTCCGCCGGGGCCTCCTGCCATGCCCCGGGGGAAGGAGTGGCCGCACATGACCTTTCCGCCGCGGCCACCGCCGCCTCCGCCGCCCGGCGGCGGCGGCGCACCGCCGCCGCCGCCGAGGCTGGCGTCGTCGCTCGTCCAGTCGTTGCAGGTGTGGGCCGGGTCCGTGCTGTTGAGGCGGCCCTGCTTGTTCGAGCCCGTTATCACGTCGTGGGCGTCGCCGAGGACCGTGAGAGGCACCCCGCACTCGTCGGGGAGGTCGTTGACGGTCTGCGCATCTCCGTCGGGTCGGTCGCCCGACAGCATCCCTGCCCTGCCCGAGGCCACGAGGCGGCCGTTGGCGTCGTACCAGGGACCTTCGCCCACGCGCTCGATGGCGTGCACGGGGTTGCCGGCGCCGTCATCCGTGGCGCTGAGGAAGGCGCGCCAGGTCTTGTGCCCGTGGCCGGTGGCCGCCCCGATGGTCTGGCAGATGCGGTCTGCCCCTGCGATGCCGCCGTAGTTGCCGCCGAAGCCGCCGCTCATGTCGCCGGGAGTGGAGCCAGAGAGCTTCCAGAGAGCGTCCATGCTGGTGACAAAGAAGCTGAAGCGCTCGTCCTCGACCCGGCACCAGTTGTCGATGGGCTTCAAGGTGGGAGCCCCGGGGTTCGGCTGCGCGGGCGTGGTGAGGTCAGCGCCCGGCTGGGGAGCGGCGTCCTGTTCCAGCGGGCCAAGCGCGTCGGCCCCCGTGCCTCCCAGAGCATCGCTCCGTGCCCCCGGCAACGTTAGCGACTCGTCTCCGGGGCCGCCCTGCGAAGAGCCGAGCGTGTCGCCCCCGGCGGGAGACCCAAACGGCTCGATGCCGGCCCCGCTTCTCTGCTCGCCGCTGATGCAACCCGAGATCGCCGAGAACGCGAGCGCGGCGATCAGCAGGAATGTGGTCGACAGATCTGGAATTCGCATTCTCGTCTCCTTCATTGTGCCTGCCCGCAGCTGAGATCCTCGCGACAAACCTGCTCGCCTGGGCAGTCCTCCTCGGACGAGCACGAGATCAGGCCCTCGATCTCGACGTCGAGCACGACCGTGGAGCGGACCACCAACTCGACGCAGCCGAGGGAGGTGTTCGCGGAGTCTGCGCTCCTGCGTGTCAGAGCGACGCTCGGGAAGCCGGAGTAGCCCCGGTCGAGGAGGGCGTCGACGAGCTCGCCGGGCACCTCGAAGACCCCTGTGTCCGGAGCATGACACTCGACGCGCCCTGGCGAGCCGCCGTGGGTGGCGATCTCCAGCTTGACGAAGACCCGCACAGGGCCCGCCTCGGCGGGCGGCGCCCACGTGAGGGTGAGAGCCTTGCCGCGCTCCAGGGGAGCCGATCTCTGGGTCGTGGACAGCGCCTCCACGCCGTAGCCGCTCAACGAAAAGGCCTCTGTTGCGTCTCCGTCGGCCTCGAGCAGGATCGCCGCTCCCGGGTCGTAGGCCGGGTGCGGGAGGGTTCCCTTGTTCAGGTAGAACCACGTGGGCGCGCGCGCCGTCATCTCGACGCCCTCTTCCAGGCCCGTGACCTTGACGGCGCCCACGCTGACCTTCGAGGGGTAGGGCACGCACTCGCCGCCCTCTCCGCAGGTCGTGCCCGAGGCGCAGCCCGCCTCGCAGAACAGGGTCTTCGGCGTGAGCAGCACGCAGCCGCCCACCTCGGCGCTGCGCTCGAAGACCGCCGCCGGGTCGAGGCCGTCGGCCACCTGCCCCTGGACGCTCGTGTAGTCGGCGTGGAGCGTGATGTCGAAGGTACCCACGGCGGCCTCGGGGCAGGGCGCGTATTCCGTGAGCACCTCGAGCGCACCGGACGCGGCGTCGGGATTGGCTCCAGGCTCCGTGTCAGCCCCGCACGCGCAGGGGCTCAGGGCGATGCAGAGCGACAGCAGGCCGTGCACAAGGTGATGCTTCACTTCTTTCGGCTCCTCTTCCACGCGCATGAGATCGGCGTCTCCATGGGGAGACGAGGGGACCTTGATGTGCAGGCGCCGTGCCACCGTCGGGCTCGCCGGGTCGAGGCGCCCCTGCCCCGGCGCTCACCGCGATCTGGAGACCGGCGCAGCACACCAGCCGGATTGACCTGTCACCACGCGTTGACAGCGTCGTCACCTGACGGAGACAACCGACCGCGATGCGCCTTCGCGTTTCAGGTGAAGTGCCCACTTCGCCGAAGCAACGGGAATGCCTG
>CAZQPP010000010.1:0-35497 GCA_964594295.1 uncultured Myxococcales bacterium | reverse complement strand
GTCAACAACAACGCCGCTGCCGTGCTCCTCGCGCTCGCGGCCATCGCCCGAGACGGTGAGGTCGTGGTCAGCCGAGGGGAGCTCGTAGAGATCGGCGGCTCCTTCCGCATGCCCGACATCATGGAGCTCTCCGGGGCACGCCTCGTGGAGGTGGGGACCACGAACCGTACCCGCGCCGAGGACTTCGAGAGGGCCATCGGGAGAGGCACGGGGGCGGTCCTGCGGGTGCACCGCGGGAACTTCAGGCTGACGGGCTTCGTGGAGAGCCCCGATCTCGCTGAGGTCGCGACGATCGCCCACGCGCACGGGGTGCCGGTGCTCGTGGACCTGGGCCACGGCGCGCTGTCGCCACTGGGCGTGCCCGGTGGCGACGGGCTGAGGGAGACGGTCGGCGGCTGCGTCGAGGCCGGGGCGGACCTGGTGTTGAGCAGCGGCGACAAGCTCCTGGGCGGCCCACAGGCCGGCATAGCGGCCGGCAGGGCCGATCTGGTCAAGGCCATGCGGGAGCACCCGCTCCACAGGCCCCTTCGGGCCGACAAGCTGACCCTGGCGGCCCTCGACGCGGTGCTGCGCGATCACCTCGCCGAGCGTCTCGACGACGTACCGGTCCTCGCCATGCTGCGCGAGGACAAGGAGGTCGTGCGCGCGCGCGCCGAGCGCCTGGTGCAGCTCAGCGCCGAAGCGGTCGCCGAGCAGGGCCTCGAGCTGAAGATCGTGCCCACCGAGGCCACCGTCGGGGGTGGCAGCGACGCCGCCTTTACGCTGCCTTCACACGCCGTCACCGTGACCCACCCGCGGCTCGGCGCCGACCAGGTCGCGGCACGCCTGCGCACCGGGCGCACGCCGGTCGTGGCCCGGGTCGCCGAAGGTCACCTCCTGCTCGACTTGCGGACGGTCAACGACGAGGAGGTCGAAGCCATCGCCGTAGCCATCGATCAGCTCGAAACGCACCGCGGGGACGGTCCAAGGCCGAGCCGCAGAGACACGATGCCACGCTTGGAGGAGTCTTAGGGCTACTCCGATTCGACCGGCAGCGGTCTCTCGATCGCGTCCTTGATGGCCTGATCGAGCTCCTCTTCGGAGAGAGGCTCCTGTTCGCTGTTCGGATCGATGACCGGCAGCTCCTCGGTGGAGTCGAGGGCCACGGGCTCGTCCATGCCCTCTTCCTCGAAGATCTCGGGCGGCTGGCTCATGGGCCCGGTCTCGTCGATGTCGTCCTCCTCGTCGGGAGGCTCCGAGAGGGCTCCGAGCACGTCCTCGTCGCCGTCATCGACGAGACGCGTGATGGCCACGTCCTCGACCGTGTCCCCCGCACCCGGCTCGGGCTCCTCGTCCTCCTCGCCGGCGGGCTCGGCGTCCGCCTCCTCGTCCGGGGCCTCCTCCTCATCGGCGCTCTCGGCGGCGGCGGCGCCTGCCTCGTCGGCCTCCTCGTCCGGGGCCTCTTCCTCATCGATGCCCTCGGCGGCAGCGCCGTCAGCCTCGTCGGCCTCCTCGTCCGGGGCCTCCTCCTCCGTGGCGCCGGCCTCTTCGTCCGCGCTCTCGGCGGCAGAGCCGGCTGCCTCGGTCGCGAGCGGCTCCTCGGTGCCGTCGGCGGCGAGACCGCCGGCTGCTTCGGCGGGAGCCTCGACGGGCGCCGCGGGGAGCTCGTTCGCCGCCGCCTCCGCGAGCAACGGGGCCTCCTTCACCATCTCCCGGTAGCGTGCCTCGAGCTGCTCCCGGTCCGGCGCTTCGGCCTTCTTCTCAAGCAGGGCGATGTGGACGTCGTCGAAGATCATCCGAGCTCTCCGTGCTGCGCGGCCTCTTCCCTGGCCGCGTCATGCCCCGACGTGGACGCGAAGCTGCTCGACCAGGCTGGCCTCAAGCTCTCGTAGGGTATCGCGCTCGGCAGGGTTGAGTCCACCCTGGCCGGTCCTCGCGTTTCCGCCCCCGCGGCCGCCCCGAGCCGTGAGGATCTCCTTGAGCAGGTTGCCCGCGTGCACGCTCTCGGTGAGGTCGTCGGTGGCCCCGAGCAGGACGGCGGCCTGGCCTCCGCGCAGGCCGGTGACGAGGACCACGCTCTTCTCGGACTCCTCTCGCAGGCGGTCGAGGGCGGGCAGGAGGGTCTTGCGATCGGCGTCTGAGAGGTGCAGGGCCTTGACCCTGACCTCGCCGACCGTCGCCAGCTCGGCCGCGGCCGAGGGGCCGGCGACCTTGGCTGCGGCCGCCCGCTCGAGCTCCTTCTCGAGCTCCTTGCGCTGTCGCAGCAAGCCCCCGAGCTTGTCTTTGAGCTCGGCCACCGAGGTGTTGAGGAGCCCCGCCGCCTCCTGAGCGTCGCGGCGCAGGGCGTGCACCCAGGCGTCGGCGCCTTCGGCCGTGCGCGCCTCGACGCGGCGGACCCCGCTCTGCACCGAGCCCTCGGAGATGATGGAGAAGAAGCCGACGTCGCCGGTGCGCCGTGCGTGGGTGCCCCCGCAGAGCTCCACCGACGGTCCTATGCGGAGCACTCGGACGGTGTCGCCGTACTTCTCGTCGAAGAACGCGATGGCGCCTGACTTGGTGGCCTCCTCGAAGGGGAGCACCGCGGTCTCGATCTCGTGGTTCGCTCTCACGAGCTCGTTCACCCGCAGCTCGACCCTCTCGATCTCGTCGTGGGTCATGGGCCCGAAGTGGCTGAAGTCGAAGCGCAGGCGATCGGGGGAGACGTAGGAGCCGCGCTGCCTCACGTGCTCGCCCAGGACCTCGCGCAGGGCGAGGTGCAGGAGGTGGGTCGCGCTGTGGTTGGCCCGGGTGGCGGTGCGCTCGCCGTGGTCGATCTCGGCCTGCAGGCGCTGGCCCGAGACCAGGGCAGGGGCCTCTTCGGGCACGCGCCCGATGTGGCGGATGAGGGCGTCGCCGTGGCGCTGAGCGTCCTTGACCTCGAAGGCGAGCTTGTCCTCCGCGAGCATGGCGCCGCGATCCCCGACCTGGCCGCCGGACTCGGAGTAGAAGGGGGTGCGGTCGAGGAGGACCTCCCCGTCGCTGCCCGGCGCGAGGCGTTCGACGCGCGCGCCGTCCTGGACGAGGGCGAGGACCGTGGCCTCGCAGCCTTCGTGCTCATAGCCCACGAACTCGCTGACGACGCCGGCCTCGACCAGGCCGTCGAGGGCCGCCGTGTCGCCCGTGCCGCCGAAGGTGCTGACGGCGCGGGAGCGCGTGCGCTGCGCCTGCAGCGCCTCCTGGAAGGCGCCCTGGTCCACGCCGAGGCCGTGCTCGGCGGCGATGAGCTCGGTCAGGTCGAGGGGGAAGCCGTGGGTGTCGTAGAGGGTGAAGGCCAGGTCCCCGTCGAGCACCTCGCCTCCGCCGGCCTCGAGCTCCTTGATGGCGCGGTCGAGGAGGCGCTCGCCCTCGGCGAGGGTGCGGCCGAAGCGCTCCTCCTCGAGGCGGAGCACGCGCGCGATGACCGGGCGGGCCTCCTCGAGCTCCGGGTAGGCCCCGTGCATGACGTCGACGACCTTGTCGGCCACGTGGCAGACGGGCTCGCGCTCGATGCCGATACGGCGGGCGAAGCGGATGGCTCGGCGGAGGACGCGCCGCAGGACGTAGCCGCGGCCTTCGTTCTCCGGGTAGACGCCGTCGGCGATGAGGAAGGCCGCCGCCCGCGCGTGGTCGGCGATGACGCGGCACGCCAGGTCGAAGGTCTCGTCCGAGCCGTAGCCCTGGCCCGCGACGGACTCCACGACCGAGATCAGGGGTCGGAAGAGGTCGCTGTCGTAGTTGGATGTGTGACCCTGGAGCACCGCGACGAGGCGCTCGAGGCCCATGCCGGTGTCGATGGAGGGCCTCGGGAGCTTGAGCATCTCTCCGTCGGGTTTGCGCTCGAACTGCATGAAGACGAGGTTCCAGAGCTCCAAGAAGCGGTCGCTGTCGTCCCCGATGACGGCGTCCTCCCAGCCCGGGTGGGCCGGCCCCTGGTCGTAGTAGAGCTCGCTGCAGGGCCCGCAGGGGCCCGTGTCGCCCATGGCCCAGAAGGCGTCGGGGTCCTTGTAGATGCGCTCCTCCGGGAAGCCCATGTGGTCCTTCCAGAGCGAGAAGGCCTCCTCGTCCTCCGGGTAGACGGCCACCCACATGCGCTCCGGGTCGAGCCCGTAGACCTCGGTCAGCAGGCGCCAGCCGTGCTCGATAGCCTCCTTCTTGAAGTAGTCCCCGAAGGAGAAGTTCCCGAGCATCTCGAAGAAGGTGTGGTGGCGCGCGGTCCGGCCGACGTTGTGGAGGTCGTTGTGCTTGCCCGACACCCGCAGGCACTTCTGCGAGGAGGTCGCGCGCGCGTAGGTGACCTTCCTCATGCCGGTGAAGACGTCTTTGAACTGGACCATCCCGGCGTTGACGAAGAGCAGGGTCGGGTCCTCGGGTGGGATGAGGCTGTAGCTCGGCACCACCTTGTGGGCGTGCTCTCCGAAGTACTCGAGGAAGGCCGTCCGGACCTCGTCTTGGCTTCTCGGTGGCATCGTCTGCTCAGGGTCGGGTTTCGAGGGCCGCGCAAGATAGACCCTCGGGCGCGCGCGTGCAATGCTCGCTGGATGGCACCGATTCGAAGCGAAACCGATGTCCTCGAGCTCCTTGACCGGATCGAGGAGGCGAAAGAGGAGAGTGCGCGGGAGCTGATGGGGGAGATCCTGGAGCGCCGCCTCGGTGCCGGAGGGGACGGCGAGGAGGCGACGGACATCTTCGAGCCCTGGCCGCGCTTCGAGACGCTGCCGCGGCAGACTCGCGCCTCCGCCCGTGGGCTGCTGGAGGCCGGCTGGCTCGAGGCGCGCCACGACGGTGGGCTGCTCGATGTGGAGCCGGTCTCTCCCGAAGCCGTGCTGGTGCCCGGGTGGCGCCTCGAGGGCGTTCTCCTCGGGAGGCCCGAGCGCGCTCTCGCCGGTTGCCGGCGGCTGCCGCGCGGGCCCGAGCTCTCGAGCCTCGTGCTCGACAGGGAGAGCGTGAGCCTGCTCTCCGGGCTCACGAGGGGCTTCAGGGCGAAGGACCCGCTCCTGCTCGTGCTCGTGGGGACGGCCGGCAGCGGCAAGACCACTGCCGCGGGGGCGCTGGCGCGTACCATGTCGCGCGTGCTCCTGTGCCCCTCTCCGGCGAGCCTGCTGGACCCGCGGCGAAGCGTCGAGAGGAACCGGGAGGTGCTGCGCGCCCTCGCACGCGAGCTGCCGGCGCTGGTGCTCCTCGAGCCCGGCGAGGTCTTCTTCGGGCGGGGCCCGGCGGCCGCCAGCGGGGTGGTCGAGTCCACCGCGGCGCTCCTCGACGCCCCGCCCGAGGCGCTCGTGGTCGCGGTGCGGGACGCGGAGCGCATAGAGCCGAGGCTGATCACTCGGGCCCAGGCCACCGTGCACCTGCGGCTGCCGCGGGCGAGCCTGCGAGCGGAGATCTGGCGCCGGGCACTCGAGGGCGATCGTGTCTCGAGAGAGGTCGACGTGGAGCGCCTCGGGCGCCGCTTCGGCTTGATGCCCGGCTCTATCTGGAACGCCGTCGCCGCGGCGCGCCGCTTCGCCCGCGCCGAGGGCGAGACCGGCCACCCCGCCCTGCTCACCGAGGACCTCGAGCGAGGAGCCACGCTCCAGATCCGCCACCGCCTCGACACCCTGGCCGAGCGCGTGTCGGCGGCGCTGAGCCTCGACGACCTCATCCTCGAAGAGCCTGTCATGGCGCAGGTCAAGGCGGTGCTCGACGCCGCGCAGGTGAGGGAGAAGGTGTTCGAGGAGTGGGGCTTCGGGGCGCGCCAGCCCCGGGGGCGCGGCCTGTCGATTCTCTTCGACGGAGAGCCCGGAACGGGCAAGACCCTCTGCGCCGAGGTCCTCGCGGCGGAGCTGGGCCTCCCGCTCTTCCGCGTGAGCATGGCCGACGTCTTGTCGAAGTGGGTCGGCGAGACCGAGAAGAACCTGAAGCGCATCTTCAACGAGGCCAAAGGCTCACACGCCATCTTGCTCTTCGACGAGGCCGACGCCCTGTTCAGCCAGCGGGTCGAGGTGAAGCAGGCCCACGATCGTTTCGCGAACATGGAGGTCAACACCCTCTTGCAGCTCATGGAGGGCCACGACGGCATCTGCGTGCTGACCACCAACCTCAAGTCGGGCATCGACAAGGCCTTCGAGCGGCGCCTGTCCTTCGTCTTGCACTTCCCCTTCCCCGACGAGCGCCTGCGCGAGGCATTGTGGGCTCACCACCTCGTCAAGGAGGCGCCGGTCGCCGAGGACGTGGATGCCGGCGACCTCGCCCACTGCTTCGAGCTCAGCGGCGGCAGCATCCGCAACGCCGTCATCAAGGCCGCCTACCGCGCCGCGGCCCGCGACGAGCCCATCACGACGGCCGACCTCATAGAAGGAGCCAAAGCCGAGTGCGTCGCCGCGGGCAAGCTCTTCAGGATGCCGGCGGAGGATTGAGGAAGGCCCTCCCGCTGGTCTGCGTGCTCCTGCTCGGCGCCTGCGGCTCCGAGCAGTCGGGGACCGTGGCCGATTCCGGGACCGTGTCGGATTCCGTGGCCGTGGCCGATACCGTGGCCGTGTCGGATTCCGTGGCCGTGGCCGATACCGTGACCGTGACCGATCCCGGCCCGGCCCCCGACTCCGGACCCCCGACCCCTGACCCCGGCCCGACCCCCGACTCCGGACCCCCGACATCCGACCCCCACGGCGGCTCTGCCGCCGAGACGACAGGCGGCTCCGCCGCCGACAGTGGCTCCCCGACCCCCGACCTCCCGCCCTCCCCCTGGCGCTCCGCCCTCTACCCCGAGCCCTGGACCCCCGCCCACAGCGATCCCGAGGGCCGCTCCCTCCACGACTTCTCCTACGCCGGCTACCGCAACGGGGAGGCCCCGATCACGACCAACCTCCCCGAGCTCGTCGTCGACGTCCTCACAGAGCACGGCGCCGATCCCACCGGCGAGCGCGACTGCACGGAGGCCGCCCAGGCGGCGATCGACGCCGCGGAAGCAGCCGGCGGCGGCATCGTGCACTTCCCCGCGGGCCTCTACCGCTTCGACGACGTGCTGCGCGTGAGCAGCTCCCACGTCGTGCTCCGCGGCGAGGGCCCCGAGCAGAGCCGCCTCTTCTTCAGCCGCAACGAAGGCCTCGGCTACAAGAGCCACATCACCTTCCGGGCCTCCCTCTCCACCGGGCCGGACATCCCCCTCGAGGCCGACGCCCCCACGCTCGCCCGCGAGCTGCTCGTGGAGGACGCTGGAGAGCTTCAAGCCGGCGACGACGTCATCATCGGCTGGGTAATCACCGAGGCCTTCCGCGAGGCCCACGGCATGCAGGACACCTGGAAGGCCTTCAACGACAAGTGGCAGCCCTTCTTCCACCGGGACGTCGTCGAGGTGGACCGCAACTCGGTGCCGCACCGCGTGGTCCTCGACGTGCCGCTGCGCTACCCGGCCCTGACCAGGGACCAGGCCAGCCTGCGGCGGCACGACGGCCTGCTCTCCGAGTGCGGCGTGTTGAAGCTCGGCCTGGCCAACGCCACGAGCTGGGACCGGGCCTGGGAGCAGAACCAGATCCACGCCCTCGAGATGCGCGGGGTCAAGGACTGCTGGATCTCGGAGGTGGCGTCTTTCGTCTCGCCCCTCGCGCCCACCGAAGGGCGTGGAGCCAACGCGCACCTGCAGTCCGGCGGTCTCATCGTGCGCATGGCCAAGCGCGTGACCGTGGCGGACTCGGTGATGGGCCTCGCCCAGAACCGCGGCGGCGGCGGCAACGGCTACCTCTTCGAGGTGCGCCAGAGCAGCGAGGTCCTCTTCCGGGACTGTCTCGGTGAGTCCGGCCGACACAACTTCATCCAAAACTGGGGATTCGGCGCCACGGGCATCGTGTGGCTGCGGGTGCACACCCGCTGGGGCCGCGCCATGGTCTCCAAGGACTCCTCCATCGCGCCCACCGGCCTCTCCGAGTACCACCACTCCCTGGCAACCGCGAACCTCGTCGACAGCTCGATCCTCGACGACGGCTGGGCCGCCCTGAACCGCGGCGACTGGAGCACTGGCGCGGGGCACAGCGCCACCGAGTGCGTGTTCTGGAACGTAACCGGCGAGGGAGCGCTCCGCTCCTACCAGTACGGCCACGGCTACGTCATCGGCACGAGCCCGGACCTGGACGTGCGAACGAGCCTGCCTGCCCTCATGAGCCCCGGCACCGAGCCCGAAGACTGGGTCGAGGGCCTTGGCGAGGCCGACACCCTCGTCCCGAGCTCGCTCTACGAAGATCAGCTGGCGCGGAGGCTGGGTGCCGACTAGCTACTCGGCCTTGCCCTCGATCTCGAAGCCCGGGACGTCGAAGGTCCGCTCCCGCCCGACGAGGAGGACCCCGTCGCCATAAGGCCGGAGCTGGAGCAGCCAGCGGTCGATGCCTCCGAGCAGGTCGAGGTCGAGCTCGAAGGTCCCGTCCGCGAGCCACGTGCCCCGCGCCGCCACCGGGAGCTTGAAGGGGAGCGCGCCCTCTGAGGCGGTGCCGGTAGGCTCGGTCACGCGCGGCACGCCATCGAGGCCGGCCCGCAGCAGCACCGGGCCCTTGCCGGCGTCGAGGGCGACGTTCACCTCGCCTTCTCCACCGAATGGGAGCACTCCGACGCCGGTCAGCCCGATCTCGTTCTTCTCCAGCACGAAGCTGCGGCCGCGGATGGAGGCTGCCTGGACCGGGACCTTGGGAACCGGACGCGGCTCCGGGGGTGCAGCCAGGGCGGCGACGGCTCCCTTCAACGCCTTTCGACCGCTCCTGTCGGGCCGCAGCGGTGCCTGCGATACGAGGGCCGGGCGGAGGTGACCAAGCCACATCCTGGCGAAGAGCTCACCGTGCTTCGGCTCCGCTCCGCTCAGGGCGACGATCACCGCGTCGAGCTCGGGGTCGACCACCAGGTACTGCCCGCCCCTGCCCTGGGCGGCGAAGGCGCCGTCTCCATAGGTCCACCAGTGGAGACCGTAGCCGTAGTCCACCCCCTCGACCTCGCTCGGCAGATCGATCTGCTCGGAGCCGGCCTCGCGCACGAACTTCTTCGGGAGGATCCTCCTCCCCTTCCACACCCCCCGGTGCAGGTAGAGCAGGCCGATGCGGGCGAGGTCCGCGGGCAGCAGGCGCAGGTCGCCGCCGCCGTAGGTGACCCCCTCGGGGGCCGTCCGCCACTCCGCCCGCTGAATGCCGAGAGGGGCGAAGACCTCGCTCTTGACCAGCTCGAAGGTGGTCTGCCCCGAGACCTCCTGCACCACCGCGGAGAGGATGTGCGAGTTGGCGCTCGTGTAGTTGAAGCTCTTGCCGGGCTCTTCAGCAGACTCGAGGCCGAGGGCGAAGGCGAGGCGGTCCTCGGCGAAGACCATCTTCCAGAGGTCGTGCTTCTCCTCGTTCTTGAGGCCCGAGCTCATGGTCAGAAGGTGCTTCAAGGTCACCGAGCCCTTCGTCTCGTCGAGGTGGGGGATCTCCCTGTCCGCGAAGAAGGAGACGAAGGGGCGGTCGAGGTCGTCGAGTCGCCCCTGCTGCATCAACACCCCGAGGGCGGTCGCCGTCACGCTCTTCGTGCAGGACGCGATGTCGTGGAGCAGGCCTTCCCGGAATGGGTAGCGGTAGGCCTCGAGCACGATCACGCCGTGGCGCACCACGACCAGCGCGTGCAGCGGCAGATCCTGCTCCATGACGAAGCGCAGCGCGCCGGCGAGGCGCCTCGAGTCGACGCCCTGCTTCTCGGGCTCGGTGCGCATCCAGTCCTCGGCCGGCCAGTGCGTCACCTGAGGCGGCGCCGTCGCGCAGCCGAGCAGGGCAACGAGGGTGAGGGTGACAAGACGAACGAAGCGCTCCTGCATCCTTGATTTCCTCTCGGACGGACCCGTTATTGAGTCACTGACTACTACGGGAACGCAAATGAAGCACCTCACCTCCGCCGTCCTCCTCGCTGCCTTCCTCCTCGCCGGCGCCGCGAGCGCGCAGGCCCACTGCCAGGTCCCCTGCGGCATCTACGACGACAAGGCCCGGATCCACGCCATGCGCGAGGACGTGACGACGATCCGCAAGGCGGCGAAGCTGATCACGGAGCTCTCGAGAAAGGACGACCCGCTCAGCCGCAACCAGCTCGCGCGCTGGGTGCAGACCAAGGAGCAGCACGCCGCCAGGATCATGAGCGTGACGGCCGAGTACTTCCTCGCGCAGAAGATCAAGCCGGCGGCGAAGGGCGACAAGGGCGCCCGGCAGCGCTACGTGGGCAAGCTCGTGGCAGCCCACGACGTCATCCGCGCGGCGATGAAGACCAAGCAGACTGTCGACCCCAAAGACGTCGACGCTCTCTTGAAGGCCGTAGACGCCTTCGGGTCGCACTTCGCGAGGAAGTAGCTCGACAACCGAGACCAACATGACTAGACTAGTCATGTCTGCACCGTGGGAGCCGGCATGCACTCCGCCTCCGTCACCGAGCTGAAAGCGAAGCTCTCGGCCTACCTGCACAAGGTCAAGTCCGGCAGCGAGGTCCAGGTAACCGAGCGAGGCATACCGATCGCACGGCTCGTCCCCATTACGGCGCTGGAAGCGGGAGACGACGTGCGGGAACGTCTTGTCCGCCAAGGCGTGATCGTTCCGGGACGGGGAGACCTGTCATGGGTCCTCGACACACCTCCCCTGGAGGTTGGCGACGCGGACCTCGTCGGGGCCATCATCGAGGATCGCGAGGACCGCGTGTGAGGTACTGGGACGCGTCGGCGCTGGTGCCGCTGCTGGTCGACGAGACGGGTACGAGGCTCGCCCAGACATGGTTGCGGGAAGACCCGCGGGTGACTACCTGGGCCCTCACGACCCTCGAGATCGCGTCCGGGATCGAGCGCCGCGCTCGGGAAGGGAGCATCGACAGTGCCCAGCGCCAGGCAGCTTTGGATCGCACGATCCGCCTGGCACGGTCATGGGACGAGGTCGTCGACCTCGCAGCAGTGCGCGAGCGTGCCCTCACACTGGTCGCGCGTTACCCGCTCAAGGCGGCCGACGCCGCCCAGCTTGGTGCTGCCCTGCACGCCTCCGCGGAAGCAGGCTCGAGTCTCCCTTTCGTCTGCCTGGACGGGCGCCTGGCGGCTGCGGCCGCAAGGGAAGGCTTGCCCGTGCTGACGTGGCCGTAGTGTCGAAGCCGAGGGGACAGTCCCCAAATCGAAGCCGAGGGGACAGTCCCCAAATCGAAGCCGAAACGGGACGAAGTCGAAACGGAACAGTCCCCGATTCGAGATCTCGATCGATAAACGGAGCATGCCGAGAACACCAAGAAGAGATCACGAGGGCGCTCTTCATCACGTCATGGTGCGTGGTGTGGGTGGAATGGACATCTTTCGCGACGACGCCGACAAGCAATTCGTCGTGCTGAAGCTCCGTCGGTTGCTCGACGAGACGGACTGCCGTTGTTGCGCATGGGCGTTGTTGACGAATCACGCCCATCTGATGCTGCTCCGCGGCGTGACGCCGATCGGGACCTTCATGGCGCGCCTGAACACGAGTTACGCGATGCGCTTCAGCCGCCGGTACGGCTGGCGCGGTCACGTCTTCGAAAACCGCTTCAAGAGCTTGCTGGTCAACGATGCGCGGTATTTCAACCGACTCATCCGCTACATCCATCTGAATCCAGTCGCTGCGGGTCTGGTCGAGTTGGAGGCCCTGGGCAGGTACCGATGGTGCGGCCACCGCGAGTTGGTCGACTCGGCGCCGCATGCCCTTGTCCACGCACCTACGGTCTTGCCGCGCTTTCACCCAGATGTCCGAATCGCAAGACAGATACTGCGAAGATGGACCTTGACCGGGCTGTCCGACATGGAAGACCTCGTCCGCGACTTGGGGCGCGACCGGGAACGCCACGGCGAGGGACACGGCTTCAAACCCCGGGCCGCCCACGAATCGAGAGACGAAGCGGAAATGTCCCCAACTGCTGTCACACTGATTCGCGCCTTTGCCGCAGAGCGTGGTTTACCGCTTGATGAGCTCAGGTCATCGACCAAGCAACGCTTGTTGGTTGCGGCTCGCGCGGAGGCCGCTCGGATCGCCCAGACCGAACACGGGTTCACGGTCCAAGAGATCGCCCAAGCGCTCCGCGTTTCGCCGGCCGCAGTCAGACGAGGTTTGAAGAAGTGAAGTGGGCGTTCCCGACCGCCCACGAATCGAAAGCCGAAACGGGACTGTCCCCGAATCGACGCCAGGGACTGTCCCCGAATCGACGCTGTCCCCGAATCGACGCCAGGGACTGTCCCCGAATCGCGTCCCGATCGCCGCGCTCGACAGCAGCGACGAGGTGCGAGCTCGGCTGGTGGAAAACGGTACGTTGGTGGCGGGCAGCGGAGACATGTCGTGGCTGCTCGAGACGCTTCCACTCGACCTCGGTGAGGCGAACCTGTTGGACGCCCTCGTTGAAGACCGAGAGGACCGGGTGTGAGATTCTGGGACGCTTCGGCGCTCGTGCCCCTGGTCGTCGAGGAGGAAGGCTCCAAGCTGGCCTTGGGCTGGCTGCGAGAAGACCTTCAGGTGACGACCTGGGCCCTGACGGCTCTCGAGATTGCCTCGGCACTCGAACGTCGGGCTCGAGAGGAAAGCATCGACAGCGGGCGTAGACGAGACGCCTTGCGGAGATTGTCACGCATGGCGCGAGCCTGGGATGAAGTGGCCGACCTTGCCGCGGTGCGCGAGCGCGCTCTGACCCTCGTGCGACGGCACCCGCTCAAGGCGGCCGATGCGGCTCAGCTCGCGGCCGCGCTGCATGCCTCCGCCGAGGCAGGAGCCGCGTTGCCCTTCGTGTGCCTCGACAGGCGTCTTGCCGAGGCAGCCACCCGGGAGAAGCTGCCGGTGCTCACGTGGCCCTCCGACAGCTGAGTTGGACGGGACCGCCCCTCTCTCTCAGCCTCTCTCAGCCCGCAGAGTGATCAACCCCAGATGGTCCTTCGACGCTATCGAGAATTGACCCCGGTCTGCTCATGAGCATTGACCCCGGCGCGGGTCGTCTTTGGTGGTGGCGGCGAAATCGAAAGGGGACTGTCCCTACCCTAGGAACTACCCTAGCCGGGGTTTGAAAAGGCACGGGAACGTCCCTGCTGACTGGCGACCGCTGTCAGAATCCCGACACGGCCGTGGGTGTCAGGGCGTCGGTAGTCGTGCCATTGCCGAGCTGGCCCTTGTTGTTCGAGCCCCAGCAGACGAGGTCTTCTGTTGCTCTCCAGGCGCATGCTCGTCGATCGCCGGTGGAGATCTGGGTGGCATCCGTGAGGTTCGAGACCGCCGTCGGGGCGAGATAGGCGCCGCTGCTGGTGCCGTTGCCGATGGCACCGTTGTCTCCCGAACCCCAGCAGACGACCGAGCCGCTGGCTCGGAGGGCGCAGCCATTGTACTCGCCGACAGCAATCTGGATGGCGTCGCTCAAGCCACTCACGGCGGTGGGGGAGCTGGAGTTGCCAGTCCCTCCGTTCCCAAGCTGTCCGTCTGCACCATAGCCCCAGCAGAGCACCCCTCCTGATTGGCGCAGCGCACATGAAGTGAAACCGCCGGCGGCGATCTGCTTGGCGTCAGTCAGGCCCGACACCTCAACCGCGGTGGGCTGATTCAAACTGTTGCCGTTGCCGAGCTGGCCCCGTTGACCTGCGCCCCAACACAGCACCCCGCCGGTCGCGCGTAGCGCGCAGGTGTGCCAGAGGCCGGCCTCGACCGTGATGGCGTCGCTGACGCCGGTTGCTTGGACCGGGACGGTGCTCAGGTAGTACGGTGAGCTCCCCATCGGCACGCTGGGGTTGCCAAGCTGTTTTTCACCGTTTTGCCCCCAGCACCACACCGATCCATCATCGCGGGCTGCGCACGTGTGGCGTTGGCCGGCGGCAAGATCACGGGCGTCGGCAAGGCCTGTGACCGCCACAGGGGTGTACCTGCTCGTCGTGCTGTTGTCGCCGAGAGTGCCGTAGCCGTTGTAGCCCCAACACACCACCGAGCCTTCCGAGCGAATCGCGCAGGTGTGTTGGTGCCCCACGACCACCCGCACCCCGTCGTCGATACCACTGGTCGTGACAGGTGTCGGCTGCTGTGTCGGGTTCGTTCCGTTGCCGAGCACGCCAGAGGAGCCTGAGCCCCAGCACTTGATGGTAGCGTCGCTTGCCACGGCACAGGTGTGTCCTCTTTCGAGGTAGGTCACGGCCGCCGAGATGGTCCTCTCGCTCAGCGGCGCCTCGGCTACGCAGATGCCGACCACGCAGTTTCCTGAAATGCAGTCGCTTGCCTTCAAGCAGGATGCTCCGTTGGCCTGCGGTGGCACGCAGGCCGGCCCCGTACAGGGGAGGCTGATCTCGAGCTCGATGTCCACCATCGCCCCGTCCGCGCATAGACAGCAACGGCTGCAATCAGCGCCGGCCTGCCACGAGACGCTGTCCGCGCCCACGTTGCAGTAGGTCTCGATCAGCCCTCCGCGAGGGTCGTCGCCTTGCACGTCGCATCGGATCGTCCGGGAGATGCTCAGCCCTGCGGCCGTGTTCACCTGGAAGACGCCCGCATTGACGGGCTCTTCGTCGCAGTCCGTGTCCGACTTCCCGCGGATACGGATCCGGTAGGTCTCGGCGTCGATCGCCGTCCGCTCCATGTGCCACGTCTGCTCGCGCGGCAGGTCTGAGTCGGTGACCTCACAGTAGACATCGTTCGTGTGATAGGTATCATCCGCCGCGCCCGGAAGCAGGACGTGGCGGGTCGCATCGACCTGAGCTGCTGCCCCCCAGACCATGAGGTCCTCGCTGGGAGCGACGGCGTTGGCGAGAGTGAACACGCCCGAGACGTGCCAGCAGTCGTCTCCACCGACGGCGAGGCCCTCGTCGGTCTCCCCGTCGCAGTCGTCGTCGATGGCGTTGCAGGTCTCGGCGGGGGTGCCGTGGGTGCAGCCGCTGGTCGCGTTGCACGCGTCGGTCGTGCAGCGATCGCCGTCATCGCAGTCGGTGTCGCCCCACTGGTAGCCCGTCGCCGTCACGGAGCACACGGAGTGCACCAGGCCGGTGCACTTCTTCGTGTCCGGGGTGCAGGCGTTGCAGTAGCCGGCCCCGTAGCAGCCGTACTGGCAGCCGTTCTGTTGCTGCGTCCACTCGCCGCCGCTGCAGATGTGCTCGACCGCTGTGCTCGCATCGGCGCAGGAGTTGTAGTTGACGTCCTCGTCGGTGTCGCCGTCGAGGTCGTTGTCGACACCGTCGCAGGTCTCGTCGACGGCCTGGAAGGTGAAGGTCTCGTCGTCGGTGACGGTCGTGGTGTTGCCGGCGTCGTCGGTGACGGTGATGTCGGCGGCGGTCTTGGGCGGGGAGTCGGTCAACAGCTGGTGGGTGGCCGACCAGATGCCGGTAGCACCAGGGTCGCTGGCCGACACCGAGGTTGCGCCGGAGATCCCGAAGAAGTCGACCGCGACCGACGCGATGTCGCCGTTGAAGTCGCCGTCGGCGGAGTTGTCCCAGGTGACCGTGGCCGTGTCGCCAACGTCGAAGACGCCGTCCTCTCCGTCGCCGGAGACGGTGATGTTCGCTGTGGTGATCTCCGGGGCCACGATGTCCAGGGACTGCGGAGTCGAGGAGGCGGACGCTTCATTGAAGGTGATGTCCTCGATGCTGACCTGGACCACCGCGGCAGGGTGGTCCAGAGCGCCGGCAACCAGGGTGATACAGGCTGTCCAGATGTCGTCCCCAGCGGTCGCGTCGCAGCCCGAGCCGTCATCTACGGAGCTCACCGATGCTCCGCCGCCGAAGCCGGAGAAGTCCACGGCGGCGGAGTAGATGCCCCCGTTGTCGTCGCCGGTGGCGGAGTTGTCCCACTCGACCGACACCTCGTCACCGATCTTGAAGGTGCCGCCGGTCCCCGTGGCGCCGGTCACGGCTATGCTCTCCGTGGTGACGACGGCGGTCGTGTCGATGGTCACGGTGAGCGCGTCGCTCGCGATGGTGCGTGTGCCGTCGGGGAGGTCGCGGCGAGCCTTGACCTGGTAGACGCCCTCAGCCAGGGCCGAAGTGGTCAGCGTAATGGTGCTCCCCGAAGCCGTGCCATCTCTGGTCTGCAGCAGGGTCTGGCCAGCCTGATCGTAGATGAGCAGGTCGACCTCGTCGCCCGATGCGACGCCCGAGACGTCGAAGCTCGGGGTGTCGTCGTAGGTGATGTCGTCGGTGTTCAAGCCGGTGTCGGAGGCCGCCTGCAGATCCGGCGTGTCGGGGGCGAGCAGCCCGCAGGCGCCGCCGGTGCAGGGGAAGCTGACCTCGACCTCGATGTCGACGATGGCGCCGTCGGGGCAGGCGCAGCAGCCGCCGCAGTTGGACCCGGACTGCCAATTCACCTGTCCCGCGCTCACGTTGCAGTAGGTCTCGGCGCCCTGGGTGTCGGCGTGCACGCTGCACTTGACCGTCCTCGTGATCGCGAGGCCGGCATCCGTGTTCACCTGGACGGCGCCGGTGCTGCGCGGCCACACGCCGGTGTCACAATCCTCGTCCGAACGCCCCCGGATGGTGATGCGGGTCTTGAGGTCGTCGATCTTCGTGCGCTCGATGTGCCAGGCCTGGGGAGTGGCTTGGACCCCTCCCCACCAGGTGCAGTCGAAGTCCTCGGTCGTGTAGGTGCTGTCGTCGGTTCCGTCGAGCAAGGCGTAGCGCCACGAGTCCTCGGCGATGTTGGAGCCCCACATGGTCAGGGAGTGCCCGGCGCCGATTACCCTTGCGTCGGTGAACACGCCCGAGACGTGCCAGCAGCCGTCACCGCCGACGCTGAGGCCTTCGTCGGTCTGGCCGTCGCAGTCGTCGTCGATGGCGTTGCAGGTCTCGGCGCGCGGGCTGTAGACACACCCGGTCCCGCCAACGCACGAGTCACTGGTGCAGGGGTCGTTGTCCTCGCAGGGAGTAGAGACCCACTTGTGGCCCGTCGGGGTAGGCGAGCAGGCGCTGGCGAAGTGAGGAAGCTCCAGGGTTATGCAGTTGACGGTCCCCGGGGTGCACTCGTTGCAGTAGCTGTTGAAGCAGCCGTAGATGCAGGCCGTGGCGTCGTTCACGACGTACTCGCCGCCCGAGCAGCCGTACAAGACCCGGTCGCTGCCGTCACATGCCCAGTAGTCCAGGTCCTCATCGGTGTCGCCGTCGAGGTCGTTGTCCACGTTGTCGCAGCTCTCGGCGACCGCCTGGAAGGTGAAGGTCTCGTCGTCGGTGGCGGTCGTGACGTTGCCGGCGTCGTCGGTGACTGTGAGGGTAGCGGCGGACACCGGTGGTGAGTCGGTCAGGAGGCGGTGCGTTGCCGTCCATTGGCCGGTGCCAATTATGCTTGCCTGGACGGCGGTGGCCCCCGCGATGCCGAAGAAGTTGACGCTCACGGAGCTCGAGTCGGACATGAGGCCATCGCAGAATACGGTGATGGTGTCGCCCACGTCGAAGACGCCGTCGCCACCGTCGCCGGAGACGGTGAAGCTCGCGGCCGTGACCGTCGGGGGCTCGTTGTCGACCCACTGGTCGTCCGAAGGACCGGCGGCGCTGTTGCCGGCGAGGTCTTCGGTGGTGAACCAGACCAGGGCGTCGGTCTTGTCGATCGTGCCCACGGGAAGGGTGAAGCAGGCCGTCCAGACCTCGTCCGCGGCGGTGGCGTCGCAGCCGGAGCCGTCGTCGGTGGCCGGGAGCTGGGCTCCCTCGATGGCGAAGAAGCTCGTCACGACCGACGACATCGTCCCGCTGTTGGCGCCCGTGGCCGAGTTGTTCCACGTGGCGACGGCCTGGTCGCCGGCGATGAAGGTGCCGTCGGTGCCGGTGCCGCCTGTCACGGCGACATCGGGGGCCATCACGAAGGACGGGGTCGTGTCGATCGTCACGGTCAACGCCTGGCTCGTCGCGGAGCGCGCGCCGGTCGGCAGGTCCATGGCCGCGGTCACTAGGTACTCGCCGTCCGGGATCTGCCCCGCCGTCAGGTAGAGGGTGCCCTCGGTGGCGTTCTGGGTGATCCTCTGGTTGAGCAGGCCGTCGGACTTGCGGTGGACGAACATGTCGACTGTGTCCCCCGAGGCCAGTCCCGAGATCCCGAAGGTCGGGGTGTCGTCGTAGGTGACGTCGTCGGTGTTGATGTTGGTGTCGGAGCTCGGCAGCAGGTCGGGCGTGTCCGGAGCACGCTCCGCACAGGTCCCGACCGAGCCGGTCACGTTGCAGGAGCGGTCGCTGTGGGCGCAGAGGGAGGAGCAGCACACGCCGTCGACGCAGTAGCCGCTCTCGCAGTCGGCCGCAGCGGTGCAGGCATCGCCGGTGTTGAGCCCGCGCTCGAAGCAGTAGACGCTGCGGTCGAGCCAGTCGACGTTGCAGGCCGACGTCCCAGAATACGCAAAGGAGCGTCCAGCATGGGCGTACGTACCCATGCTCCCCGCGTGCTCGCTCGCCCCGCTCGTCCAATCGTCGCAGTTGTTGGAGCTGGCGGTGCCGTCGGCGTACGTCCCCGTCCACGCGTAGGAAGCCGTCGGATCGGCGCCGGTCTCATCCTTGACGACGGGGTTGGATAGACAGGAGCTCGAGTCGGGAGGAGAAACGAGGCCCTGGTAGTCGCATTCGCCCCCGGTGATCTGCGCGATGTCGCTTGCGACGAGGAGGCCGTCGGTCCGCAACCAGGGTCCGCCGCCGGTCGGCAGCGCGGCCAGTCCACAGCTCGCGGCCTTCGTGCCCGAGTAGCCGAGAAGGTGACAGTAGGCATCGGTGCTCGAGTGCGAGAGGTAGGCGATGTAGCTGTCGGCCCTCGGCAGACCGGCCGTGCTCGCCCGTGACCGGCACAGCACGTCCGCGTCCAAAGGCTCGGCCAGCCAGTCTACGTCGCCGCCCGCCGCGCAGGTGTCGCTCCCGCTGCCCGGGCGCACGCACCCACTCGCCACGAACGCACGACGGCATGGCCTCGGCACGTCCTCGTCGGTGGAGCCGTCGCCGTCGTCGTCCAAGCCGTTGCAGACCTCGGGGGCCTTGCCCAGGGCGAGCTTCTCGCCATCGGAGCGGTAGCGCAGCGCGTAGATGCCCTGCCAGCTCCCGTCCTGGTCGTCGCTCTGCCACACCACCACGAAGCTGCCGTCACCGAAGGAGGCGACGTCGGGGAGCTTCTGGAACCCGTCAGTGTAGGTGTTGACCGCGAGCTCGGAGCCGACCGTTGCCAGGCCGGCGTCGAGGCGCTGGGCGTACACTCCTATGTCTGCGGCGTCGCCCTCGTACACTGCGACCGCCCCGCCTCCGGGCAACGGGGCGGCCGATGCGTCTCGCATGTTGGGTCCCGAGGAGCTCACGGTGACCTCGTCACCCGACCTGACACCCTCGGGCGAGATGCGCCGCGCGAGGATCTGCGATGTGTCGTCCCACACGACAAGGTAGCTGCCATTGTCGAGAGCGGTGACGGACGACGCGTCCACGCCAAGGGCGCTGGAGCCCACGTAGACGTCGGAGCTCAACGCGGCGCCGGCGGGATCGAAGAGGCGAATGTAGGGCCTGTCCTGCACGATGTGCCAGGCCGTGGCGAAGCCATCCCCCGAAGCCGCCACCGCCGGGTCCTGCTGATCCCCCGCGGAAGTGGCGTTCACCTGGACCTCGCCTCCCGCGGCGCTGCCGTCGGCTGCGTACCTCTGCGCGAAGACGCCGCCCCCGTCGCCATCCTGGCCGACGCTCCACCAGACCACCATGAAGCTCCCGTCCGGCATCGCCGCCACGCGCGGGGCGCGCTGGTCGCCGGCGGTCGTGCTGTTGACTCGGAGCTCGTCGCCCTCCGGAGCTCCCGCGGCGTCGAAGCGGCGGACGTAGATGTCCCAGTCACTCCCGCTCACCTTGTGGCGCCACGCCACGACGAAGCCGCCACCGCCGAAGGTCGCCACGTCGGGCTGGTGCTGAGTGTCGGCAGTCGTCTGGTTGACCGCGATCTCGGCGCCGGCAGCCGTCCCATCGGCTGCAAAGAGGCGCGCGATCACCCCTGCGCCCGATCCGTCCTGGTTCTCGCTCCTCCAGACGACGACGAAGCGACCATCCTCGTAGGCCTCCACGCGGGGGTCTGTCTGGTAGGAGGAGGTGGTGGTGTTCACCTGCGCCTCGACGACCTCGCAGGCGTTCGAGCAGCCGTCCCAGTCGACGTCGTTGCCGTCGTCGCAGGCCTCGCCGGGGTCGAGCACGCCGTTGGGGCAGAGCGGCACGCTCCGCACCGGCCGGAAGCCGAGGGTGTTCCCCTTGGCGGTGTCGACGCTCCTGCTGCGGTTCGCCATGCGCGCGTATCGCGGCGCGAAGCTCCACGAGCCGTCCCGCCATACCCTGAAGCTGCTGCTCGCCGGCCCCAGAGGATCGACGTCCGGGTCGGGCCTGCCGGTGTAGTAGCTCTCGCCGTGCCAGTCCCACACCCACTCTCCGCCGTTCCCCGCCACGTCGTGAAGGCCCCAGTCGTTGGCCGTCTTGCCGCCGACCGGGCGAGGCGTGGCGTCCGAGTTGTCGCAGTACCACCCGATCTGGTCGAGGTTGGGATCGTTGCCGCAGGTCGTCTGGGTGAAGGTGATGCCGCCGTTGTAGAAGGGCGTCGTCGTGCCTGCGCGGGCGAAGTACTCCCACTCCGCCTCGGTGGGCAGTCGGTAACCCGTGCAGTCGAGGCCGGCGAAGGTGACCGACGTGCAGGTCAACCCAGCCCCAAGCGTGCCGCTGCACCCCGACAGCGTGTAGCAGGAGTCGAGCTCCTCCGCCGTGGAGAGCTCGTTGCACCACTGAAGGGTCTCCCACCAGGTGACCGTCTCCACCGGACAGGTGGCACCGCAGGCCGTGAAGCTGCTCGGGTTGTCGTCTGTGAGCGCAGTCCACTCACCTTGCGTGACCTCGGTCTTCTTGACCAACATCGGCCGCGTTATCTGCACGCTCCGCTGAGGGAGCTCGTCCGTGTCGCGCCCTGGCTCGGCACCGGGCGCGCCCATGGTGAACGTGCCGGGAGCAATGAGCTCGTAGTCTGTGGGTATCGAAAAGCCCGGCGGCACCGCCACGCAGGTCTGCGCCGCACCGCACACCGTGCCGGCCGGACAGCTGCCGCAGGTCCCCCCGCAGGCGTCGTCGCCGCACTCCCTGCCGTCGCACTGGGGCGTACACACGCAGGTTCCGGAGCTGCAGCTTCCGCTGCCCGGCCCGTTCCCGGAGTCGCAGAGGGTGCCGTCCTCTGCCAGCACGCACGCTCCGGCTCCGTCACAGACATGGCACGTGGCGCAGTCCCCGTCGGGATCGCTGCCCTCCACGTGGTCGACGCAGGTGCCGACGCTGCCTTCCAACGAACAGCTCTTGCACCCCCCACAGGCCGTGGAGCAACAGACGCCGTCGGCGCATTGGCCGGTGGCGCACTGCACGTCGGCTGTGCAGGCCTCGCCGAGGGTCAATGACCCGTCGGGGATGTAGTCGCGCAGGCAGTAGACGGTGGCGGCGCTGCCGCTGGAGATCACGGTGACGGCGCCCGTCTGGAAGCTCACGCCCCAGCGGTTGGGGCCGCCGTCGGCCAGCGACGAGGACACGGCCGCGAAGCTGCTCGAGCCCAGTCCACCGGCGATGCCCGCGCTGCCGCAGCCGGTGCAGCTTTCTTCGTGGCAGGTGGCTGAGCTGAGGCAATCCGGGTCGCTGACCTGGCAGGCACCCGCGGACATGGTGGGGCCGCAGTTGATCAACATGCCTCGCAGCTCGTCGATGGTCGGCAGGCGCCAGTCGCTGTGGCCCACGAAGACCAGCTCGCCGCAGGTCGCGTCGGCCTGGCTGACCATCTTGAGGTTGGAGCCGTTTCGCCACATGAGCCTCCGCGGCTCATCGCTGGAGCTGCCGTCGCCGTTGTCCTGCATCGGCGCGACGACCTGCACGTCGGCCTCGCCCACGTCCATTGCTCCGTCGTCGTCGGTGACGAGCACGCCCACGGGGTAGATGCCGGTCTCGCCGTAGGTGTGGGACAGATCGACGCTCCCGCCGCCCACGACCTGGTTGAAGGCGACCGGGCTGGGATCCTCGTCGGCCGAGTAGCTCACCTGCACGCTGTGGATGTCCGCCGTGCCCGGGTCGGTGAAGGTCACAGTCTCCTCGTAGGCGTCGCCGAGCGGCACGTTGACTCCCCCGAAGGCGCCCACCGTCGGGGGCACGTTTGCGACCGTCACCGTGCCGGTCCCCTGCGCGCTGGTCCCGCATGGGTTCTCGGCGGTCGCCGTCACGGTGTAGGTGCCGTCGTCGGCGAAGGCGTAGGAGAGCTCGTAGTCCGGATAGGTGAAGCTGGCGCCTCCGGTCCCGACGCCTCCGTCACCGAACTCCGCCGACAAGACGACGCAGCCGCTGTCGTCGGTCGCGGTACCGGTGCCGGTGTAGACCTCTCCCTCCAGGACCGTGCCGCCGGGCGGGTCCGAGCACACAGGAATGGAGGCCGGGACACAGGCGACGGCCTGATGGCTGCAGCCGTCCACGGGGTCGCAGATGTCGGTGGTGCACGGGTCCCCGTCGCTGCAGTCCTCGGCCGTGGCGCAGGGCACACAGACCATGGCCCCGCCAACGTTGGCGCACTTGCTGGTCGTGCAGTCCGCGTCCGCCTCGCAGGCGATCCCGACACCGGCGGTGCACAGGCTCGCGCCGTCGCAGAGCGAGGTCCCATAGCACTCGCCGTCGGGGTCGGAAGCGTGCCAGAGGCGCCAGCTCGTGCCGTAGATCCAAGTCTCGTCGGAGGGCGAGCCGTCTTCGAGCTCACCGCCGAAGATTACCACCTCGTCACTCGCCGAACGGTGGACGGCGCCGGAATGCGCGCGGGCCGAAGGCTCCCCGTCGCCCTCTGGATCGCCCATGGCCACGAGAGCCCACTGGTCGACGTCGGGCATGTAGATCCGGGTCTCGTCCAGCAGGCCCGCGCTGTCGAGGCCGCCGAACATCAACAGGTACGCCCCACCGGCCGAGGGGACGAAGTTGAAGTAGCCGCGGGCGCTCATGCCGGCCGGGAAGCTCGAGATCTGCGACCACGCGGCGCCGTCATAGGACCAGACCTCGGAAGCATACGACACTCCCGCCTGCCCACCCGCGAGGTATGCGGTGCTCCCGGTGGCCGCAAAGCCATGGCCGTAACGCGCGGTAGGCCCCGTGATCTGCTCGGCAGACCACGAGCCGTCGCCCCAACGCCACAGGTCCGACAAAGGGGTATTCCCGCTGCCGTAGCCGCAGGCCAACACCAGATCGCTGCCAAGAGAGACCATGCCGTGGAAGTAGCGACCACTCGGCACTCCACCACCGCTCCCGTCGTCCAGGAGCGCCCAGCTTGCCCCGTCGAAGGCCCACGTATCGGCAGGGAAGCTCGATGCGCCGGGCGCACCGCTGAAGAGCACGACTCGATCGACCCCTGCTTGGAAGGCTGCGGCGGAGTTGGCCCGCGCGGAGGGATCGCCGTCGCCCTCCGGATCCGTGACCGAGACCTCTGTCCAGGCCCAACCGTCGAACTCCCAGGTATCGCCGAGCGGCCCTGTCCCGTCGTAGCCACCGAAGAGCACGACGGCGTCGCGGGTGGCATCGTAGGCCATGGCGTGTTGCTGACGTGCTGGTGGGACGGTCTGCACGCTGGCCGCCGGGATCGGCGCACAGGTGCCCACCCACCCGGGCACATCGCAACGCTCACACAGCCCGGCGCAGGCATCGGCGCAGCACACGCGATCGACGCAGAACCCGCTGACGCACTCCGCGGCCACCGAGCAGGCCGCGCCGTTCTCCGCGCCCTCGACGCAGCTCCCGGAGACGCAGCGCCCGCTGGCCGGGCCCGCACCCGCGTCGCAGATCGTGCCGTCCGCGACGTCGGCGAACACACACAGCCCGGTATCCGGGTCGCAGGCATCCGTGGTGCAGACGTTGTCGTCGTCACAGTCGACGGGCACGTGGAGACAGGCACCGGCCTCGCCGTCGCAGGTGTCTGTGGTGCAGGCGTCCTCGTCGTCACAGAGGGCATCGCCGCCCTCGTCCACCTCGCCGTCGCAGTCGTCGTCGGTCCCGTTGCAGGTCTCCGCCACGTCCGCGGGCTCCTCGTTGACGCACTCGACTCCGGTGCCGTCCGCTAAGCAGGTGTAGGTGCCGTTGGCGCAGAGGTCAGAGTCGTCGCCGTCGCACGCGAGCCCAAGGGCGGGGTAGTCCTCGTCGGTCTGACCGTCCCCGTCGTTGTCGGCGCCGTCACAGGGACACAGCGGGGTCCCCATGCTGGCCTCGACCACATCCACCAAGATGTTGTCGCGGTGTGGGCCCGCATCGGTGCGGCAGATGAGGACCGCGTCGAGAACCCGCACGGCGCCCAGCGGATACGCCATCGTCAAGGGCTCGAGTGTGCTCGGAGACTGACCTGTGAACACCCAGTCTCCGGAAGGCTCGCGCGCGAAGACCCTGTAGACGCTGCTCGTGCCGCACGCGCTCGTGCACGCGTCGTCACAGACGGCCTCCGTGCTCCTCGCCTGCGACACAACGCGGACCTTCGTGGCGCCGGCGAGCCCTCCGAACTCGACCTGGATGCACGCGGAGACCTTCGGCTTCCCCGGCTCGGGCTCCTGGAGCGTGTTCACGTAGCTGCGGGCCAGCCCCGCGTAGACGCCGTCCTCGACGAGGAGCGCCGTGTCGTTGCAGGTGAGGCCCCACTGGTTGGCGGCCGAGGTGGCTGCGACCGAGGTGTAGGTCGCTGCCTCGTCGGTGTCGCTGTCGCAGTCGTTGTCGACGTTGTCGCAGACCTCGGTGGCGCCGGGGTATGTGGTGACGTCGTTCGGCCCGCAGTCGCCGGCGTCCGCGGTCACGCCGTCGAGGTCTGGGTCGTCGTCGGGCGGGATGGTTCGCGCGACGCGGAAGCCCAGGTTCCACTCTCGGTGATCTGGTGCACCGCCGTCGGTGAAAGCCATCCGACAGAGCTTCGCAAGGTTGATCCAGGAGCCGCCACGGTAGATCCGGCGCGTGCCCGACGTCCCACCGGTGGGGTCCGTCACCGAGTCCGTCGTGCGGGCCGTCTCCCAGTCCCACACCCACTCCCACACGTTCCCGGCGGTGTCGCGCAGACCCCACGCGTTGGCCGACTTACCACCCACGGCCTGGGTCGTGTTCCCGCTGGTGTTGCAGTACCAGGCGATCCCATCCAGGTTGGCGTCGGACGCACAGGTCTCTCCCACCTGCGTGATCCCGCCGCTGTAGAAGGCCGTGTCGGTCCCGGCTCGCGCCGAGTACTCCCACTCTGCCTCGGTCGGCAAGCGGTAGCCCTCGCACAGCAGGGGGTTGCCGGAGACAGCGTTCACCGTGACCCCGGTGCACTCCATGGACTCCCCGGGTGCGTTGGCGTTGCACCCGGTCAGCGTGTAGCAGGGCTCCAGCCCCTCCGCCGACGACAGCGCGTTGAGGTAGGCCAGCGACTCCCACCAGTTCACCTGCTCTACCGGGCAGTCGGTCCCGCACGAGGAGTAGTGGGATGGGTTCACGGTCCCGCCCATCGCCGCCAGCTTGGAGCTCCACTCTCCTTGCGTGACCTCGGTCTCCTTGATCCAGAAGCTCCTCGAGAGCGTCACCTGGCGTTGCACCTCGTTGGCGTTCCTGCCGGGCTCGTCAGACGGCGAGCCCATGACGAACTGCCCGGCGGCGATGCGGGCGTAGCCTGCCGGATCGCAGAGCCCCGACGTACACACCCCGGCCAAGACGCCGCCGCCGGTGTCACAGGGGTCGTTCTCTGGCAGCGGAGTATTGCTGCAGCCGGTGGCACCGGCGCAGGTGTCTATGGTGCAGGAGTTGCGGTCGTCGCAGTCCCTGGGGCTGTGCCAGCAGTTGCCTTCGGCGTTGCACTGGTCGACGGTGCAGGCGTTGGAGTCGTCGCACTGCGCGGCGGTGGAGCAGGTGGGCGCTACCGAGACCGACCTGACAGGGCGGAGTCCGAGGGTGTTGTAGCGGAAGAGCGGGTCGAAGCTCGCGCGGATGGCCGAGCGGCTCCAGAGGATGTCGTGGCGGAAGCCGCCGGAGCGAGCGCAACGCGCGGTGCCCGTACCCGGCCCGAGCGGATCGCTGACCGCCCAGGTGGGGTAGTCGCCCAGCCAGTCCCAGGCCCACTCGAAGATGTTGCCCGTTATGTCGTGGAGGCCCCACGGGTTTGCCGGCTTCTGCGCGACCTGCTGCTTCTCCCAGCCGGAGTTCTGGCAGTACCAGCCGATTGCGGCCAGGGCAGGCTCGTAGGCACACGAGCCCACCTCCGGAGCCGTGACCAGGTGCCCGCTGTAATAGGTCGTCGTCGTGCCCGCGCGGATCGCGTACTCCAGCTCGGCTTCGGTCGGCAGGCGATAGCCTTCGCAGGCAAGGGGGTTCTGGTCGGTCGCGTTGACCGTCACGCCGGTGCACTCCTTGCCCGCACCGATCGTGGTCGTATTGCACCCGGTCAGGGTGTAGCACTCGGAGAGCCCCTGCTTCCGTGACCTGGCGTTGCACCACTCGAGCGCCTCCCACCAGTTCACCATCTCGACCGGGCAGTCGCTCCCGCAGCTCGTGTTCGACGACGGGTCGACGGCGTCGCCCATCTCCACCGAGAGGTCCATCCACTCCGCCTGGGTCAGCTCGGTCTTCTTCATCCAGATGGCGCGGGTCAGCGACACCGGGTGCTGGACCTCGTTGTCACGGTGGTCCGGCTCGTTCGTCGGGGAGCCCATCACGAACTCGCCGGCTGGGACGAGGGCGTAGCCGTAGAGCGGGCAATCCTTCGGGCAGCTCGCCGGGTCCTCGGAGGGGCAGCAGTAACGATCCCCGCATACAGGGGTCGCGCACTCCGAGAGGTCGTAGACGCGGACCTCGCGGGCTTGAACGTGGAGGTCGCGCGCGTGGGTCGGTTGCAGCTGGAACTTGTCGGTGAGACTACGGGGCGTGGTCGCGGCGTAGACGTAGGTGACTCCGTCAGCGGCTATCTGCACGTCCCCGGTCTGCGTGTCCAGGCTGAAGGCGATGGTCACGAGCCCGGAGAAGGGAACCGATATGGCGCCCGAGGAAGCCGTGTTTGTGCCGTCCTCCAGGAGGTAGGCCTCCGTCAATACTCCCGATTGGACCACGTAGTGAGCAATCAGGTAGTTGTCGAAGGACCATTTGTGCCCGCATTGCCCTGGTGTGCCGCTGACAATGGACTCTCCTACGTAGATGCGGAACGCGGCGGAGATGTTGCTCGGAACGTACAGGTCGGACTCGATGCGTGCTCGCGTCGGCATGCCTCCGGAGATGCTCGGTGAGAGCAGTGCGTTCCAGTCGCTGTCGAACTGTACGGCCTGGTCCGTGCTGTTGTAGCTGACATCAGGGACACACCCCGAGGCCCACTGCCATCCCCGCGTGAAGGGGTCGGTCGCGAAGGTCTCCTGGAAGCCCATGGCCTCGAAGTCACAGACGTCGCCTATGCTGTCCCCGTCCGTGTCGAGCTGGTCGGCGTTGGCGGTGTAGGGACAGTTGTCGCAGGCGTCGCCGTGCCCGTCGGCGTCCGTGTCGAGCTGGTTGGCGTTGGCGACATAAGGGCAGTTGTCGTTCGGGTTGGTGACGCCGTCGTCGTCGTCATCGGCCGGGGCGTTGATCACGAAGCTCGTGGTGTCGTCTCCGACCGTGGCGTTGCCGGCGCGGTCGGTGGCGGCCACGCTCACCGTGGCGGCGTCGCTCTCGAGGTCGCCGGCCTGCAGGGTGTAGGTCGCGGTCCAGATGTGGGCGGGGGACTCGATTGCGGCAACGACGGCGATCCCGAAGATGCCGACGTTCACGTTCACGATGTCGGCGTTGTCGTCGCCCGAGGTCGTGTCGTCCCAGGTGACGGTCACGGTGTCGCCGGTCTCGAAGACGCCGTCGCCGCCGTCGCCGCCGACCGTGATGTTGGCCGCGGTGACCGTCGGAGCCGTCGTGTCAAGGTTGACCTCGAGCGCGGCGCTCATCGCGGAGTCGTTCCCGGCCGTGTCGGTCTGCTTGGCCGTGAACGAGTGGACGCCGTCGCCGGCCGCGATCGGCGAGAGGCAGTAAATCAGGGTGCCGGGGTAGGAGACGTCCACGGTGCTGGTCTCGACGCCGGGGTCGGGGCCGTCCCGATACAACGTGAACACCGAGTCCCCCTCGGTCCCCGGCACGTTGAAGCAGGGCGTCGTGTCCGAGGTGACGTCGTCGGCGTTGCTGGCGCCGGTGTCGCTCCCGGACTGAAGGTCGAGCGGGCCGGGCACTGCCGGGGCCGTGGTGTCGATGGTGACGTCGATGGTCTCGCTCGGCGCCGACATGCCGCTGAGCGGGAGGTTGATTCGGGCCTGGAAGGTGTAGGTGCCGTCTGCAAGCTCGGAGCCGGCGGGCACGCTCATGTCGACGCTCGACCCCATGGCCGGGTATGGGAAGGGCCCGGTGTCGCCGCCGGCGACGATCTCGAGCTGCACGGTGTCGCCGTCGGCGCAGCCCGTGACGCGGAAGGTCGGGGTGGTGTCGGAGGTGATGTCGTCGTCGCCGACGTTCGTGTCCGAGGAAGGCAGCAGGTCGGGAGCGCTCGGCACGCGCGCGGTGCAGGTCCCCTCGCTACCTGCAACGTTGCAGGACTTGTCGGGGTGGTGGCAGCCGTGCTCGCAGCAGACGCCGTCGACGCAATTCTCCGAGTCGCAGTCGTCGGCGGAGTCGCAGGCGTCACCGTCCTTGAGAGCGCGCTCGAAGCAGTAGAGGGTGACGTCCTGCCTGGAAGAGCAGCTCGCCAGGCTGTTGCCCTTGGTCCAGGAGTCGTCGGTCACGCGAGTAGAGCCCTTGAAACCTTGCAGCGCACCCGCGTCGTTCCAGTCGCTGCACAAGCCAATCCCGTCAGCCGCGCTTCCGTCTGGGTTCGTGCCGGTCCAGGCGAAACGCAGCGCTGTGGCACCCGCCTCGTTCAAGCTGATGTCCGAGCTCAAACAGGAGTGGGGCTCGTTCACGCATTCGGCACCGGTGACTTGCGACAGGTCGTAGGCCACGAGGGCTCCGTCGGTGCGAACCCACGGGCCGCCGCCGGAGGGCAGAGACGAGAGACCGCAACTCGCGCTCTTCTTCCCCGCCATGCCGAGCACGCGGCAGTAGGCGTCGTCGCCGCTGTCCGACAACCACGCGACGTACCGTGCAGCACCAGCCAGGCCTGAGGCCAGACCGGAGGACAGGGCTCGCGCCGCGCAGTGCGTGTCGGCGCCGAGGAGACCGCTCCGCACGGTGGCGGCCTCACCTGTGTCGCAAAGGAGCTCGGGGGCGTCATCCCAGACAACGCACCCGCTCGCCGCGAAGACCTTGCGGCACGGCCGCGGCACCTCCTCGTCGGTCTGGCCGTCGCCGTCGTCGTCGAGGCCGTTGCAGCGCTCGGGGTCCTTGCCGACGGGCATACGTGTGCCGTCGCTGCGGAAGCGCTGGGAGTAGACGCCGTCGGCGCTACCGTCCTGGCCGAAGCTCTCCCAGGCGATGACGAAGGAGCCGTCGCCGAAGGAGTCGATGGCAGGGTCCTTCTGGACGCCGGTGGTGTAGACGTTGGCTCTCGTCTCGGCTCCGACCTTGGCGCCCGAGGCGTCGAAGCGCTGGAAGAAGACGTCGGTGGAGTCCGTGCCGGGCCCCTCCCAGGTCACGACGAAGCCGCCCCCCGGCAAGGCCGCCACGCTTGCGTCCTTCTGCACGCCCGTCGTCGTGGTGTTGACGGTGATCGCGGCGCCGACCTTCGCGCCGCTCGCGTCATAGCGTTGGGCGATGACGTTGCCGGCCATGTCGCTCGTTGCGACCACGCCGCCACCCTTTAGGATCGCGATGTCGGGCTTTCCGGTGGGGGCCGCAAGCAGATTCTCCTGGATCTCGGTGCCCCAGTAGCCGCCGACTTCGGCATGGAAACGCTGCCCGTAGATATTGCTTCCGGAGTGCCAGACCACCGCGAAGCTCTCCTCGTCAGCGTCGACCGCCGGGCTGTGCTGGTCGCCGGTGGTGGTCGTGTTCACCCAGAACTCGCTGCCCTCCTTGGTGCCATCGCTGGCGAAGATCTGACCGAAGACGCCAAGCCCATCGGCCAACAGCTCCACGCTCTCCCAGACGACAACGAACCTCCCTCCACCCAGGGCGGCTACGCTTGGCTTCGTCTGGTCGTTGATATCGAGAGTGTTGATCTGGAATTCGTTGCCGTGCTTGTTGTTCCCCGCGTCGAAGACCTGGGCGTGGATACCCCAGCCGTCGCCGTCTTGAAGGTAGCTCTGCCAGACCGCCACCCAGCGCCCGTCCGAGAGGGCGGCGACATCCGCAGCCTGCTGCTCGTTGAGTATGTAGTTGTTGGCCAGCGATTCCGTGCCTGGCGCGCCGCTCACGTGGTGGCGCACGTACACGCCGTTGCCCGAGAGATCCTGGCCGTTGCTCGACCAGGCGGCGACGTAGCCCCCGTCCGAGAACGCGGCGACAGCCGGGTTTCCCTGCGCATCCGTCGTGTAGTCGTTCGCCTGCACCTCCCCGAGCCGGCACTCGGCGGTGCAGCCGTCCCACCACGTCGGGTTGCCGTCGTCACACTCCTCGTCCTCGGTCACCGCGTCGTTTCCGCAGATCGCCTGGCACACCCCGGACGTGCACACATCCGCCGGGTTGCACGCGTTACCGCACACACCGCAGTTCTGGATGTCGGTGGTGAGGTCGATGCCCTCGTCGGTGTCGCCGTCGCAGTCGTTGTCGATGCTGTCGCAGACCTCGTCGGGCACGGGCCCGCACTCGCCGCAGGCGTTGAGCACTCCCTCGTCGACGGTGCCGTCGAGGTCGTTGTCCATGCCGTCGCAGACCTCGACGCTGCCGTCGACGGACTGGGTCCGGCCGGTGTTCCCTGCCGGCACCGCGGTCTCGCCCATGACACGGTAGCGGAGCTTGACGGTGCCGCCGTTGGTCGACGTCCCGACGCCGTCGCCGTAGCCGCCGAGGGTGCGGATCACGCTCGCGTCGCCCAGGCTGAGCGCGTTTCGTGAGGCAACAAGGATGCCTCCGCCGGCGCCGTAGCCGCCGCCGAGATCGGCCCGGCCGGCGCCATCGGCGAGGACGCTGCCGTTGAGGACGATGTCCCGCGCACGGATCGAGATGGAGCCGCCGCCGGCGCCGCCGCCGCCTCCACCACCGCCGCCGGTGCAGCCGCCCGAGGCGGCCCCGCCCGAGACGCCGCCATGCCCGCCAGGGGCGCCTCCGCAGCAAGCGCTGCTGCTCGGACCGCCACCGTGGCCACCTCCGCCGCCCGAGCCGACGAGCACGCTGTCGTCGGTGCTCGTGTCGCCGTTGACTGCTTGAGCCGCATAGCCGCCCGGGGAGCCCGGATCTGAGTCCGTGGGGCCCGCGTGACTAGGATCGGCGCCGCCGGGAGCGTTGCCGGCGATCGTGTCGCAGTAGAGCTCGGAGCTGCACTGGTTGCCGGTGCCCCTGGTCGTGCCTCCGGCGCCGCCGAAGAGCCCGCCCCCGGCGCCTCCCGAGCCATCCCCCATGTCGCTGCAGACTCCCTCGGGGCAGCCACCGCCCGCGCTGCCCGAGGTACCGCCGTAGCCACCGCCCGCGCCGCCGGCCCCGGAGCCGCCGGTGCCGGACGCAGAGACAAGACAGGAGCTGGAGTCTCCATCGCCTCCAGCCTCACCGTCGACGGAGCCTCCCGTCCCGCCTCCCACACCGAATTCGCAAGGCACGTCCGACCCGACGTAGCAGTACTGGATACCGCCGCCACCACCACCGCCGCCGTGACCACGGCCGGCCATGGTGATCGTGCTGTCCGAGGCGAGCGTGAAGGTGCCGCTGGCCTGCAGGACGAAAACACCTCCGTCTCCTTGGGCGTCCACCGCCGGCGCCTTCAGATTGACATATCCGCTGATCCAGACGTCGCTGAAGAAGGCCGTGGTGGAAACCAGGGTCCACTTGCCCGACCCCTGTCCGGTGAGGATGCCCGACGGGCAGGGATCTCCTGCCAGGGTGCACTCGTTCCCGTTGATGACGAGCGCACCGTCGGCGCCGGCGTAGCAGCTCCCGTCGAGGCAGATCTCCCCGGCCGAGCAGCGATCGTCGTCCGGCTTGTCCGTACAGCACGCGCCCACCGCCGGGCAGCTCCCGTCTACGCAGGTTCCGCCGTCGCACACACACGTCTCCTCCACGCAGGTCCACGCGCCCGCGCCGCAGTCCGTGGGCGCGCAGCACTCGCCGGGCTGGAAGACCCGCGGCGTGTCGCCGGTGCACTCGACGCCGGTGCCGTCCGCCGTGCAGGTCAAGGTGCCGTCCGCGCAGACGTCGGTGTCGTCTCCGTCGCAGGGATCGCCCAGGGTGGCGAAGTCCTCGTCGGTGTCGCCGTCGCAGTCGTTGTCCACGGAGTCGCAAGTCTCGGAGGCCGCGTGGTTGATCGCGGCGTTCATGTCGTCGCAGTCGCCGATGTCCGGATCCCCGTCGCCGTCGTCGTCCCAGTCCGCGCAGTCGGGGATGCCGTCGCCGTCGGTGTCGGTCGTGAAGCCCTCGTCGGTGTCGCCGTCGCAGTCGTTGTCGCGCCGGTCGCAGACCTCGTCGGCGCCCGGGTAGCTGTCGGCGTACACGGGCTCGCAGTCCGTGACGTCGGGCTCCCCGTCCCCGTCGTCGTCGGTGTCGAGGGAGTTCATCAGCAGGTCGCCGTCGCCGTCGAGGTAGGGGCGCGGGCTGTAGTCCGACTCGTACATGCGGGCGTAGATGCCGTTGTGACCTGCGGCCGAGTCGTAGCTCACCCACTCCACGAGGAAGCCCGCCCCCGGCAGCGCCGCGAGCGCCGGGGCATACTGGTCGCCGCCGGTGTAGGCGTTGACCTGTACTTCGTCCTGGGTGGTCGTGCCGTCGGACTGGAAGCGGCGGACCCAGATCTCCTCGCCCGCCGTCCCGGGCCCCTCCCAGGCCACGACGAAGGAGCCGTCGCTGAGCTCCTCCACGGTCGCCATCTCCTGGTTGCCGCCCGTGGACTGGCTCACCAGAAGCTCGGAGCCGAGGGTCGAACCGTCGGAGCCGTAGCGCTGCAGGTAGACGCCGTTTCCGTCGCCATCCTGCCCGTTGCTGTGCCACACCACGACGAAGCCGCTTCCCAGGGCCGAGACGTCGGGCCAGGTCTGAGCGCCCAGGGTGTGGGTGTTCACCTGGATCTCCGAGCCCAGCTTCTGGCCCAGCGCATCGTAGCGCTGTGCAAACACCCCGTCCCCGCTGCCGTCGTTGCCGGAGTTGTCGAACCACACCACCACGAAGCCGCCACCTGTCGTGTACGTGACCATGGGCACGTTCTGGTTGCCGGTGATGTGAGTGTTGACGTGGAACTCCACGCCGTCGGGCTCGAGGTCCGCCCGGAAGCGCTGCCCGTACACTCCCGTGCCCTGGCCGGAGCCTTCCTGCTCCTCGGAGGCCCACACCACGACGAAGCGGCCGTCCGGAAGCGAGTCGGCGTCCTGGTTTATCTGCCGGAGGGTCGTGTAGGTGTTCGCGTGGAGCCAGGAGCCGTTGGCGGCGCCGTCCGGGCGATAGGCCTGGAGGTCGACCTCCCAGTTCGCCCCTGAGGGGTACGCCATCCAGACGACCACGAAGCTTCCGTCCGGGAAGGCCAGGACCTCCGGGTATAGCTGGTGCAGGTTGGTGAGCGTGTTCACCCTGAAGTCGGCACCTTTCGCCGCCCCGTCGGGGTGATAGAGCCGCGCTCGGGAGTTCCCCCAGACGGGGTCGTTGGCGAAGTCGCTCCAGGTCAGGACGAAGCCGCCGGTAGGCAGCCACGCAGCGCTCGGGTGGTTCGGGTTCCACTCCGTCAGCGGCTGGACCTCGAACTCGACGATGACGCCGTCGTTGCAACCGTCCCACTGCTCGACGTTACCGTCCGAGCACGCACTGCAAACGCCCTCGATGCATGTCGAAGGCGGCGTGCACAGGCTCCCCTCGTCGATCTCTCCGTCGCAGTCGTTGTCGACCCCGTCGCAGGTCTCCGGGCTCGAGCCCTCGAAGGGGTTGCAGGTGACCGTCTCGCCACCCTGGCAGTTGTCCTCGGTGTGCTCGCAGGCTCCGAGGCCGCAGGTCGTCTGCCCCAGATCCTCGTCGGTCTCGGTGTCGCAGTCGTCGTCTACACCGTTGCAGGTCTCCGTGATGTCGGTCGGGCTCTCGTTGACGCACTCGACGGCGCTGCCATCAGCCTTGCAGGTCCAGGTGCCGTTCTGGCAGAGGTCCGAGTCATCGCCGTCACACGGCTGCCCCTTGGTCAGGAAGCCCTGGTCGGTCACGCCGTCGCAGTCGTTGTCCAGCCCGTCGCAGCTCGCCTCCACTTCCTCGTAGCCCTCGATGTCGGCGTAGCTGGGCTCCGTCCATCCAACCACTCCGCCGCATTCTTTCTCGGCATTCAGGCAGACACCATCTTGTATGTCGGCAGGCGGGGCCGTCAGGCCCTCGTCGGTCTGGCCGTCGCAGTCGTCATCCGAGCCGGTGCAGGCCTCGGCGATGTCGGTCACGGACTCGTTGACACACTCGACGCCGGCCTTGTCGCTCTTGCAGGTGAAGGTGCCGTTCTTGCAGAGGTCCGAGTCGCCGCCGTCGCAGGCGTCACCCTTGGTGGGGAAGTCCTCGTCGACCTCCCCGTTGCAGTCGTTGTCGGCGCCGTCGCAGACCTCGTCACCGGCGGCTCCGGAGGTGCTGCAGCCCAGGCCTCCGCCCGAGCACTCTACCACCCCGCCGATGCAGGCGCCGGTTCCGCAGGTGTCGCCGAGCACGAGGCCGGTGGTGCCGTCGAGGTCCGTGTAGGTCACCGTGCCGCCCGACTTGAAGTCCTCGTCGGTCAGGCCGTCGCAGTCCTCGTCGTGCCCGTTGCAGGTCTCGGTCTGGCCCTCGGCCGCCTCGTTGACGCACTCCCGGCCGCTGTTGTCCGCCTTGCAGGTCCACGTGCCGGTGGCGCACTGGTCGGCGTCGTCGCCGTCGCAGGGCTGGCCTATCTCGAAGCCGTTGTCGGTGTCGCCGTCACAGTCGTTGTCGAGGGCGTCGCAGACCTCGGTCACGCCCTGGTAGTCGGTGCCGCCGACGTCGGTGCTGCAGCGCGTGGTGGACTCGCTCGCGCACTCGATGAAGCCGGAGCCGCACTCGCCCACCCCTACACAGGCGACCGCCGTACCGAAGCCCTCGTCGATGTCGCCGTCGCAGTCGTCGTCGGCCTTGTTGCAGACCTCCAAGATGTTCTCGGTGGTCTCGTTGACGCACTCGACCCCGCTGCCGTCCGACTTGCAGGTGAGGGTCCCGTTCTCGCAGACGTCGCTGTCCGTGCCGTCGCAGGGGTCGCCCTTGGTGGGGAAGTCCTCGTCGACAGACTCGTCGCAGTCGTCGTCCAAGCCGTTGCAGATATCTACGAGGCCCGCCGGGTCCTCGTTCACACACTCGACCCCGGTCCCATCCGACTTGCAGGTGAAGGTCCCGTTCTCGCAAACGTCGCTGTCGTCGCCGTCGCAGGCGCCGCCCTTGGCCGCGAAGTCCTCGTCGGTCGAGCCGTCGCAGTCGTCGTCCAAGCCGTTGCAGGTCTCGGAGATGCCGACGGGGCTCTCGTTGACGCACTCGACGCCGGTGCCGTCGGCCTTGCAGGTCCAGGTGCCGTTC
>CAZQPP010000009.1:0-38080 GCA_964594295.1 uncultured Myxococcales bacterium | reverse complement strand
TCAAGCTGGGGCCGTTAACAGTGGGTGGGGTGGGGCCCGCGGCGGGCACGGCGGGTTGTGCCCCGTCCGAGCACCACGATGGTGCCCGGGCGGGGCACAGCTCGTTTAAAGCTTCGGCCGCAGCACCGAGAGCAGGGCCGGGAGCACCACGAGGTCGCCCACGAGGGCCACCGCGAAGGCGAAAGACGAGAGCAGGCCGAAGAAGAGGACCGACTTCACCGTGGCCCCGGCGAGCACCAGGAAGCCGAAGCAGAGCAGCAGGGTCGTGCCGGCTATGGCGGGCCCTGCGCGGACAGCCGTGCGCAACGCCGCCTGCTCGTGGTCGCAGTCGGTGGCGCGAAGCTCCAGCCGGTATCTGTAGATGTAGTGGATGGTGTCGTCGACCGCGATGCCCAAGACGATGGCGGTGATGGTCACGGTGGCCACGTCGAGGGTGATGCCCGCGAGCCCCATCACGCCGAGCGTCGCGAAGACGGGGAGCATGTTGGGCAAGATCGAGAGGGCCGCTATGCGCAAGGATCGGAAGAGCAGGCCCATGAGCACGAAGATCACGAGGAAGGCGGCGGCGAAGGAGGTGACCTGGCTGTCGACCACGTACTCCATCATCTTCACGTAGAGCGGCAGGTAACCCGCGGGGCGGACCTCGACCCCGTCCGGCAGGTGCTCCCGGCCGAGCTCCTCCGCGTGGTCGATCAGCCCCTCGAAGCCCCTCGAGCTGGCCATCTTCACGAAGGCCGTCATGCGCCCCTGGCGGTAGGCGGCGTCGGCGAGGAAGGCGCGCTGGTTGTCGCCGTCCTGCTCGTAGAGCTCGAGGGCCTGCCAGAGCTGGTTGGCGTCGTCGGGGACTCGCGCCGGACCGCCCGAGAGCACCTGGTGCAAGCGAGCCGCGACGTCGGCGAGTGAGATGGTCGTGTGGACGCGTGGGTCCGCCTCGAGGGCAGCCTGCCACCGGGCCACCGCCGAGAGCACGGCCGGCTCCTTGAGCCCGTCCTTCTTCTGTGCCGTGTAGGTCAGCTCGAGGGGCGTGAAGGGCCCCACCTCCTTCTCGATGGCCCTGGTTGCGCGGACGGTCTCGTGATCGTCGGGGAGGAAGCCGAGGCTGTAGGTGTCCACCTTGATGCGGGTCACGCCGAAGGCGCAGACGAGCACGAACAGGATCAGCCCACCGAGCACCGCCCCACGGCGCCTCAGGCTCCACTCGGTCAGGGCGGTGATCTTCACCGTCAGCCACCTCGGGCCGTGGCGCGAGGGGACCGTCAGGGGCCGGAAGAAGGTGACGCGCAGGCCGAGCACGATGATGCCCACGGTGGCGATGAGCGCGAAGCCGATGCCGGCGGCGGCGAAGATGCCGAGGTCGCGCACGACGGCCATCTTGGAGGTCGCGAGCGCGGAGAAGCCGGCCATCGTGGTCAGGGTCGTGAACAGGCAGGGCACCCCGATGGTGCTCAGGGTGCGGGCCGGGTTTCCGCCGCCCCTGATGCCGTGGTGGTGGAGGATGTGCACGCTGTCGGCGACCCCGATGACGAGCACCAGGGTGGGCAGGACCATGGTCACCATGTTGATGCTGCGGCCGAGCGCGCCGTAGAGGCCGAGGGTCCAGATCACGGCCAGCAACACCCCGGCGATGGCGAGGAGCACGGGCCCGGGGCGGCGGAAGAAGCCGAAGAGCAGCAGGAAGATGGCGAGCTGCGAGGCCCCGGCGAAGGCGGCGCCCTCGGACTGCGAGATGCGGTTCAAGGCGTTGTAGATCACCCCGATCCCGGACATCTCCGCGCCGCGCTGGCCGGTCTTGGCGAGGGCTCCCTCGATGCCGGTGATGATGCCATCCCTGCGGGCGTCCATGTCCGCGAGGGCCTCCATCTCGGCCAGCACGAGGGCTACCCTCCCGTCGGCGCTGACGAGGCCCTTCTCGAGCAGGGGGTCGGCCTCGAAGCGGGCCTTGATGCTCGCGACCGCGGCCTCGTCCGCGACCTGCCCGGTGACCAGCGGCGACACGTCGAGTGCGGAGCCCTTGGGCGTGATGGTCGTGGTGGTGGCGACGCTCAGCACCCGGCGCACGCCGTCCACCGCCTCCACGGTCCGCGAGACGCGCTCGAGCAGGCTCAGGCCGCCGGCGTCCCACACCCCGTCCTTGGGCCGGATCGCGATGACCACGACCTCGTCGTTGCCGAAGGTCTCATGAAAGCTCTTGTAGGCCGCGAGCGCCGGGTCGTCCCTCACGAACCAGACGTCCACGCCGTTGTCGACGCCGACCTGCGCAGCGAAGGGCACCGCGACCGCCGTCCCGAGCAGCAGGAGCAGCGCCACCAACCAGCGCCGCCTGACGAGGTGGAGCCAGGACCCTCCTGATGTGGCGTTCTCTTGCATCTTGGACCCTCGGCCAGGGTCATAGCACACCGGCCACGCGGGGCCATGTCCCGCCGTGCACGTGCACCGACTCCTCCTCTTCCCCGTCCTCCTCCGCGTCCGCCGGCGCGCCTTGCTCAGCGCCTCCCCTTGATGTTCCCGCAGCCGAGATTAGACTGGATGCAGACCAGCCGAGGTCCCATGGCAACCGTCGGATCAGTGTCTGAGCCCACGCCCAGGAAGCGGGTGCCGCCAGATCTCGCCGGCGCGCGCCTTGACCAGGCGCTTCCGGTGCTGTGGCCCGGCCTCTCGCGGCGCGCCGGCCGGCGCGCAATCGCCGAAGGGCGCGTGCTCGTCGGCGGCGCACCGGTGAAGGTCGCGTCCCGGGCGGTGCGAGCGGGGGCCTGGGTGGAGATCGAGGAGGCCGGTGCCGCCGCCGAGCTGTTCGAAGATCTGGAGGTGGCCGTGCTCTTCGAGGACGACTCGATCGTGGTCCTCGACAAGCCGCCCGGCGTCGCGGTCCAGCCGGCCCGCAGCTCGACTCTTCCCGACCTCGTCGCGTGGTGGCACCACGCTCGCGGCGGGGAAACCCTGAAGGTCGTGCACCGCCTCGACGTGCCGGCGAGCGGCCTCGTGGTGCTCGCGAGGACCAGGGAGGCAGCCGCCGAGCTCTCCGAGGCTTTTCGAGCGCACGCCGTAGAGCGGCTCTACCGCCTGCGCTGCAGCGCCGAGCTACCCTTCGAAGGCTCGGACAGCCTCGTCGTCGACCGCCCCCTGCTGCGCGCCGGCGGGCGCGCGGAGGTCTCGGCCGAGGGGAAGGCCGCCCGCACGACCTTCCGCCTCCACGCGGGCGAAGCAGAGCCGCGCGAGCTGACGGCCGAGCTCGACACGGGGCGTTTCCACCAGGTCCGCGCGCACGCCGCCTGGCTAGGTGCGCCGGTCGTCGGTGATCGGCGATACGGCGGGGAGCGGGCCGCGCGCCTGCACCTTCACGCCTCCAGGCTGGCCTTCGATCTCGGCGGCCGGAAGCACGCCTTCGATTCGGCGGCGCCCTGGGAGCCGCCACCCGCGCCAGAGGACACTAGGGACTGACCGACCTGGCAGTCCTGAAGCCCCGCTCGTCGCGCCGGACCTCCTCCTCGCCCCGGCTGCGGTCCGCGGCACGGCATCCGGCCGCACGGCCGGCCCAGTCTCCGCCGCGGAGGACCCGGTCCTCGCCGGCGTCGGAGTTGACCGGGTCCGTGTCCGGGTCGGGGAAGTACTGGTAGTCGGTGTAGCGATCCCAGACCCACTCCTCGACGTTGCCCGGCATGTCGAAGAGCCCCCACGAGTTCGGCTGCTTGCGCCCCACCGGGTGCGGCCCGCAGGTGATGGGCCCGTCCCAGGCGCTGCAGTTCTCGGAGAACTCGTAGTCGACGTCGCTGTTTCCGCAATACCAGCCGACGGCGTCGAGCTTCGGGTCGAGGACGCAGGACTGGGGCTCCACGCTCAGCGAGCCGTTGAAAAGCGGCGTGTCCGTTCCTGCCCGGTACGCGTGCTCCCACTCCGCCTCGGTCGGCAGGCGGTAGCCCTTGCAGTTGAGGGGGTTCTCATCCGGGGCGTTCACGCTGACGCCCTCGCAGTCCATGCCCTCCCCGGGCGCCCTCTCGTTGCAGCCCGTGAGCACGTAGCACTCCGGCAGCTCCTCCGCGGCCGACAGGGCGTTGCAGTATGCCGCGGCCTCCCACCAGCTGAGGTGCTCCACGGGGCAGTGATCTCCGCAGGTCTGGAAGGTCGAGGGGTTGTTGCTCAGCAGGGCCTTCCACTCGCCCTGGGTCACCTCGGTCGCTTTGAGCCAGTAGGCACGCGTGATGCGCACGGTGCGCTGCGGCCCCTCGTTGCTGCTGCGCCCCCGCTCCCCACTCGGCGAGCCCATCAGCAGCTCGCCCGGTGGCACGTAGGCATAGCCGTAGGGGCGGCAGTCCCGCGGGCAGGTAGCCCCCGTCTCGCCTCCGGCGCACGAGCCGTCCCCACAGCCTCCCTGGTTCGCGCAGTCGGGCTCGCAGGCGCGCGGGGCACACAGGCCGTGCTGGCAGATCCGGTCCGCCGGGCAGCTGCCGCAGCTCCCGCCGCAGCCGTCCTGACCGCACTCGAAGCCGGCACAGGCAGGGACGCAGGAGCCGTCACACTCGTCGCCCGCCCCGTCCTGGTCCCGGTCGCCCTGGCTGGCGTTGGCGAGCGAGGGGCAGTTGTCGGCTCCGTCCTTGACGCCGTCCTTGTCCGAGTCCGGGTCGTAGGCGGAGAGGCCCTGGCTCGCCTCGGCCACGTCGGGGACATTGTCGCCGTCGCAGTCTCCGGCCTTCACGCAGCGACCGCTGGCCAGGGCGCAGGCCTCGTCGTCGGGCGCGCAGCAGTCGCTCGGGCATGACATGGGGCTCTCTTGCAGGCGCGCGCAGACGCTGCACACACCGTCCCCGCAGAAGCCGCAGTCGGTGGGGCAGTTGAACAGGCTCTCGCCGCGGCTCAGCTCGCAGGAGCAGTTGCCGCAGAAAGCGCCGCAGTCCGCGGGACACTCGTCCGGGCCGCCATCGGGGCCCTCGCAGACGCCGTTGCCGCAGACCTTGTGCAGGCAGTCCTGGGGGCACACCGAGGGGTTCTCGCCCCCCTCGCACTTGCCGTCTCCGCAGGGTCGGTCGCAGTCCTGCGGGCACGTGGAGGGGCCTTCGCCGCAGGCATAGCCCATGCAGAAGCTGTCCCCGCAGCCCGTGGTGCCGGCGGTGGTGCGGCAGCAGTCCTCCGGGCAATCCCGCGGGTTCTCCCCGCAGGGCGAGCACTGGCCGTCGCCGCAGACGGCACAGTCGCAGGGGCAGGTGTCGGCCCCCTCGCCGAAGGGCACCTCGCACACTCCGTTGCCGCACGCGCAAGCAGGGCCGAGGTCCTCGTCGGTGTCCCCGTCGCAGTCGTTGTCCAGACGATCACAGATCTCGGGCTTCGCTCCCGCCCCGCGGCAGGGACCCCAGCCGTCGCCGCCGTGGCAGGTTCGCTTGCCCGGGCAGACGCCGTGCTCGTTCTCGATCCCGCACGGTGCCTCCAGACCCTCGGTGGCCTCCGCGCAGCAGTGCGGTCCGCCTTTGGGCTCGCAGAGCCACCTCGAGGCCTGCTCCCCGGCGTCCTCGTGCTCGGCACACACGAAGCCGCCGGGGCAGGACGCGCCGGGTCCTGCACAGCGGGCAAGGCACACAGGCTCGGCGCCCTCCGGAGCCGAGCACGCCTCGGCGGGGCCACAGCCATCGTCTCCGTCGCAGGCGGCACAGCTCAGGCGCTCGTCGGGGAGGCACACCAGCACTGGATCGGGACCGCCCACGTCGACGCCGCGGCAAGCCCAGCGGCAGGGGCAGCGGTCGACGCAGCCAACCGTGCACACCCCGAGCACGCAGAGCCCGGCGCCGCACTCGGAGCTGTCCGTGCACGCCTTCCCGAGGAGCGGCGCCTCGAAGTTTTCCTCCGATATACACGTTCTTCCGGGATCTTCGGGATCATCAGATCCGGGATCGGGGGCAGATATGGCGGAGTCGTCCGAGCCGACATCGGCCGGCTTCGGGGCCTGGCCGGCACCACTTGAGTCGCCGGAGCAGGCCGCCTGGCTCACGGTGAGCGCGAGCGCCGTCGCCAGCAGCAGAGGTGATCTCATCTTTGACCCCGCGGTCGGTCCCCGGCCGCCATGGTAGCGTCACGGCGCCTCAGGGCAAAGGGTCGCGGCCGCCGCGCACCCTCTCGACCACCAGGCGCTGGTAGAAGAAGGCCCGGTCCTGCTTGTGCAGCTTGGCCGCCAGCTCGTCCTCCGACTCGAGCGCCTCGTCGAGCTCTCTCGGGTGAGAGCGCGGGCAGAGCAGGTTCCAGTAGCACAGGCGGGCACCCGGGCTGCCGGCTCGTGCGACGGCCGAGAGGACCTCTCTGGTCTCGTCGGGGCTCATGTACTCGAAGACGTCCGACAGGTTGAAGGCGTCGTAGCTGCCGGGCGCCACCGAGCGGAGGTGCTCTCCGAGGTCCTCCTCGAGCACGCGCACCCGACCGAGGCGCTCGCGGACGAGCTCGTAGCCTCCGGCGCTCAGGTATGGCGGCAGGAGGTGCTCCCCGGGCCTGCCGCCCGAGAGGATCCACTGGACGTAGGGGTTCTCCCCGACAGGCAGCTCGGTCAGGGCCCACTCGGCGCGCCGGCGGAAGACCTCCCCGATGTCCGTGACCTGCACGTGGGCGAAGAAGCTCGGGTCGCGGCCGTGGCGGCGCATCATGCGGCGACCGAAGAAGACGCGGAAGATCGCCCGCCAGCGCCAGGTGTCCCATGAGCCCTCGTAGACCCGGCGCTGGGTCTCGAGGTCCGGGGCCTCGAGCAGGCGCCGCACGGTCCTTCGGCCGTGAATGAAGGGCAGCACCCGCCTCCTGAAGAGCGCGAGGTAGCGCTCGAACTTGCCGGCCGCTACCAGGCCCGAGCGGAGCCATGCCCTGCGCTCCTCGTGGTCCCAGAACGCCCGCCTCTCCGGCGGCAGCAGCTCCTGTGCCCCGCGCAGCAGCTCCTCGCGCCTGCCGGACTCCCGCTCGCCGATGAGCTCGAGGGTCTCCTCCCTCGAGAGGGCGCGGATGGCCGCCATCTTCAGGTGCATCAGCTGGGTCTGGGTGGAGTTGCGGTCGACCGCGACCACCGCGGCCGGGTCGTCGAGCAGCAGGGCGAGGCTGTTATCCCCGGCGGACGTGATGCTGAGCACCTCTTCGCCCTCGCGGACGCGGAGCGCGCCTCGCAGCACCGCGGGGTCCTCCCAGCCCTGAGCGTAGAGGAGCCTCTCGAGGGAGGAGGCCTCAGGCGGCATCGCGTGACTCGTCGATGATGCGGACGGTGCCTAGGGCTCCGTCGAGCTCGACCTCCTCGCCGTCGCGCACCCGCGCGGTGAGCCCGACGATGCCGACCACCGTCGGGATGCCGAGCTCGCGTGCAACGATGGCCGAGTGGCTGAGCGCGCTGCCCCTCTCGACCAGGATCCCGCTCACCGAGGGGTAGAGCGGCACCCAGCCGGGATCGGTGCGCTCGGCGACGAGGATCTCGCCGCTCAGGCGCAGGTCGTCGCTCGGGGCCGCGATCACGCGCGCCTCGCCGCGCACCACGCCCGGCGCGCAGCCGATGCCGCGCAGCACGTCTCCCTCGGGTGTTTCGGGCGGCGCGGCCGAACGGTAGAGGTTACCGAAGGCCACCGGGCCGAAGGTCTCGAAGCGCGGGTCCGGCGCGGGGCCGGCCTCGAAGGAGCGCTGCTCGGCGCGGCGCAGGGCGGCTACGGCCCTCAGGTCCTCGGTGGCCGCCGTGCCGGCGACCCAGCCGAAGAGCTCGTCGGTGGTGAGCCAGAAGACGTCGCTCTGGTGATCGAGCACGCCGCGGCGGGCCATGTGGTCGCCGAGCCCCCTGAACATGCGCCTGACGAGGCCGAAGACGTGGGTGCGCACGAGGCGCATGCCCTCGCGCTCGCGGATGTGGCGCCGCGCGCGGGAGAGGACCCAGCCGAAGAGCAGGCGCTTGAGGGGGCCGAGGCGCTCCCTGACCCTGCGCTCCGCCGCCTGCCTGACCTCGCGCTCGTGGGCCTCGATGCCGTCGAGGGAGACCTCCTCGAGGTCGAGGTAGTTCAGGAGCACGTTGAGCACGAAGCTCGGATCGTCGTGGAGGGTCGACTCCTCGAGCTTGAGCTCGTCCATGCAGCGGTCGCCGTAGCGCTCGAGGTAGAAGTCGAGCCAGGCACGCAGCGGCCGCAGCTCCGCCTCCTCCGGCTCCCCGTCGGGCCAGCCGAGGCGAACGAGCAGCTCCTTCGACTCGGCGCCCCGCAGGCGCTCGCGCAGCTCGGCGTCCTCTCGGAGCTCGGCGGAGTAGGAGAGGATCTGCCGCGCCGGCTCCACCGACGCCATGGCGCCCTCCCCGCAGAGCAGGTCATTGTGGAGGGTGCCCTGCTCCGAGAGGCCGTGCTTCTCTGTGAGCTTCTTCAAGACGCCGAAGAAGATCATGGCGTAGAAGTCGTTGATTATGGGCGCTTTCCAGTTCCAGAGCAGCTGACGCTCGAGGTCGCTGTAGACGTCGACCACCGCCTCGGGCGCGATGGCGGCGAAGTCCGTGTCGCGGTGCTCGTCGCGGGCGCTTTCGAAGCTCGCGTGGAAGTCCTCGATCCTCTTCTGGAGGCCGAAGAGCGCCCGCAGGGTGCGCCAGAGCAGGTACACCAGCGAAGGCAGACCGCGCAGGAGGCCTCGGAGGCGGCCGCCGCGCTCGACCTTCTCGCCGAGCTCCGCCTTCTCCCGCACCCCCATCATCTGCTCCATGAAGCGCTTGTTGTGCTCGAAGCCGGGGAGGAGGGCGAGCACCTGGTACCAGGAGTCGAGGCGGTAGTAGATGCGGCCGCGGATGCGCCCGATCATGGTGCGGAAGACCGCGTCCTGGCCGGCGAGGACCTCGGGGCGCACGCCCATGACCTCGCAGAACTGCCGGTAGACGACCTCGTAGGCGCGGCGGGCGAAGGTGAAGGTGAGCGGAGCCGTCAGGCCGGAGTAGGACTCGATGATGTTCGAGTTGTCCCAGACCTGCTTGCGGCCGAGGCGCGGGCCCACACCGGTCAGCGGCCGGGTCTGGAGGAGCAGGATCTCGCCTCCCTCGCTCAGGCTCCACTCGACGTCCTGCGGAGCCCCGAGGCGGGCCTCGAGCTCGCGGCCGACGGCGCCGAGGGCGCGGACCTGCTCGTCGTCGAGGCAGCGGCGCAGCCGATCGGGCTCCGGGACCGCGGACTCCCCGGTGCCGCCGGCCTCGCGGAGCACCACGGCGCTGCGCTTCTCCGACACCTCGCCCTCGACCGCGCCGTCTCCCATGAGGCGGTAGGTGTCGGCGTCGGCCTTGCCCGAGACCACCCCCTCACCTGCCCCGAAGGCGGCGCTGACCAGCATGTCTTCGGCCTCCGGCCGGGCTGGGTCGCAGGTGAAGAGCACGCCCGAGACGGGGCCGCGGACCATGCTCTGGACGACCACGGCCATGGACAGACCCGAGGGATCGAGGCCGTGCTGCTCGCAGTAGGAGAGCGCGCGCTCGCTGAAGGTCGAGGCCCAGCAGCGCGAGACGGCCGAGAGCAGGCCCTGCTCGTCGGTCACCTGCAAGAAGCTGTCGAACTGGCCCGCGAAGGAGCGGCCGGGGGCGTCCTCCGCCAGCGCCGAGGAGCGCACGGACACCGGCCCGGGGCCCAGCTCGGCGCGGGCCAGCAGCAGGGCCTCTCTGAGCTCTCCCTCCGGGCGAGCCGCGGCGAGGGCGGAGCGCAGCAGGCCGTGCTCCGAGGCTGCACGGAGGCGCTTGACCGCAGGCCGCTCCAGGACCTGCTCGAAGGCCGCAGCGGAGATGACGAAGAAAGGCGGCACGGGCATGCCCATGGCCTTCAGGCGGGCGAGGTTCGCGCCCTTGCCCCCCACGAGCGCTCGCGAGGGGTCGTCGAGGGCTTCTCCCGACAAGACGAGCGGGCTCAGAGCGTCCACGAGATGCCCTCCCTGACCATGATGTCGACCGCGAGGCCGAGGTAGAGCAGGAGCGCGGCGAGCGTCGCCGCGGCGTCGGTCGCCTTGGCGAGCTTGGGGCTCGGCTTGCGCGCGAAGGAGAGGGCCGGGAGGGCCGAGAGCCACACCAGCACCGGAGCCCCCCAGGTGAAGACCGGCGAGGCCCCGAGCACGAGGCCGGCCACGTGCGCGGAGGTGGAGGTGAAGACCTGCACCGCCACCAGCAGGGCCACGGCCGGACCCACGCCGAGGGCGGCCGTGTAGGTCTCCTGCCCCTCGCGCTCGTCTGACGGCGCGCGCAGCTTCCGGGCTATCTCGAAGCCCAGGGAGCTGAAGGTGGCGACGAGGCCGAAGGCGAGCACGCGCCACGCGAAGGGAGCGCCGTCCCGGTGCACGGCGTCGGCGAAGAGCACGAGCAGGATCACCACCGGGTTGTGGGTCAGCGCGTAGAGCACGATGTGTCGCCGCAGGAAGGCCGGCGCGAAGAACTCGACGGCCATGAGCCCCGAGAAGACGAAGGCCGCGACCCAGTGGAGAGCCGGCGCGTTCCCGAGGAGCAGGCTGAGCACGGCCTCGACCAGGATCGCCACGGCCCCGGCGCGCGCGAGCTGGCGCAAGGTCACGACACCGCGGGAGAGCACGCGATCGGGGTGGGCGAGGCGGTCGGTCTCGGCGTCCTTGTGCTCGTCGAAGACCCGCAGGTGGAAGAAGAACAAGAAGAGCACCGCGAAGGCCGCGAGGTCGCGGAGGCCGACCCGCACCCCTCCCGCCCCGGCGTCCGCGGCCGCGACCGTCGCCGCGCACAGGGCCCCGATGAGCAGGGCGTAGGGACCGGGCGGGAAACGCTCGGCGAGGTAGCTGCCGAAACGTCTCGGCCAGGAGGGCTCGGCTGCCTCTGTGCTCTTCGTCATCTACTCGAAGGCCGAGGGCTCGACGCGGATCAGCGCGAAGGGCAGCTTGGGCGGCTGCTTCATGATGTAGGCGTTGATCTCGGACTTCGTGGTGTAGAAGGCTCCCTCGGCTACGGTCACCGCCGTGACCGCCTCCCCCACGGGCGCGGCCTTGACCGTCGCCGCCGACCAGCCGGCGTCCTTGGGCATGATCTGCATGAGCTTGGCCCCGAAGGCGAGGTAGAGGGAGTCGCCGCGCCGCACCATGCCGTCGGCTCCGGAGAAGAGAGTGCCTTTGTCCGCAAACTCGTCGCCATCGAGGGTGACCTCCACCGCCGCGCTTGGGTCCGCGAGCGGGACCGCGAAGAGCTTGGCCGGCATGAAGTGGGTCACCAGGAGGGTGGCGCCGTCCGAGCTGGTGTCGATGCCGTTGAGGCCGACAGCGCCCTGCTTGAAGATCGCGTTCGTCGCCCAGAGCTCCGCCGTGCCCGCTGCCGCGTCGACCTTGTAGATGTTTGGGTTCGTGTGGTCGGACACGTAGACGGCGCCGGCCCCGTCCGGGGCCACGTCGTTGCAGGCGACGGGATCTGCGAGCCCGGCCAGGGAGACGTCCTTGGCGCGCTCGCCGTTGCCGAGGTCGACACCCCAGATCGCCGCGGTCGCGTCGTCGCCCGAGCGCACCGCGCAGACCCAGACCAGGCCGGCGGCGGCGTCCACCTTCATGCCCTGGGTGCTCCAGCCCTCCTCACCCGGGCCCGCGTAGAGCACCGACTGCGTGCCGTCCAATGCGACGGCGCCGACGTTTCCGGCGGTCATGCTGGAGATGAGGAGACGCTTGCCTTCTGCGTCGTAGCTGAGGCCCTCGGGGAAGAGATCGTCACCCTCGAGATCGTAGCGCTCCGGGAGCTTCGGGGGCTCCTTGTCACCGCCCTGATCCGCTCCCTCGTCGGCCGCCACGGGACCCGGGTCCGCCCCGCCGGTCGGGCCCGGGTCCGTGCCGGTCGCTTCGGTCGCCGCGCCGGGGTCGGCCGCGGCGCTCGTGCCGCCGTCGTCGCTCCCGCACGCCGCGACGAGAAGCGCCGCCGCCATGAGTGCTGCCAGTCCCCCGAAAAAGGCGCCCGAACGCATGACACCTCCTGAGTCGTCCTGCGTGGCGGTGCTACCGCATTGACGTGCCTCGGGGCAAACCGAGATCTAGCGGATGACCCGGATCTCCAGGTCCAACCCCAGCTCCGCCCACACCGAGTCGGTCGTATAGGCAGGCGCCTGTCGCTCGAGAGCCACGGCCAGACAGGCGCGGTCCCCCAGCGAGAGGCCGGCTCGCCGTGTCTCGGGACGCAGGAGGCCGGCAGCCCGCCCCTGCTCCCTGGAGAAGGCGACTACGTCCAGGCCAAGGCCGCCGAGGGCTTCGTCCACGATCTCGCCCGGCATGCCCGCGTCCGCGAGCTTCGCCACCACCTCGGAGTAGTTGACCGCCGAGATCGACGCTCCCGGCAGAAGCTCCGCGACCAGCTCCGCTCCGGGCTCGGCGTTCAGGAGGGCAAGCAAGGCAGAGGCGTCCAGGACGGCCTCACTCATCTGAGGCCTCGGCGCGGCGCTCCTCGATCAGCTCGTCTGCGAGCCTGCGCCCCTCAGCGACGTAGGCGCGCACAAGGCGCTGGGCTCGTCGCACGGCCTGCTCCGGAGTCAGGATGCGCATGCCGCCGTCCTCGGCCACGAGCACGATCTCGTCGCCCTCCTTGAGACCGTAGTACTTGCGCAGTACGGCGGGCAGCACGACTCGCCCGCTTTTTCCGATCCTGGTCGCGTGCTCCAGTTGTGCCATGATTCGGCCTTTACGTCGTCTTTCCGAAAGAATGCCACGAGACGGCGCACGCGTCAAGACAAAGGACGCTCCGGCCAGGACCCACATCGTGCGCGCAGCCGTGGTATAGGGGCCCCTCCACGGAGCATCGCCCATGTCCACAGAGCACAAGCTCGCCGTCTACATCGACGTAGACAACGCCTTCCCGCGCTTCGGCCACGAGTCTTTGAGGCAGCTCTTCGACCGCCTCGCCAGCATCGGGACGGTGCACGTCTGCAGGGCCTACGCGGACTGGAACGCCCTCGGGGTGCGGACCAAGGAGACCATGCGCTGGGCAGTGACCCCCGTGCACCTCTACACCCGCGGTGTGCAGCGAAAGAACGCGGCGGACATCGCGGTCGCCGTGGACGCCATGGAGGCGATGTCCCTCTCGCCGGAGCTCGACACCTTCGTGCTCGTCACCGGAGACACCGACCTCGCGCCGCTGGCCACCCGCCTCAAGGAGCGCGGCAAGACCGTGCTCGGCTTCGGGCGGCGGGCCTCCGCGAGCAGCTTCCTCGTGCGCGCCTGCAACCGCTTCGAGTACCTCGAGGACCTCGCGCCCAAGAAGCAGCAGCCCCAGAGGCCCAAGCCCGCGCAGCCGAAGTCCGACGCGAAGCCCGAGGCCAAGGCCGCGTCCGAACGGACACCGGTGAGCTTCGAGCAGGTCCGCAAGGCCATGGAGAAGGTGATCGAGGGCCTCGGCGGGCCCGGCGAGTCGGTGCAGGCGGGTGGGCTCAAGTCCAGGCTCCTCGAGCGCCTCCCGGGCTTCCGGGAGAAAGACCACGGCGCGAACACCTTCGTGGCCTTCTTGGATGCCCGCGCTGCGGAGCTGGGCCTGAGGGTCGAGCGCCGGAGCTCCGGCACGGTGCGCGTGCTGCGCGCCGAGGCCGCGCCGGCCGAGGACGAGAACGACGCCGGCGGCGAGGGAGCGGCGCTCGTGGATCTCGAGGACGCGCGCGACCTGCTCGAGCGTGCGATCGAGGCCCTCGACACGGGAGGCCCGGTGCACCTCGGGGGTCTGAAGGAGACCATGCTGCGCATGTCCCCAGCCTTCTCAGAGCGGGCTCTGGGCTACCGGCGTTTCTGGGATTTTGTGAGGGGCCAGAACGACCTGGTCGAGATGGCGGAGATGGCCCCCAACGAGTGGGGCGTGAGCATGGTGGCCGAGCGCTGACCAGCTCGCCGGTGTTCCACTCGACCCGCGAGGACGGGATCTCCGCCGGGTGATGTGGGCCACACCCCAAAAACCGTCCGCCGCCGCACCAAAACTATTGCTTTTGCCCCCCCTCCCGCGGTACAAATTGGTCTCTGGCGAGGAAGAGGAAAAGGACTTTTGGGCCGCCCGCAGGGCAAACGCTAGCCCCGCAAGGGCGGCGTTGTTGTTTTTGGGGCCTTTGCTCCTCTGCGCCCTCCCTGATCGGGCCCTCGCACACCACGAGCAGACGAGCCACTCGGACCTCCGGGTAGAGGGCCGACAGGTGAGCTACACCCTGCGGGTGCCGGCGATCTACCTGCGTCAGCTCGACGAAGACGGAGACGGGGTGATCGCCAACGACGAGCTCTGGGCGGGGACCACCTTCCTCGAGGGCTTCCTGCTCCGCGGGCTGCGAGTCCAGGCGGACGCTCGCCCCTGCAAGGGCACCTACACCGGCGCCACGGTGGCCGAGCACATCGCCTGGCGCGGCGCCAGGCTCCCGGGCGAGCCCGTGCACCTGAGCCTGAGCTACCGGTGCCCGGCCGTCCCGCGGAGGCTCACGGTGCGCTTCCGGCTCATGCTCGGCGTGCAGGAGATGTACCAGAACCTCGTGACCGTCGAGGCCCACGGCAAGACCCACGAGCTCCTCGTCACCGAGGAGCGCACGGTCGTGACCGCGGACCTCGGGCCGCCCCCGCCCGACATCGTCGAGAAGCTCGGTCGCCTGCTCGGAGGCGCCCTCGGGGTGGCGGCGGCGGTCGGCGTGGTCGTGCTGCTGCGGAGTCGGCGCCGAAGACGAAGGGGCGCCCTACCCCAGCCACCCGCACAACGCCTCGACGGCGCTGAGGACACGCCCGCAGCAGGCCCGTAGCGCCGGCTCGTCCAGCTCCTCACGCCCAAGCGCTGCATCGAGGGCCGCCGAGCCGTCGAAGTCGACCAGGGACAGGCGGGCCGTCAGCTCACCCTCGCTGCAGCCGAAGTCGCTGCCCGGCAGGATGGCGACGCCGGCATCGGAGAGAAGCCGCTCGCAGAGCACCTGGCTCGTCTCTATGCCCCGGGCAGCCAGGGAATCGGCGTGCAGCCCGAAGTCGGGGAAGACGTAGAAAGCCCCCTTGGGCTCGACGAGCTCGAGGCCCGCAGCACGAAGCCGCGCGACCACCCACCTGGAGAGAGACTCCAGGACGCGCCTCGACCTGCGGAGGTACGCGTCGATCTCGCCTCCCCCCTCGAAGGCCCTTACCGCCGCGTACTGGATAGGTGCGGAGGTGGCCGTGAAGGTCTCGGAGGCAACCGCCGCCATGGCGTCGAGCAGCCACTGCATGCGCCGGGGCACGACGAGGGTGCCCAGACGCCAGCCGCCCGCTCCGCACCACTTCGAGAGGCCGCCGCTGACCAGGGTGCCCTCGGGGTAGAAGCGCGCGATGGAGGCGTGGGCGCCCTGATGGTGGAGCTCGCCGTAGATCTCGTCGGAGAGCAGGACCACCCGATAGCGGCGGGCGACCTCGGCGAGGGCCTCGAGCTCCGCCTCGTCGTAGCTCCCGCCGGTCGGGTTGGCGGGGTAGTTCAAGAGCACGATGCGCGGGCGCGTGGAGTCCTCGGCGCAGAGATCCTCGAGGCTGTCCGGGTGCAGGCACCACCCGTCCTCCGCGCGGGTCTGCAGCATGCGCACCTTGCGCCCGATGATGCGGGCCTGGGGCGCGTAGCTCACCCAGGCGGGGGTCGGGATCACCAGGTCGCCGTAGTAGACGAGCTGGAGCAGGAACATCAGCTCCTTCGAGCCCGGCCCGATGATGACGTCCTCGCCGCGGCAGCGCATGCCCTGGGTGCGCCGGTAGTAGGCGGCGACCGAGTCGCGCAGCGCCTCGAGCCCGCGCACGGGCAGGTAGTCCTTCTCGCCGGCGTGGGCCTTCAGCTCGTCGACGACGCAGTCGGGCACGGGGAACGGAGACTGGCCGAGGCCGAGCTTGAACACCTCGCGGCCGCTTCGCCGCAGCTCGTTCGCCCGCTCGTTGATGGCGAGCGTCGCCGACGGGGGCATGCCCCGCACGTTCAGGTTGAGGTGGACGTCGGGCGTGCGCCGGTTCGAGCGGGCCATGGCCTGTTTTTACACCCGAGCGGGCAAGGGGGCGAGAAGGCGTGCCGGCGCTCCCTACCTCGGGACCGCGCCCCGGACGGCGTCTATGACGAACATCTTCGGGCCGCCGGTTGCGCCGTATGAGCCCTGGGCGATGCCGAGCATGATCTGCTGAGCGGGCTGGCGGTTGGGGTTGCCGGGGCAGATCCTGGCTTCGGTCATGTACATGGCCTCGGTGCCGAAGAGCACGCGGCCGTCGGTGCAGTGGCGGAGCTTGTCTTCGAAGGGCCACCCGTCTGCGCTGAGGGTGTAGTCCTGGCAGGTGCCGTCGAGGGTGACCGGCGCGTTGGACCAGCCCGGGCTGTTGGTCGAGAAGCACTCGCCGCTCACCTCCTTGTCGGTCATCCGCGCCAGGGTCCAGTCCCACTCCTCCAGGAGCGGGTCGGCGCAGTCATCCTGGCAGGCGGGCTCGCCGATGATGCCCCCGGATGCGCCCACGTCGAGCGTGAGGGAGTCGCCGACCTTCACCTTGTACGGGCCGGGGTTGGGGGCCTCGAGCCAGACGAGGCCGCTGAAGATCCAGCTCTGCATCTCGCAGCTCTCGTAGGGCAGGCACACCCCCGTCACGCTGGACTCGCCCCAGAGCGTGATCTCGTAGTCGAAGGTGGTGCTGACGGGCGTAGCCGTGACCTCTACGCGGTCGAAGGTCGAGCAGCCGAGCTCCCCGTAGATCGCCACCGGGAAGGGCTGGCCGGCTCCAACCACGCTCGGCGCGTGCGCGCACAGGGGCTTGAGCTTGATGGGGGCGGTGTTGCAGGCGGCCTTCGTGTAGGGCACCTGGCCGCACCAGTTGCAGGCGACCTTCAGGGTCTCGGTCTCGGCGTCGAGCTGGATGCCGCAGGCGTTCTTCTCGAGGTTGTCAGTGAAGTCCCAGCAGCCGTTCTGGACGATCTTGTCGGTGCCGTCCTCGCCCTCGTAGGTGAGCTCGAACCAGCACTGGCCGACTTCCTCGACCGTTATGGCGCCTATCTCGCACTGGTCGGAGGGAGGCTGGCCGGGGCAGTAGGTGCCTGCCTGCAGGTAGCAGGCGTCGTCGCAGCGCTGGCCGCACATCGAGCAGCAGCCGTCTTCGTAAACGACGCAGACGTCGCCCGGCGAGCAGTCCTCATCGGTGGCGCAGGTGGCGACGCAGGACAGGCCGGCGCAGCGGTCGGCGGTGTCCGTGGCGGTGTCGGTGGCGGTGTCCGTGGCCGGGGTGGTGTCCGTGGCCGTGGCGGTGTCGGCGGCCGGGGCCGTGTCGGTGGCCGGGACCGTGTCGGTGGCAGGGGCGGTGTCCGTGGCAGGGGCAGTGTCGGTGGCGGGGCCAGTATCGGTTGCCACGGCACCACTGTCGGCGGCAGAGCCGCCTGTCGCCTCGGCGGCGGAGCCGCCTTCAGAGTCCGAGGTCTGGCCGGGCTCGGTGTCCGCCGCGGCAGGGCCGGGATCGCCGGTGCTCAGCGAGGTGCGGGGCTGCCCCTCGCGACACGCGGCGAGCGAGCAGACGAGGACGAGGACAAGGATGAGCCTGAGGTCAGCGTTCAACAGATCCCCCAAGAGACGACCGCGGCAGACGCTAGCGATCCTCGCGCGCTCGATCAATCGCGGTGGGGGGTTGGCCTCAGAACGGGTGCTCGAAGACGATGTAGGCCCCGATGGTGAGCTCGTTCCTGGTCTCGCCGTCCTCTCCGACGACCGGGTCGAGGCCGAGGCCCACGTCGAGGCGCCCTACGAAGGCCTCGTCGAAGACCAGGCGCCCGCCGAGACCCGCCGCGGGGTGGATCGGAGGGCCGCCGGTCGGGCCGGGGGTGTCCTCGCCTCCGAAGACCATGCCGGCGTCGGCGTATGGGACGAGCATCCAGACCAGGGAGCGCTCCAGGACGGAGTGCCGGATGACGTCTATGCGCAGCTCGGTGTTGAGGATCGCCTTTCCCGGAGCGCGCCAGCGGCCGAAGGAGATGCCTCGCAGGGTCACGTCGCCGCCGAAGCCGGCGATGGGGATGGCGCCGCCCCAGTGCACCATCTCGTAGAATGGGACGTCGCCGAAGAGCCACTCGGCCATGAGGCGGCCGGCCAGCACGACGCGGGAGCCGAGCGAGACGTAGGCCCGGAGGGAGGCGAAGGGGCCGCCGAAGGCCCCCGGGTAGTCGGGAAGCGGCGGGGCCAGGCGGGCGCTCAGCTCGGCGAGCACGCCCGAGCGCGGGGTGATCTCGGGCTCCCTCGTGTCGAGCAGGACGCCGGCCGAGAAGATGGCCGCGGGGCCGCCGTCCATTCCGAAGGGGCGCTGCTCCGCGAGGAGAGAGCCCTTGTAGGTCTCGACTCGGCTCCACTTCGTGTTGAGGGAGCCGAAGAGCCGCCACGGGCCGGCGAGGCGCGCGCGCACGGTCACGTGCAAGAAGGGCTGAAAGAGGGAGTAGCGGAAACGCTTGGAGGGGGCTTCCGGGTCGCGCAGGGTGAGGTTGCCGATGCCCCAGTAGCCGTCGTTCTTCCACTGCCGCCAGGCCGCGTGCACGGTGAGCCGCAGCCGGCCTTCCTCACCGAGGCCGGTGCGGTCGTAGCGGAAGCGGTGGTGCTGGAAGCCGCGGGTGGAGAGGAAGACCTGGAGCACGTAGGCGGACTTGTAGGGGTCGTAGCCCGGGGCGTAGAAGGCCAGCTCCCCGCGGGCGCCGAAGCCGAAGCCGTCGTCGGTGTCGAAGGCGGCGACCGGCATGGCGAACCAGCGGGGGCGTTGCTTGTCGGGTGCTTCGGCGGAGGTCTCGGTCGAGGCCAGTCCGGGCGCGCTGCAAAGCGTGAGCGCGGCTACGGCCACGGCCACGGCCGCCGCCACGGTCTGCGGTGCTCTCACCGGCCCTCTTCAGGCACGTCCGGGAGGCCGGGCGCGGCGGCGACCTCCAAGACCGCGCTGAAGAGCACCCGCAGCCCTCGGTGCACGTTGGCGACGCTTATGCGCTCCTCGGGTGCGTGCATCGTCGAGAGCTCGTCCTGGGTGAGCTCGAAGGGCACGAAGCCGTAGGCGCGGACTCCTTTCGCTCGGGCGTAGAGGGAGTCCGTGAAGCCGACGGACACCGCCGGCCCTGCGACCGCTTCTCCGCGATCGGCTGTCGAGTGGCGGGCGAGGGCCTCGTAGAAGGGGTCGTCCCAGGGGCTGACGCTGGCCGGGGCGCTGAAGATGACCTCGAACGTGACGCAGGGGTCGCACCCGGTGAGCCACTCCAGGTGCTCGATGAGCTCCTCGGGCGTCGTACCGGGCTGCAGGCGGCAGTCGAGGAGGGCCGAGGCCTTGGTTGGCACCACGTTGGGCTCGTGGGTGCCCGTGGCGAGGCCCGTGACGTGGATTGTGTCTATGAGGGCCGCACGCGTGCGCGCCCCCTCCATCAGGTCTCCCTCGGCGAGCCACCCCACGAGGGAGGGGCGCTTGAGCACGAAGCCCTTGAAGCCGCCGCCGTGGTCGCCGACCCGGGCGAAGAGCTCGGTAGTCGCCGGGTGGTAGTTGGGCTCTACCTCCCGTGCGCGGATTCGGTTGACGAGGTCCATGAGCTTCGCGGTCGTCAGCTCGGGGCGTGGCGTGGACCCGTGCCCCCCGGCGCCGCGCACGTTCATCTTGAGCCAGAGCACCCCCTTCTCCCCGACGCTGATGGCGTTGACGGTCTGGCCCTCGAAGACGATGTCCTTGATGCCGAGGCCGCCCTCGTTGACGAGGTGTGAGCAGCCGATGCGGCCCCAGTGGTGGTCGACTATCTGCTGCATGCCGAGGTTGTTGACCTCCTCGTCGGCGACGGCGAGCAGGATCACGTCGCGGCTGAGCGGCACCTTCAGGCGCTTGAGCCACACCATGGTCATCAGCTCGAGGGCGCCCATGCCCTTCATGTCGATGGCGCCGCGGCCCCAGATCATGCCGTCCTCGTCGACGGTCCCGGACCACGGGCCCTTGCCGTCGGGCCACTCCGCCTCGTCGACGGTGGCGACGTCGATGTGGCTCAGCAGACAAAGGGGCGGCTGGCTGCCGCTGCCCTTCAGGCGCGCGATCAGGGAGGCCCGCCCGGGAGCGAGGTCGACGATCTCGTAGGGGATCTGCTCCTTCTCCAGGATCGCGCCGAGGTAGAGGGCGCCCGCCCGCTCGTTGCCGGGAGGGTTGGCTGTGTTCACGCGGAGATAGCCCGAGAGCACCTCGACGGTCTCGTCGCCGGCTGCCTGCCAGTCCATGGCCTTGACCCAGCGGCCGATGTCGGGGCCCGGTTTGAGCTCCTTGAGATTGTGAGCGCAGCCGGCAGCGGCGGCGGCGAGGACCAGGAGGAGGGTGATCCGGGGGGCACGAAGCATGGGGAACCAGCTCGGCTAGAAGATGTACTCCACCTCGAGGGTGGGGATGTGGGAGCGCCCTCGGACGCGGACGTTCACGGGCGGTGAGGCCGTCGAGGTGGTGACGTCGCGGCCGAGGTAGTTGATGAGCATGTAGGCCAGACCCACGCGCCAGTGCTCGCCGAAGGTGTTCCTGATGCCGGCGGAGACGATGGCCTGGTTCATGGAGGGGTTGTCGATGGAGAAGGTCTCGTCGGGCACGGGCGAGCGATCGTAGGCCACCCCGGCCATGAGCTCGAGCCCGCGGTAGCTTGCGAAAGGCCTGAACAGGGCCCCGAAGGCCACCTCGAAGCTGTCCTTGTAGTTCTTGTCCTTGGACAGCGCCTCTGCGCTGATGGGCTCCTCGCCCTTGTCGTCCGGGTCGTAGCCGGGCGCCATCCTCTGCTCCTCGAAGATGGAGTAGAACCACCAGCGCAGGTCGAAGCCGAGCTCGAGCCACCAGGTCGGACGCACGCCGAGGCCCGCCATGAAGGCCGGCGGGATCGCCATGTCCACCTCCAGGCTGCGGGGGAGCTTGTAGCCGAGACCTCCCGCGTTCTTGCGCAGCTCCTCGTCGGCGAGCGCCTTGGAGGCGGCGTTCTGGGAGGAGCCCAGGCTCTCGAGGGTCACGTCCCCTTCGAAGGTTGCGGAGGTCCAGCCCGAGTAGCCGAGCCCGACGGCCAGCCAATCGGTCGGGTTGACGAGCACGCCGACGCCCCACCCGAAGCCGTGGTCGACGCCCGTGTAGTCGAGCAGCAGATCGCCGAGCGTCCTCTGGGCCATCACCTCGAGGGTGCCGGGCTTCTCTCCGGCGGCGGTGAGCAGGTCGGCGGTGGAGTACTTCTGCGCGTAGCCGAGGCGCATGTAGTTGTAGGAGACGTTGGCGCCCACGGCGATGAAGTCGTTGATGCGCCAGCCAGCGCCGAGGGTGGTCGACGCGACCACGAAGAGCCCGTCGGTGATGTAGTAGGCCGTCGGGGCGTCCCTGGGCAGGAAGGCACCATAAGCGCCAGGAGCGTATGCCGCGAGCGACACCGTGATGCCTTCGAGGTCGTCGGAAAAGGCCTCGAGCCCCTGGCTGAAGCCGATGTAGGGGATGATGCCGAAGTAGCGCTCGGGGGCGATGTCGGCCTCGTAGTAGCCGTCATCGCCGACGGGCCACAGGCATGGGTCCTTGCCTTCCTCCCCGCAGTCCCTCGGGTTCACCTCCGGGAAACGCGCCTCGTCCAAGGCCTGCAGGTTGAAGTCGCTCTGCAGGAAGGTCATGCCGCTCGACAGGTGGAGCCGCGTCCCGGGCTGGTCGGCCAGCGCAGCCGGGTTGTGGAAGAGCGCGGTCGTGTCGTCCGGGTTCGCCAGGTTCGTCATCATCCCGGTCCGGCGCACGCCGAGGATCGAGATGTGAAACCCGCCGGCCCACGCCGGAGCCGCGGCGAGGAGGAGGAGCAGCGCGAGCAGGCAGCCGGCGATACAAGGTCTGCCTCCGTGACCCTGGAATGTCGCCCTGCCCTGCATCAACTCGCTCCGGTGACTCCGTCGCCGGGCGCTACGCGATGGGTGGGGGAGAGTCAACCCTTTAAGAACATCACTCCTTCGGCCGATGAATTGGCATGCCAGGCATGAAGGAGCGCAAGTCATGAATCGTCTGGGGGTGTCCTGCCTATGGGCCTTTGGCTTGGCTTCGGCCTTCGTGTGCCAGCCCGCCTCGGCGGCGGAGCTGGAAGAGCTGGTGGTGATCTGCCGCGGCGAGGAGGTCGCGCAGTGCACCGCTGCAGTAGACAAGGAGCCGCTGGAGTTCGGCGCGTTCTGCAACCCGGGGTGGGCACCGAGTCTCGCCGGCGAGTGGGACTGCTCGCCCATCGAGGGGTCCGAGGCGAAAGGCGGTCTCGGGGAGTTCCAGTGCAAGCGATCCTATGCGTGCACGAAGTCGTCCCGTGCTGGGGTGCTGGAGAGCTCCGACAAGAAGCGCCGCGCCGCGCCGGAGGGCCGAGGCGAGCGCCTCTACCACAACCGGCAACGAAGCAAGGGGATCAGGACAAGGGGAAGCTGGAGGCTCAAGGGCGACTCATCGGCGGGCTTCTCTCGAGGCCCACGCCGGCGCACCTGCAAGAAGTCCCGGCGAACCGGGAAGATGAAGTGCAGGTACAGCTCCAGCATCCGGTGGAAGCCAGGCCGAATCAGGTGCGACGCGCGAGGTTGTCGCCTCGTGAACAAGGGCAGCCGGAGCTACCGACTCGGCAAGAGGCGGTAGCGCCGACCGGGTCGGCGGTGGCGCGGCCCCCTACTCCACCAGCACACCCGACGCATCCGGGAGGGTCTCGATGTCATGCGCTGGGTTCACCCACTCAGCGTGAAAGGACCCCGGCCAGCGCTCCAGGCAAGCAGCGAGCCGGCTGAGGGGATCGTGCCCTACTCGGGGCCGAAACGGAGCACACGGGCGCCGGGCTTCGCCCCGGACTCCGCGCGGTCGGTGTAGCCCACGGCGAAGTAGCCGCCGCGCGACGAGAGCTCCACGCGGTAGGGAAGGAAGCTCGTCGTCTGGACCATGTGCTCGTCCAGGGTGCTCCCCTGCTCGTCGATCACGCGCAGGTGAAGCTCGCCACCCGACTGCGCGCGGCTCAACCACGCCAGGGCGAGCCGGTCCTCGCGCTCGAGGAGCTTCACCGCGGGACCGGCGCCCGGCGCGGGCGCCCATCCCGGCCACGGCTTGGGCTCCGCGTCTTCGGGCCGCAGCCGGAAGAGCTCGATCCGCGCGCCGTCGATCATGAACGCGATGGCCGCCACGCCGCTCTTGGGGTCGACGTCGAGGTCGACGCCGCTCGCGACCTCCCCGTCGCCGCCGGCGAGGGTCCAGCGGGGGCCGTGACCACCCGCGGCCGGAAGGCGCGTGGCCTGGACGGTCTCCACGTCCTCCTCTTGCACCTTCACCATGTCGTCCCACGCGACCACCGCGGTGCCGTCGTCTGCGAGGCCGACCGCCGGGAAGACCTGCCCTCCCGCCGGGTCGTCGTGCGCGGCGATCGCCTCGCCGATGGAGTTGCCCTCGACATCGTGGCGCCACGCGAAGACGCCGAAGGTGTCGTCGGGATCGGAGCGCACCCCGGCCACGATGTAGCCGCCGGCTGCACACGCGGCGTCGGCGAGCCAGTGGCCTCCGTCCACGGAGGTCCGCACCTCGGTGTCACCGGCGCCCAGCGGAGTGCCGTCGGCCTCCAGGAGGCGCGTGTGGATCTGGAGCGTGCCGCCGTCATTCTGGGCGTCAGCTGACCACACGGCGACGTGTCGGCCTCCCGCCAGCGCGCAGAGGACGGGCTCGTTCTTGAGGCCGGCGCCGGTGCTGATGTTGAGGACCGGGCCGAGGCTCTTGAGCTCGGAGTCGAAGCGGGCGAGCCAGATGCCGAGGTCCTCGTTGCCGTCGGTGCCCGACCAGGCGACGAGCAGCTCGCCGGCGGGGCCGAGGGAGGGGGCCGTCTGCACGCCGGTGGCGCCGGGAGCTACGTTCGGGAAGAGGGTCTCGGGGTTGCGCAGGGCGGGGGGATCGGGAGGCGGCAGGGGGCCGGTGTCGGCGACTGTGGCCGTGTCCGTGGCCGGGGCCGTGTCCCTGGCCGGGGCCGTGTCGGTGGCCGGGGCCGCGGCCGACGAGCCGTCGCCGCACGCAATCATGAAGACGCCGGAGGCCAGCAGCCCCAGAGCGAGAGACGGGACAAGGAGCAACCTGTTGGCCTGAGCGATCGATGGCATCGGCGTCCTCGGAGTCGAGAGCGCGCGGAAGCTGCCACGTCGGCGAGTGGATCGCAAAGACCGCGCGAACGTCTTCGGCCTACCTCTTCGCCGCGAAGGTCTCGCGCAGCAGCTCGAGCTCCAGCCAGCGCTCCTCGAGGCCAGCGAGCTCGCCTTTGGCCTCGTCGAGGCGCGCGACGGCGGCCTGGTAGGCGTCGGGATCACGTGTGTAGGCGTCCGGATCGGCGAGCAGAGCCTCGATCTCTTCCAGCTCGCCCTGCAGGGCCGCCATCTGCTCGGGCAGCGCGGCCAGCTCGCGCTCCTGGTTGTAGCTCAGCTTGGTCTGCTCGCGGGTCCTTCGCTCTCGCGCCGAAGGCTTCGGGCGCGGCGCCGCCGCCGGTCGGGCTTCCTGCCGCTGCCGGAGGTAGTCGCTGTACCCTCCGGCGTACTCGACGGCCTCGCCGTCCCCTTCGAGCGCGATGGTCGAGGTGACCACGCGGTCCAAGAAGTCGCGGTCGTGGCTGACGAGCAGGAGCGTGCCCTCGTAGTTGGCGAGCACCTCCTGCAGCACCTCGAGAGTCTCCATGTCGAGGTCGTTGGTGGGCTCGTCCAGGACCAGCAGGTTCGAGGGCCGCGCGAGCGCCCTGGCGAGGCACAGCCGGTTGCGCTCTCCCCCCGACAGGTCGCCCACGGGCGCCCGCGCCTGGCCGGGAGAGAACAGGAAGTCCTGCAGGTAGCCAAGGACGTGGCGCGGCTTGCCGCGGACCATCACCTGGTCGGTGCCCTTCTCGACGAGCGTGTCCCAGAGGGTGCGCGAAGGGTCGAGGCTCTCGCGCCGCTGGTCGAGGTACAGGGGCGTCAGGTTCACGCCGTGGCGCAGGCTCCCGGCGTCAGCCTCGAGGTCGCCGATCAGCAGCCGCACCAGCGTCGTCTTGCCCGCCCCGTTCGGCCCGATGACCCCGATGCGGTCGCCGCGGCCGATGCGCGTAGAGAAGCCCCGGAGGATCAAGCGCTCGCCGAAGGCTCTCCTCAGCCCCTTCGCCTCGATCACCACCTTGCCGGACATGTCGCCCGTCTCGGCGGCCAGCTTCACGTCGCCCGCGCGCTTGATCTGCACGGCCCGCCGGCCCCGGAGCTCGTAGAGGCGTCGCAGCCGCCCCTGGTTCCGCTTCCTCCGCGCCGAGATGCCCTCCCTCGACCAGCGCGTCTCCTCGGCGATGAGCTTGTCGAGCTGGGCCCGCTGGTGAGCCTCCTCCTCCAGCAGGTTCTCGGCCCAATCGTCGAAGCCCGAGAAACCGACGCTGCGGTTGCGGCGGAGCACACCCCGGTCGAGCCAGAGGATGGAGCGCGTCAGCTTCTCGAGCAGGGCACGGTCGTGGCTCACGAGCACGAAGGCGCCGCGGTAGTCCGACAGCCACCCTTCCAGCCACTCGATGGCCGGCAAGTCGAGGTGGTTCGTGGGCTCGTCCAGGAGCAGCAGCTCCGGCTCCCCTACCAGCGCCCTCGCCAACGCCGCCCGGCGAACCTCTCCCCCGGACAAACGCTCGGGAGGCGCCCCGCCCTCGAGCCCTATCTCGCCCAGCACCGCGTCGGCCCGGTAGCTCTCCCCCCGGTGCTCGTCGGGCAGGCCCGAGACCACGTACTCCTCCACCGTCGCGTAGCCGGAGAGATCCGGCTCCTGCGGCACGTAGGCCACGCGCGATCCGCTCCGGACCATGCGCTCCCCGCCGTCGAGCTCGAGCAACCCGGCCGCGATCTGCAGCAGGGTCGACTTGCCCGAGCCGTTGCGCCCGACCAGGCACAGGCGCTCGCCGGTGTCGACGACGAGGTCGACGCCTTCGAACATCGGGCGTCCGCCCCAGCGGGCAGAGACACCGCGGAGGGTGAGGAGAGGTGCGGACATGGCGAGAGACGGCGGAAGATGGCTCCTTCCGCCTCGCGAATCAAGCCCAAGACGTGCCGAGTGGCCACCGGTGGTGAATGCCCTTCGCCGCCCACCATGACCGCAACTGCGAGCTGCCCGTGTTCAGGGGCTGGTGCAGCGATCCAAGACGCTTCGCAGAGGAGCTCCTGCAGCTCGTGCCCGAGCCGGGAGCCCTGTTCCTTGATGAGGTACAGCACCTCGACGAGGCCGGCCTCTTCATCAAGGGCCTCGTGGACCGGGGGCTGCCCTGCCCGCTCCTCGTGACCGGAAGCTCGAGCTACCACCTGCGGGCCAAGACCCGCGAGTCCCTGGCCGGGAGAGCGAGGCGCGCCCGCCTCTTCCCGTTCACCCTCGACGAGGTCTGCCAGGACGCCGCCGAGCTGGGGCCTGCCATGCGTTGCGAGATCCGTCGCGAGCGCATGGGCCGGCACCTCGTCCTGGGCGGGTATCCGGCGGTCTGGCTCGGCGAAGAACCCGAAGACGAGCTCGCCCACCTGGTGCAAGCCTTCCTGATCCGCGACGCCAGCGACCTCTACAAGATCAAGCGCCCCGACGTCTTCCGGGCCCTGCTCACCCTCGCCGCCCGCCAGGTGGGCAACCTCGTCAACCTCTCGGAGTGGGCGTCGCTCCTGGGTGTGAGCGTGCCCACGGTGGCCTCCTACCTCTCCATCATGGAGGAGTCGCAGCTGCTCCGCCGCGTACCCCTCTTCGCTGGCGGAAAGAGAGCGGAGCTGACGGCCACCCCGAGAGTCTTCTTCCTCGACGCGGGCTTGAGGAACTACCTGGTGGGCGACCTGGCTCCCTTCGAGCACCGCGCCGACCGGGGCCCGCTACTCGAGAGCTGGCTCTTCTCGGAGCTGCACAAGTCTCTGCCCTTCGCGAGCTCCATCCTCTCCTGGCGAACCCGCTCCGGCGCCGAGGTCGACCTCGTTGTACGCGACGGTGAGCAGCTGGTCGGCATCGAGATCAAGGCCGGGAGCCTCGGCCGCCCCACCCTCAGCCGCGGAGCGCGCAGCTTCATCGAGGCGTACCGGCCGCGGCTCTTCCTCGTGGCGAACCTGGGGCTCGAGCACAGGAGCAACGTCGCCGGGCGCCCCGTAGAGTGGCTGCACGCGGCCGACGTCACCGAGCGGGTTCAGCAGAGCCTCGCCTCGGGACAGTAGGTCTCAGCCGCTGCGAGAATGACCCCTGTCTTCGTGAGAATCACGCAGGATGAAGATGCCCGTCCACGCGTAGAAGATCGCGATCACCGGCATGGCCAGGTTGAAGAAGGCGTAGGGGAAGTAGGCGTAGGTGCTCACGCCGAGGGTGGCGGCCATGAAGGCGCCGCAGGTGTTCCACGGGATGAGCGCGGAGGTGACGGTGCCGGCGTCCTCGAGGGTCCGGGAGAGCATGCGCGGGGCCAGGCCCTTTCGCAGGAAGGCGTCGCGGAACATGCGGCCCGGGAGCACGATGGAGAGGTACTGGTCGGCGAGCAGGGTGTTGACGCCGATGCAGGAGCCGACGGTGGAGGTTATGAGGCCGCCGATGGTGCGGACGCGGGTCAGCAGGGCCTCGAGCAGGACCTTGATGAGCTCGCCCTTCTCGAAGATGCCGCCGAGGGCGGTGGCGGCGAGCACGAGGGCGATGGTGTCGGCCATGGAGGCGATGCCGCCGCGTGAGAGGAGGGAGTCGACACCCTTGAAGCCGGACTCGGAGACGTGGCCGCTGTAGAGGCTCGCGAGCAGGGTGCCGAGGGCTGCGTCCTGGGCGACGAGGGCGAGCACGACACCGACTCCGGAGGCGAGCACGAGGACCGGCAGGGCGGGGATGCGGAGGAGGGCGAGGAGAACGACGAGGGCCGGCGGCAGGAGCATCCAGGGAGACAGGCCCTGCCCCGCGGCGAGGGCTGCCCTCAGGGCGTCGACGCTGCTCGCGTCGTAGCCCGCCGCCAGGTCCTGGGCCAGGCCGATGCCGGTAAACAGGATGAGCGCGATGACTATGGCCGGGACGGTCGTGTAGAGCATCGCGTGGATGTGGGTGAACAGGTCGGTGCCGGCGACTCCGGGGGCCAGGTTGGTCGTGTCCGACAGCGGCGACATCTTGTCGCCGAAGTAGCAGCCCGACACGACGGCGCCGGCGCACAGGGGGAGCGAGATCCCAAGGGCGCCGCCGATGCCGATGAGGGCAACGCCGACGGTGGCCGCCGTGGCCCAGGAGCTGCCGATGGCCAGCGCTCCGACGGCGCACATGAGCAGGGCTGCCGGCAGGAACCAGGACGGAGCCAGAACCGCCAGGCCGTAGTCGATCATGGTCGCGATGGTGCCGCAGGCGGCCCAGGAGGCGATGGTCGCGCCGACCACCATCAGGATCGCCACCGCCTTGAGCGAGAGGCTCATGCCGTGGGCGATGGCGTCCTCGACGTCGCGCCAGGTGTGGCCGAGGCGCACGCACTGGATGGCGGGGGGAATCCAGGCGATGACGATGAGCACGGGGACGGGCAGCTCACCCCCGGAGAGCAGCATGCCGGCGGAGATGACGCCCGCCGCGACAACGACCGGTACCAGGGCTTGCCAGAATGTTGGTGTCCTGATCACTACTTCACCCGCGCCTGCGGCGCCGCGCGCCGCCCCTGCCCTTCCTCTGTGCCTCGGTCCCTCTATGCCTCTGTGTTGAACCGGCCAACCAGCCTCTACTGCCTACTCCAAGATCACCGCCTTGAACATCTCGTAGATGGCGAAGTGCCCCGCCTCGCTCGGGTGGGTGCAGGTCTCGTCGAAGTAGTTTTCGGCGTCGGGGCCGCGGTAGCAGCGGTTGTTGGTGTCGGCGCCGGGGCCCGTGGCGACGAAGCCGTGGCCGCAGAAGTGCTCGAGCATCCAGATCATGTCGCTGTCGGACTCTACGGCGATCGTCATGAACTGCTCGAGCAGCCAGACGACTATCTCCTCCAACACCTCGGGCTTCTTCCACGGCTTGTAGCCGGCGATGCTCGCCACGGGGCAGGCAGACATCTCGCCGGTGCCGTCGGTGAACTCGAAGGGGTTGGCGAAGATGACGAAGCTGCCGTTGGGGAAGCGCTCGGGGTCCTTGAGCCAGGTCACGCCGTTTCTGAGGTGGCGGATGGTCTCGTGGGCGATGCTCCAGATCGCGGGGTAGCCGGCGTCGACCTCCGCCTGGCTGGCCTCGCCGCCCTCCTGGGTGATCTTGCTGATGTCGTTGCCGCCGAGGGTGAAGACCGTCAGCGTGACCTCGTCGCTCCCTCCCTCGGGGAAGCACTCGTGGATCTGCGCTCCGCCCTCCAACATGTCGTCGGTGCGAGCGCCCCACTTGGAGCAGTTGAAGAAGTCGCCCGACTCTGACCTTCCGCCCTGCCCGGTCCAATACTCGTATGACTTCCAATCCATCCACTCCAAGGCGTTGCCCTTGTCGAGGTCTATCCACTGGCTGGCGATCCATTCGGCGAGGAGGTTGCGCCAGCAATGGTTGACGTCGAGGGAGATCGGGTGGCTGAGGTTGGGGGTGCAGACGGCCACGGAGTCACCGAGAATCACGACCCTCTCGAGGCCGGCGATGCGCTGGTGGTTGGTACCCCAGCAGTGGCTCCCGACGGTGGGCTCGAGGTCGTCATACTCCGGGTTGGCCAGGCTGGGGTCGCTCGAGAAGCCCGGGAAGCAGCGCTCGCCGATGGTCTGGGGGCCGGGGTCGGTGCCCGGGTCCGTGGGGGACGGGCCCTCGTCGCCGGGGGCGCCGGGGTCTGTCGCCGCGGTGTCGGAGCCTTCCTCGCTGTCGCCCCCGGCGGCCGTGTCCGCGGTGGCGTCGGAGGCCGTGCCGGATCCCGTGGTGTCCGGCTTCTTCAGCTCGTAGGAGGGCTTCTTGCGGCCCTCGTCCTCGGCACCGGCGTCCTCGGTGACCGCGTCCTCCGCGGCGCCTTCGTCCGTGGCCGGCACGTCGACGGCCTCGATGCCGGCACGCGATCCCTGGCGTCCGGAGCAGGAGGCGAGGAGGCACACGAGGAAGAGGAGCAGGAGGTGTCGGGACGTCGAGTGCTTCATCTCAAGGGCATCCGTCGAGGGTGTCTTCGATGGCGTGGGCGGTGGGGACGCCGTCTTGCCATTGGGAGCGCAGGAAGCAGGCCCAGTGCCGGCGAGCCGCGGGTCGATCGAAGGAGACGTAGTGGCCGCGCCCGGCTGATAGCGGCTCGAGCTCCACAGCGAGGGCCGTGATCATAGCGTTTTTGCGGTTGCTTTTCAGAGGTGCCGCCACCTCGGCCAGGCCCGCGTGGGGCATCACCTCTTTCAGGTAGTCGTGGCGGACCGGCGCCAGCACGTCGAGACCGAGCGAGACCGTGAGCGCTCCCCGGGCGATCCCGTCGAAGTAGCGGTCCTCGAGGCCTGAAGACTGGTAGACGTGCTTGGGTCCCACGCCCTCGTGGGGCTCGTCGACCACGTGGCGCGCGTGGGCCACCGGGTCGACGATGTCCCAGTAGTGCTCGAGGATGTTCAGCACCGGGTCGAAGCGGTCGAGCTGCTCGTCGGCCCCGTAGCCGAGCATCGTCTTCAGGAGGGGCTGGAAGTCGAAGGGCTCCCTGCTCCCCGCCCCTATCTGGATGAGCGTGGCCCCCGAGCCCGAGAAGAAGACCACCTTGGTGCGCGGGTCGAAGGTCGACCAGGGCACGCCGAACTGGCTGCCCATGGACTGGCCCATCATGGACAGGGCCTCCGGATCGAAGCGGATGCGGCCGTCCTGGCTCTCGCCGGGGTCCAGGCGCCCGCCGGCTACGACGGGGTCGATGCTGAGCTCCGTCATCAGCTTGGTGCGAAGGTTCATCTCGGCCACGGCGCCGACGATGTTGTCCGCGAGGGCCCGCGGGTTGGAGATGATGTTGTAGAGGTGCCACCCGCTCCGGTCGGGAGGGTCCGCGCGATCCCCGTGGAGCGGCATGTCGAAGCCCATGACGGCGATGCCGTGCCGGGCGGCCACCCGCGCTGGGCCCCAGCCGGTGTCGGGCTCGTCGGGCGCGCCACGGTCGAGGAATTGCCTGAAATAGCCCCCAGATCCGTGAACATAGATTAGCAGCGGCCAACCATCCTTGGGCATAGGACCCCTGGGGATGGAGAGGGCGAAGCGCACCCACTCGGTGCCCTGGACGTCGATGTCCCCGTTGGGGGCGAGGGCGAGCTCGCCACCGCCCTTCAGGTAGGGGGGCTCGCCGAGCTGCACCACGGGGGCCGAGTGCCGGCCGTGGAGAGCGACGTAGTGCTCGTGCTCCTCGAGGAAGCTCAGGCCCGGGTGCTGAACGCGCGGCGTCTGGTAACGCTCGGCGAAGCGGGCGCCGAGCGCCAGGCGAGCCGTGATGTCCGCCGTGGTCAGCAGGACCAGGCCCACGATGCGCTCGCTCGGGAGACCGCGCTCGGCCAGGTACTCGGCCGCTTCGACGTAGGGAGCCGGGTCCACGTTCTCGGTGTGTCGGCCGGGCACCGTCTCGCCCGCGAGCAGGGCGGACAGGGCGGGGGAGCGGCCCACGGGCTCTCCTTCGGCGTCCCTCAGGGAGTCCGTCACCACGACGGCGTAGCGCGTCTGCGATCGCCTCGGCAGGCCGAGGTATGGGATTCCGAAGAGGCGGTATGGCGGCGTGTAGGCGCCCTCGGCCTCGCGCCATGAGATCTCGAGCGGGAAGGTGCGGCCGCGCTCCGGGGAGGAGGGGTCCACGTCCATCCAGAAGAAGGACGGCGCCTCGCCGCCTTCGGGCCAGAGCGTGTCGGCGGGCTTGGCCGGCAGGGTGCTCGGGTCGACGGGGCCGCTCAGCCAGACGAAGGTCCCGGCGTTGAGCCCCCAGCCCTCCACGACCTCCTCGGCCGCCTCGAGCCACCGTCGCGCAAGCTCGACATCGGGCAGCTTCGGCCACTCGAGGAAGTCTATGCTGCCGTCCGGGCGCCGGTGGAGGTCGCTCGGGAAGCCCAGGTCGAAGTAGTCGCCCGAGCCCGGCTCGAAGCGGACCACGACGCCGGCCTGCTCGGATGAGCCGGTGTCTTCGTCTCCGGCGGGCGTGCCGGGATCGGCGGCGGGAGCCGTGCCTTCGTCAGGCTCCGTCGGGATACCCGGGTCGGACGAGGCGGCGCCCTGATCCGGCGTCGCGTCGACAGCCTCGGCAGGCCCGGACTGCTCCCCTGCCCCGCACGCGACGAGGAGCGTGGCGCAGACCAACAGCGAGACGAGTCTTCGAGCCATCGGACTAAAACACCCGGTTTCGGTGGCGCATCACCCGCTCGAAGAGCCAGGCGAAGGTCTCGCTCGTGAAGATCCAGCGGACCTTGTAGAGCGGCGAGACGCAGTCCTTCGGATCGAGGCGCCCGTCGAGCACCTCACGGAGCGCGTCGGCGGCGTAGCCGGCCAGCGTGTCGAGGAAGGCCTCACCCAGCTCCGGGGTGGCGATAGCCGGCTTGCCGGCGTAGGTCTCCACCTCGAAGTACTTGAGCTTATGCCTGAACCCAAACAAGAGCTGAAGAAAGGTCGGGCGGCCGTTGACGCCCTCGGGCTTCTTGCCCTGCTCTTCGAGCCTGATGTCGACGGTGCGACGCGGGAGCTCGCGAAAGCTCGGGTCGACGTGCTCCGAGAGCAGGTGGAGCATCATCGAGGTCTCGAGGAGGCCGGCGTGAGTGTCGCCGTTCAGGTCCTCCGGCTCGATGCCCTCGATGTGGCCCAGGATCTCGGTGGGATCGGTCCCGCCGGAGGTGAGCCTGGTGAGGAGCAGACCGAAGACGGAGAGCATGCGCCCGCCGTAGCGGCGGTTCACGCGGCGGCAGGCCGTCTCGATGGAGACGAAGTGCCGCGGCCCGCCGTGGAAGTTGCCGACCCAGATGTCCTTGAAGCCCTGCTTGCACAGGCTGCGGCCGAGATCCTCGATCACGCGCTCGATGGTCGAGCTCCTGAAACGGATCGAGCCCGGGTGGGGCAAGACGTCGGCGGCGACGTAGATAGGAGGCAGGCGCAAGAGGATCTTGTCCGGGTAGCTCCCGGCGAGGAGCTCGGCGATCCTCTCGGTCAGGCCCTCGGACTCATGGGCGTCGGCCACCACAGGCAGGTGAGGCCCGTGCACCTCCATAGGCGAGCACGACACCACGACCACGCAGCGGCTGCGGTCGAGCTTCTCGAAGTCGGCGCCGGTGAGGTGCGCCCAGTCGATCAAGTTGGCCCCCCCAGCGGGCTCGGCCGTTGACCTCCCCGGTGTTCTTGTTGTTTTCGCGACCATCATCTCCACGCGGCAGGCATCAAAGGTCGGCAGAGAATCTCCAAGGCGCGCCCCGATCGCAAGGCCCGCGAGCCGCAGGTCCGCTCTACGCTACGGGTCCAGCGCGTCGAAGAAGCGCAGCACGACCTCGTTGTGGAGCAGGAGCCCGCGGCGCGTCAGCCTGAGCTGCGAGCCGGCGCGGGCCAGCAGGCCGGCCTCGAGGAGCTCCTCCACGGCCCGCTCCACGGCCTCGGCCTCGCGCTTGGTGGTCCACGCGCAGAGATCCTGCGTGGAGAAGCCGAGCAGCCACCGCGTGCGCGTCATGATGGTCTCCCGCAGGCGGGTCGGGCGCTCGATGGGCACGTCCACGGACGCCACGGTGGGGGCGCTCACGTACTCGGCAGCGGCGCCCCTGTTCTGGCGGCGCACGAGCACGCCGCCCTCCCCGGGCTCGAGGCCGACCGCGCCCGCGCCGAGCGCCATGTAGGCTCGGTCGTGCCAGTAGAGGCTGTTGTGCAGGGCGACGTGGCCGGGGAGCGCCAGGTTCGAGATCTCGTAGTGCACGAGCCCGCGGGCCGCCGCGCGATCAAAGAGGGCCTCGGCCTGGTCGCAAACGGCGTCCTCGTCCGGGAGGCGCAGGCTGCCGGCCGCGACCGCGCGGGCCATGGGCGTGGGCTCCTCCAGGGTGAGCGCGTAGAGGGAGACGTGCTGCACGCCCAGGTCCAAGACGCTGTCCAGGTCGGCGAGCACGCTCTCCACGCTCGACCCGGGCAGGCCGTAGATGAGGTCGGCCGACACGCTCCGCAGGCCGGGGTGTGCGAGCGCCGCCTCGAGCGCCGAGCGCGCCTCCCGCGCTGTGTGAGCGCGTGAGATCCTGAGGAGCGTCGCGTCGTTCAGGGACTGCACGCCCACCGACACCCGGCTCACGCCGGCGCGCGCGAAGTCGTCGAGGCGCTCTCTGATGCGGCTGCCCGGGTTGGCCTCGAGCGTCACCTCGCGGAGGTGCTCGGAGCCGAAACGCTCGATCACGGCTCCAACCACGGCCTCGACCGCCTCCGGATCCCACAGGCTCGGCGTGCCGCCGCCGAGGTAGACGCTGGCTAGCTCCAGCCCGTCGAAGCGGTGGGCGCGATCCGCGAGCTCGGCCTGCACGGCGCGGGCGTACTCCCGGTGTGGGATGACCTTCGCGGCGCTCGTGGTGAAATCGCAGTAGCTGCAGCGCGAGGCGCAGAAGGGGAAGTGCAGGTAGACCCCGAAGGCTCGCGGGCGCTCGTAGGGAGGTGTCGTGGAGGGCATGGTGTGGGGCACGCTCCGCCCTGTACCAGCGCGTTGAAGGCAGCGCGAGCATGCGATAGTGCCGCCGTGAACGGAGGTACGCGCATGCAAGGCGACGTGATCCTGGTCGAGGAGCGCCACCGCAGAGCCGCCGAGCCCATCGCCCGGACCCTCGCCGGGGCCGTCGCGGCGCGCACACGAAGGACGACCATCACCGTGGCGGGAGAGTCCGGCAGCGGCAAGTCCGAGACCGCCCAGGCCCTCGCTGACGCCCTCGAGTCGCGCGGAGTGCGCTGCGCCATCCTGCAGCAGGACGACTACTTCGTGTATCCCCCGCGGAGCAACGACGCCGCGCGCCGAAAGGAGATCTCGTGGGTGGGCATGCAGGAGGTGCGCCTCGACCTCCTCGACAGCCACCTGAAGCAGGCCCGCGAGGGTGCTCGGGAGCTCGTCAAGCCCCTCGTCATCTATGAAGAGGATCGCGTCGACAGCGAGGCCATCTCGCTCGAAGGCGTGCAGGCCGTGATCGCCGAGGGCACCTACACCACGGCCCTCGAAGAGGTCGACACGCGCGTCTTCATCGACCGCAACCGCCTCGAGACCATGGCCGACCGCGAGCGGCGCGGGCGCGAGCCCATGGAGCCCTTCATCGAGCGGGTCTTGGAGATCGAGCACGCGATAATCGCTCCCATGAAGGAGCGCGCGGACGTCGTCATCACGCGCGACTTCGAAGCCCTCATCTGACGCGCAGCGTGGAGCACCAGCGCTTGCCCGAGCGACCCCCCACCTGGCGTGAGCTCGAGGCGCGCTGGCAGGACGCCCGAGCGCGGCGCCGCCTGATAGGTGATCTGTCGGCGGGGCGCGTGAGCTACCTCGCCGGCGTGCTGCCCGAGCACGTGCTGCGCCTGAGCGCGGCCGAGACGCTGGAGATCTACCGTGCCCTGCTCGGGGAGCGCCTCGATCTCGCGCTGGCCGAGGAGAGCACCGACCCGTCGGGCGGACCTCCCGCTCCCGAGCTCTCCGGACCGGCCGCCTCCGAGCCCGACGGCTCCTGGCTGAAGCGCTCCAACATGGTCGGCGTCAACGTGCGCACCGCCGGCGACTTCCTCGGAGTGGCGAAGTACGCCCTCACCCTGCCCTCCCACGTCGACGCCATCCACCTCCTGCCCCTCTGGGAGCCGGGCGTGGTCGCCAGCCTCTACGGCATGGCGAGCTGGCACATCAACCACGAGTTCCTCAGCGCCGAGCTGCACCGCGAGCTGCCCCACCTCGACACCGCCGCCCGCCAGCTCAGGGCCCTGACCAACCTGCTCCACGCGGCGGGCCGTGCCGTGGGCATGGACGTGATCCCCCACACGGACCGCTACTCCGAGATCGTGCTCTGCCAGCCCTCCTGCTTCGAGTGGGTGCGGCGAGAAGGGTGCCGCATCCTGGACCAGAGCGCAGAGCTTCACCGCGCGGTCGAGGAGGCGATCTGGACGCACCTGAGAGCCCGGGGCGCGGCGGGCGATCGGCCCTTGCCCGCGCCGGACGCCGAGACCTTCTTCGGCCCGACTCTGGGCGAAGAGCAGCGCAGCGCGGCCCTCTTCGGGGAGGAGCGAGACCGCGAGGGACGCCTCGCCAGGCGACTCGAGGTGGTCAAGCTGCTGCACGGCCTCGGCCTCGAGCCCCTGCCGGCCACCATGGGACCGCCCTACCGCGGCCTGCTCGTAGACGAGCGACCCGAGGCACGGCTCGTCGACGAGCACGGCATGGAGTGGCGCGACTACAGCTTCGAGGTCGCCGGCCCCTACTCGCGCGCCTTCGGTCCCCTGACCCGCTACAAGCTCTACGAGCGCAAGGACGACAACGCGCGCTGGGAGATCGACTTCTCGTGCCCGCGGGAAGCCGTGTGGCGCTACGTGACCGAGCGATACGCCGAGCAGCAGCGCGCCTTCGGCTTCGACTTCATGCGCGGGGACATGGCACACGTGCAGATGCGCCCCGGCGGCACCCCGGCAGAGCCTGACGAGTTCTACGACATCTTGGGGGCGGTGAAACGCGCCGTCTGCGAGCCCCCCCACGCGCGGGGCTTCGCCTACCTCGCGGAGGTCTTCCTGGCCCCGCCCGGGGTGATGACCTACGGCGACGAGGCAGATCACCTCGAGGCGGCCGGCGCGGAGACGGCCTTGGGGAACCTCCAGTCCATGCCGGTCGGTGGCGCGGAGTTCCTGAGTGAATTCCGCCGCTACGACGACATCCGCCGCACCCGCGGCTTCGCCCCCTGCTTCGCGGTGATGACCGGCGACAAGGACGACCCGCGCTTCGACGCCTTCTACCTGCACGGCAACGAGCTGCGCCTCTTCGTGGCGCTCCTGCTCACCGACATGCCCAGCTACAACGCCCTGGGCTTCGAGTGCCGTGATCCACACCCCGAGCCGGCGCCGAACGAGCACTACACGAAGCTCTACGTGTTCCACGAGGAGGAGGGCCCGAAGGCCACGCACGGCCCCTACGTCTGGGGCCGAAACGCGGCGCTCTTCTGCAGCCTCGACCGCCTGCGCCGCTACGTGGAGCGCATCTGGTCGGAGGTGGCCGGGCGCCCTACCCGCTGGCTCATCCCCCCGGATCCCACCGGGGAGCGCGGGGTCTTTGCCTGGACCTTCGGCGACGGCCTCCCGGACCAAGGCGTTTCGCTTGCGAAGCGCCCGGCGGTGGTGGCGCTTCGCCCCCGAAACGCCTGCCCCGCCAACTTCGTCTTCGTAGCCAACGCCGCCCCCTCGCGCGAGGAGGGCCTCACCCTGCCGCCCCTCGGCAGCGGCGAGCCGCCGGAGCTCACACCCGAGCTCTCCACCGCCTCGCCCGCCCCGCCGTCTCCGGAGCCGCTGGTCTTCGACGGCACCCACTACCGCGTACCCTCGCTGGCGCCGGGCGAGGCGCGGGTCTATCGGATCTCCGGCGGGCAGCTCGGTAGCCGGTCTTGAGCGGCCCCGGCAAGCTGACCTGGGTCTTCGCCTACGGCTCCCTCATGGAGCCCGGCTCCCTCCGCTCCACCCTCCCCGGCGCGGACCTCGACAGCCTGGTCCCAGCTTCCCTGGTCGGGCACACCCGGCGCTGGAACGTGGCCTTCCCCAACGACGGCTCGCAGCCGGACAAGGCCTACTTCGACGAAGAGGGTCGGCGCCCGCCCGCGGTGCTCTTCTTGAACCTGGTCGAGGCGCCGGGGCGTCGCTCCGAGGGAGCCGTCAACGGCGTCCTGGTGCCCGTGGACGGCCCGGGGCTCACGAAGCTCAGGCGACGAGAAGGCCGGTACCGGGAGGTCGACGTCAGCGATCGCCTCGAGCCCCACCCCGAGGTCGAGATGGGCTTCGACGCCGGAAGGCACGAGGCGGTGGCCTTCGTGGGGCGGGAAGCCTTCACGCGGGAGCGACAGGTGAGGCACGCAGTCATCCCGCGGAGCTACGTGAGCACCCTCCTTCGCGCCGTCTCGTACTGGGAGGAGCGCTACCCCGGCTTCGAGGCCGCCTTCCGCGCCTCCACGAAGATGCCGGGGGACGCCGAGCTGGTGTCCCTCCGCCGGGTCGATCTCTGATCTCGTCGAGGCTCGGGGAGACGCCTTGCACGGGTTGCAGCCCTGGTGAACGAGGAAGGGGACGGAGGAGGTGCACGTGCACATTCCCCCTCCTCCTCCTCGTCCACGGCACACAACGGTCCTCT
>CAZQPP010000008.1:21667-39028 GCA_964594295.1 uncultured Myxococcales bacterium | reverse complement strand
GGATCACTATCGGCGGCAGAGCCGCCTGTCGCGTCGGCGGCGGAGCCGCCTTCGGGGTCTGAGCCGGGATCCGGAGCTGTGCCTTCGTCACTGATGGAGCCGCCGCTGTCCGTGCCGCCCGTGGATGACGGCGGGCACTCTCCGGCCAGGGACGCCTCCCAGACCTCGGCGATTGGCTCCCAGCTGCCGCCGTTGACCTTGGTGGGCGTGAGGGGACCGAAGTGGCCGCCGAGGCAGCCCTCGCCGTCGATGACGACGAGGTGGTACCAGTCCGCGTTGAAAGCGGACGTGAGGTTGGCTGCCTCGGTGTCCTGGATCACCGGGACGGCCAGGTCGCCCAGCGCGCCGGAGACCGTGTCGGGATCCACGAGCTTCGTCTGAAGCTGCACGAAGATCAGAGGCGGCTCCTCTTCCCCCGGCGCCACCAGCGCGGCGCGGCGGTCGAGCAGGGCGGCGAGGACCAGGCGGCACTGGGAGCAGCTCACCGACCCGAAGAACAAGGCGGCGCCGCGCGGGAAGGAGGTGGGCACGCACAGCTCGGTGCCTGCGCTGCTCGTGTCCGGGTTGAGGTCATCTCCACAGAAGCTCGGCGCCAGCAGGCAGTTGCAGCGCTCGCCCAGGACCCGGCAGCGGCTCTCGAAGCAGCGCTCGTCCTGCTCACAGTCCGAGTTGACCAGGCACCCCGAGACGCAGCGGAGGTCCTCGCAGACCTGACCCTTGCCGCAGTGCCCATGCTCGGTGCACTGGGGGGCGACGCACTGGCCGAGGGCGACCTGGCAGATCTTGCCGGCCGGGCACTCGCTGTTCCTCGAGCAGCGAGACTCGACGCAGCCGACCAGCGCCAGGGCAGCTGCAAGGACGAGAGCCGGACGCTTCAGGCCGGCGAGCTGGTTCTTTGGGGGCATGACTGGGATGCTATACCTCGTTGTGCCGCCGGAGTCCCGGGCCGGGAGCAAAATCACGATGCACTGCCCCACGTCGTCATTCAGGAACCTGATGATCCTGGTTTTCGCGCCGGCCTTTCTGCTCCTGGCGGGAGAGGCGCTCGCGAAGCCCTGCGAGGGCCTGAGCGCCGCCAAGAACGAGCAGGCCGCGAAGCTCATGGCCGAGGTCTACCCCCACGACTGCTGTGACCAGACCCTGGACAGGTGCCTGGCGAGCGCTCCCTCCAGGCTCGTGAGACGCCTCGCCGCGGAGGTGTGCCGGCGTGTCGCCGCCGGTGAGGAGGGCGACTCCATCAAGCGCGCCATGCTGCGCCGCTCGGAGAGCATGCTCGGAACCGGGAAGCCGGCGAGCATAGACGCGAAAGGGCTGGACTGGGCCGGCGAGCCCGGCGCGAAGGTCGAGGTGGTTGCCTACTTCTGCACGCGCTGCCCTCTCTGCTCCAAGTCCCTGCCGGCCCTCTTCGAGCAGGTGACCAGGGGGAGCCTGAAGGGCAAGGCGAGGCTCGGCGCCCGCCTGTTCCCGCTGAAGGACCACAAGGGCTCCCTGGAAGGGGCGATGGCCGTGCTGGCGGCAGGCGCCCACGGGAAGCTCTGGCCCTACGTTCTGAAGGTCTTCGCCTCCTTCGAGCAGCTGACGGTCGAGAAGCTGGCGCCGCTGGCTGGCGATCTGGGGCTGGACGTCGCCGCCTTCTCCAAGGCGATGGGGGACCCCGAGACCCGCAAGCAGCTCGTGGCGAGCAAGAAAGAGGGCATCAGGAACGGGGTGCGACAGACCCCGACCTTTTTCATCTCCAAGAAGCGCTACACGGGTGAGGTGTCCGCCGAGGCGCTCACCGACGCCATCTTGGAGGAGGTCGACAGGGCGGAGGCCCGCCTTTGCGACCCGTGAGCTCGTGCGTTCGGCTGCCGGCGAGCGGGCTGTGCCGGCAGTGTGCGCTCATCTTCGTGTGCCTCCTGCTCCCGGCCTCGGCGCTGGGCGGCGAGGCCGCGGAGCCCGCATGCCCCGCCGATCCTGCTGTCCCGCCGGCAGCCTGCGCCGACGAGCCATGCGCGGTGCGGTCCGCCCGCTGCCTGCTCGCGGCCGACCGGAACGAGGCGGCGCTGAGCTACCTCAAAGAGGAGGCGCGCGCCCGGCCCGACTCCGGCCGGCTCCAGGTCCTGCTGGCGGTGGCCTATCTGCGCAATGACAACGCGGTCTGGGCGGTGCGCACCCTCGTGAGGCGGGTCTCCAGCCACCCCGATGACTGCGAGGCCCTCACCTGGCTGGCCTGGTCCAAGATCCGGCTCTCCCTCTTCGACGACGTGGCCTCCCTCCTCGAAGGAGAGGCCTGCCTCGACCGCTCGGCCGCGGCGACCCGCATCCTGTTGCTGCGCTCCCTCGGCGCACACCACGCCGGCCGGCACGATGAGGCCAAAGCGGACATCCGGCGCGCCGGCGCCCAGGATGAGGCCTACACCGCCGACCGGAAAGCCATGCCCTCTCTCTCGAGAGTGGTGGACCCGACCCGCCTCGCCGAGCTCTCCTGGTGGCTGGAGCTGAGCGGGGGCGCCACCTCCAACGCCCTGCTCGGCACGCCGAAGGACGTGGCCATCGGTGAAGCCGCCGCGGGGAGCGCGCTGCTGCAGGCCAGGACCAGGCTCCGCTACGCGGCGGATCTCGGCGGGCCTCTGCGCCCGATGGTCGAGCTCGATCCCCGGGTGCTCCGCTTCTTCTCTGAGCAGGCCGAGGAGCTGAGCTACGTTGATCTCAGCGGGCGCGCGGGGCTCATCCTCGACTGGGGCATCCCGAGGATCCTGGTGGCCTATCGCCCCGACATGCTGCACCTGCCCGGCGGCGACCAGCCCGGCGGCTCGAGCTGGTACTTCGAGGCTCACCGCGGGGAGCTCGAGGTGGAGCTGAGCCCCTACCTGCTGGTGCTGGGCGGGATGGGCCGGCGCACCTTCGGGGAGATGGGCCGTACCCGCCTCGAGGCAGACGTCGGCCTGGGCGGGCACGCGCCTCTCTCCTCGAGGCTGGTCCTGCTCTGGGCGTTCTCCTTCCGAAAACACTGGGCCACCGAGCGCTTCTACGACCTGAACGGCCTGACGGCGCTGGCCAGCGTCCAGGCCCACCTGCCGGCCCGCGTCAGGGCGCGAGTGAGCGCCTCCTTCGCGGTCGACGACTTCCCGGAGTCGGCAGGCTTCTTCGGGGACGCCGCGCGCCGCGACCTGACGCCGCGGCTCGCGGCGGTGGCGTGGGCTCCGCCTCTCTGGGACGCGCGCCTCGGGCTGGGCTACGAGCTGACGATGCGTGACAGCACCGTCTCGAAGTACGGCGGCTCAGACCACCGCGTCACATTGAGGATAGGCTTCTGGGGCTCCCTCGACCCGCCGGCGCCTCCAGCTTCACGCGAGCAGGCCCTGGCCGAGCTGCGCTGGGGGGTGGGCTCGGGCGACGGGGAGGTCGAGGAGCGAATCCAGGACCTGCTCCGCCAGGACGAGAGCGCGGGCGCGGGCTGCGGCTGCGGGCCCTGAGAGCTACCTGCGCCTGCCGCGCGCGAAGCCGGCCCGCCCGGCCTTGCCCGTGCGGCTGGTCCGGGGTGTGGAGCGCTGCACCTTGTGCTTCGGGCGGCTCGCCCGAGGCTTGGAGCTCTTGCCGAGGCTGCCGCTCCTGCCGCGGAAGGTGCTGAAGTCCCGGACCCTGGCCCGGCGCGTCGTGGGCGCGCTCTTCTTGAAGCTCCGCGAAGGACGGGCCGACAGGGAAGTGCTCGCGCGCGATGCCCGCGTGTGCCTCGAAGCCCGCGTGGGCTTCGGGGTCGAGGCCGCCGCCTTCTTCGTCCTCTTCGGACTCGAGGTGGCGCGCTTGCTCCTGGTCGGCCGGGTGGCGGGCCTGGTGCTGAAGCCGGAGCGCCCGTGCATCCGGGTGGCCTTGCCGGACCAGGTCCTGTGGTCGACGCTCATGCCTCTCCTGGCCGCGGGCTTCCGGACGTCCCTCCTCTTGCCCTCCGCGCCGCGCTTGCCGCGACCGGAGCGCCCCTTCTTCTTCGTCGTGGTTCCCCAGAGCTGCGACGCGTTCGTGCGTTTGGTCTTTGCCCGTGCCCGCTCCGCCTTCGGTCGGGGAGCCCGCAGGTCGCCGGTGAAGCGGCGTCCGCCGAAGGAGCCGGCGGTGGCCTTCGGCTTCCGCCGCGTGGAGTCGCCCCGGCGCCCCTGCGACCTGCTCGGGCGTTCGGCCTTGTCTCGACGCCCCTGTGACGCGTTGGGGCGCGGGAGCCTGCGCGGCTGCCGCGCCGGGCGGCTGCCCTCGCGCCGAGCGGCTCTGCGGGCCTTCGGACGCGGTGCTGTCCTCCGCATCGCCCGCGCGTGCCTCCTGGAGGGACGCTTGCCGGCCACGCGATGCACCCACGAGCCCCGCGGCCCCGCCAGGTGGCGGCGCTTGCCGTGCCGCGCCCAGCGGTGCAGGTGGCGGGCCCGGTGGTAGATGGTCCGCACCCGCGGCCGCGGGACCACGTAGCTGTACACCCGCGGTGCGAGGAAGTGCTCGTAGGCCACGAAGCTCCAGGCGATGACGCCGGCGCTCACCGCGGCGCCCACGATCGGTCGCGGCGGCAGGGGTGCCCAGCCGATGTAGCCGTCGGCCACGCGCCACTCGACCCAGGCCGGCGCCCAGACGCGCCCCGGCAGCCAGGCCCAGCCTACAGACGAGAGCCAGGTCCAGCGGCCGTAGTGATAGACGATGGAGGCCCAGCGTTCGTCGCCGACGAAGGCCCAGCCCGCGTCGGTCTCGACCCAATGGCCACGGCTGTAGGGGCGCCAGCCTTCGGGACGAGCCGGCGGCAGCCACACCCAGCCCCAGTCGCTGGTCCACGCCCAGCGCCCGTACGGCTCGAGCTCGTCGTAGAAGGGCACCGACTCCTCGGGCGCGAAGATCTCCGAGATCTCGTCGCCATCCTCGCTGTCGCTCGGCGCGTCGTAGTAGCCCGGCCCGAAGATCTCGGGGTCGACCCAGCGTGAGCCGTCCTCATCCTCCTCGAAGATCCAGACCTCGGTCTCGCCGTCTGTGGGCTCCGTGTCGCCCTCCTGGCGCCGCTCGAGCTCCTCGAGCTCATCGAAGAGCCTGTCCTTGTCGTCCTCCTCGTCGAGGATTATCCACTCCTCCTCGGCCTCCGGCTCCTGTGCGAAGGCGAAGGCGGGCCAGGAGAGGAGAGCTGCCAGGGCGAAGGTAAGGAGACGACGCATGGCGACACCAGGGGCGGTTGGGCGGGATTGCCCGCGAGCTGAAGACGAGCTCGCGTCTCCCTTATTCACCCCTGCCCCTGCCCCTGCCCGTGCCTCGCCCCAAGCCTCACCGCTCGCCCAGGATCTCCTCTATCGCGCCCTTCAGGTACCCCCGGTGGAAGCTCTCGTCCCAGCCGTAGTCGAGGGCGCGGATGGTCAGGCCGTCGTCGAGCGCTATCTGCGTGGGGTAGCGCCCGCCGACGATCTCACCGGTAGCGACGAAGCCCTCGTCCTGCAGCACCGGGAAGTCGAAGCGCTGCGAGGCCTTCACGTCGGCGCAGTACTCGTCCCCGACCCTGCCCGTGCCCTCGTAGTCGCCCTCACCGAGCACGAGCAGGATCGCGAGGCCCTCGCCACCGAGGTCCGTGTGGAGCTCGCGCAAGAAGGCGTGCTGCTTGTGGCAGGGGGGGCACCAGCCGGCGTGGATCGTCAGGAAGACGGCGGGGTGGCTCGCGGCGTAGGAGGACAGGGACACCGTCTCGCCGTCGCAGTCGGCGAAGCTGAAGTCCGCGACCTGATCGCCGACGCGGGTGCCGCGTCGCCCGTCGAGGTCGGCACCGTCGCCGCAGGCGGCGGCGAGCGTGGTGATCAGGAGCGGGACGAGGAGCGATCTCAACTGGAAGCTCGTGGCGGGATGCAGCGAAGGGAGGCAATCGTTATGCTTCGCCGCGAGATGAGTCTCGGACGAACCCACGGCCACACCGTCAGCCTGCTCTGTCTAGCCGTCTTCCTGTCCAGCGGCAACGCCGCGTCGGCGGCGCAGGTGCCCGCGGTGATCGACGCGGACGCCACCTGGACGGCGGCCGACAGCCCCCACACCGTCGCCGAGGACGTGACGGTCTCCGAAGGTGTGACCCTCACGGTCGAGGCCGGCGCCACGGTGGAGCTCGGGCCCGGGCGCTCCCTGCTCGTGCGCGGGACGCTGGTCGCCCGCGGGACCGAGGCCGCGCCTGTCGTCTTCACGGGCGCCGGCGGGGGAGGGGGCGAGCGCTGGGGCTCGGTGGTCTTCGAGGACAGCTCCGAGGACGCCTCGTTCACTGAAGACCTGGAATACGTCTCCGGCTCCATCGTGGAGGGGTGCGTCTTCGAGCACGCCACCAAGGCCGTACAAACGCTCGCGGCGTCGCCCTACATCCACGCGAGCACCTTCCGCGACAACCTCTGCCCCGACAACGAGGAGAAGCTCGGCGGCGCCGCCATCTACATGGGCCCGGGCAGCGCCCCGTGGGTCCACGGCTGCACGTTCACGAACAACGAGGCCGAGCCCATCGCCCAGGGAGGCGCAGTAGTTGTGGACGACGCCAGCCCCGTGATCCAGGGCAACACCTTCACCCTGAACAAGTCGGTCTACGGCGGCGCGCTGATGACGAGCCGCATGATGTCCCCGATCTTCCAGAACACCTTCGAGGACAACGACTCCTCGTGGGAGGGAGGCGCGGTGGCCCTCTACTCCTCGTCACCGGCCTTCGTCGGGAACGTCGTGACCGGCAACACGGCCATCGCCGACGGGGGCGGCGTGCACGTCTGCATCGACTGCTTCCCCCACGCAAACCCCTTCGTCACCGACAACGTCATCACCGGCAACAGCAACAAGGCCCACCACGCGGCCGGCTTTGGCGCCGCCTACCTCCGCGTCTTCGCGGACAACGTGATCTCGGGCAACCTCCAGTACACGAAGCCCTACGACTTCGGCTGGTACAACGAGCACAAAGACAGCGAGCCCGGCTGGGTGGTGAACCCGAAGCTCGAGGGCAACTGGTGGGGGACCGCGGATCGCTCGGTCATCGACGAGACCATCCACGACGGCGCGGACGACTCCAGCTTCGGCGTCGTCAGCTACGAGCCTCGCGACTCGGAGCCGACGGGGCCGGCGCCTCCGCGGGTGTTCATCACGGCCCGCCAGATCCGCTACCGCACGCCGACCAAGCCCATGGAGGTCTTCCTGACCGTGACCAACCCGGGCGAGGCGCGCACGTTGGAGCTGATCGTGCTGCTCCAATACGGAGACGGCCCTCCGCTGCACTTCCGCGGAGACCTGGGCATGCCCGGGAGCGTCTCCGCCGATGGCGTCTACAGCCTGGCCATGCCGGCTGGCGCGGTCCGCTTCAGCAAGCTGCTGGAGCCGCCCTACCGGGAGGTGTCCGAGCTGGGCGGCGGGGCCTGGCACGCGGCGCTCTACGACCCCGAGACCGGCGAGCGCCTCGGCGACCTCTGCTCGAGCCGCTTCGAGCTCGGCGAGGAGGGCGCGCAATGAGCACGCGGCGTTACCTGGTCTTGCTGACAGCGGTGCTCCTCGCGGCTTCCTGCGGCTCCGACTCGAAGAGCTCCGAGACACCCGCGACGGGAGAGCGACCGGACGCCGCCGGCGACACCGTGGAGCAGGCGATCATGCCGGGCGAGGGGCTCGTGGCCGGCGGGAAGGAGATCAGGCTCGGCCTGACCCGCGCGTCCCTCGAGCAGGCCCTCGGTCCCCCCGCGAGCCTGCGGGATCTCGGAGCCCTCGGCCTCCGCTTCGCCTACCCGGACCTGCACCTCAGCGGGATGCTGGCGGGCCCGGAACAGGGCGCCGAGGTGACCTCGCTCACCGCCCACCCGGGCTTCGACGAGGGCAGCGCCGAGAGGACGTGGGTGGGGGTCCCGGAGTCGGAGATCCACGCCAGGCTCGGCGAGCCTCTGCGTGATCCCTTCCTCGGGGTGTGGTGGTACCGCGGCGATGGTGTCGCCTTCGAGATGGACGGAGCCTCGGTGGTCGCCGTCACGGTCTTCGCAAGGGGCGACTGAGCTCGCCGGGGATGATCATGAGCCGTCGCGGACCGCTGCTCCTCGCTCTACTGCTCGTCGCCTGCAGCGGCGGCTCGTCGGAGGCCCCGACCGGCCCGCACCCCGGCGGTGTGGACCCCGGCGGAGCAACCGGCCCGGGCGCCAGGGCCGACGCGCAGGTGCCGCCGGACAGGGGGGATGCACCTGCAGACACCAGGACGACGCCGGACATCTCGGGGCTCCCGCCCGTCTTCGGCGCCTTCTGCGTGGAGCACAAGGGCTGCGAGGGCGGCTGGTGCGTAGAGGGCCCGGACGGGGCGGTCTGCACCGTCGGCTGTGTGGACGAGTGCCCCGAGGGCTGGGCCTGCAAGGCCATCGACCTTGTAGGCGCGGGGGAATTGACCTCGGTCTGCGTTCCCAAGACCGCGAAGGTGTGCGCGCCGTGCGCGTCGAGCTCCCAGTGCGGCGGCATCCCTGTCTGTGCGCTCTCTGCGGAGGCCGCCTCCGCCGACGAGGGCGGCGTCTGCCTGCACGAGTGCGCCGGCCTCGGCTCCCGCTGCCGGGGAGGCTTCGTCTGCACCACGCGCCCTGTCCTGCCCGCGCTCACGCCGACCTGGGTGTGCGCCCCGGCCGAGGGTGGCGCTTGCTGCTCCAAGGCCAACGCGGGAGCCACCGAGGTCTGTGAGGCGTCCGGCGAGCACGGGAGCTGCGCCGGCCGGCGTGTCTGCCTCGGCGACGCGGGGTGGTCGACCTGTGATGCTCCCGCGGCGGTGGCGGAGGTCTGCGACGGCCTCGACAACGACTGCGACGGCACCGCGGACGACGGCCTCGGGCCCGGTTGCGCCTGCGGGGACGACGCCTGCGACGCCGCCGCCGGCGAGGACCCGAGGAGCTGCCCCCGAGACTGCGCGGCCTGTGGCGACGGCGTGTGCTCCCCCGGCGAGAACCCCGGCGCCTGCCCCGAGGACTGCTGCGGCGGCGTTCGAGGAGCAGGCTGTGGCGACGGCGTCTGCCTCGGCTACGGCTGCGGGGAGTCCCCCGAGGCCTGCCCGGCCGACTGCGGCAGCGCCTGCGGCAACGGCTCCTGCGACAAGGGGGAGAACCCTGTGTCCTGCGCCGAGGACTGCAGGCGCTCGGTCTGCGGCAACTCCGTCTGCGAGCCGACCGACGGCGGGCCCGAGGCTTGCCCTTCGGACTGCGCGGCGGCTTGCGGCAACTGCGTCTGCGAGGGGGGCGAGGACTTCCAGGCCTGCCCGATCGACTGTGGCTCGTGCGGCGACGGCGTGTGCAGCGCCTGCGGTCACCTGCTCGAGCCGCGGCGCTGCCCGGCCGACTGCGGCGGCGAGCCGAGCCCCGAGACCTGCAACGGCGTCGACGACGACGCCGACGGCACCGTCGACGAGGAGAGCTGCGACGACGGCGACCCGTGCACGCGGGACCGCTGCATGCCGGACGCGAGCTGCGACCACTGGCCGGCGGGCGACGGCAGCCGCTGCGACGACGGCGATCCCTGCACGACACTCGACCGCTGCGTCTCGGGCAGCTGCGCCGGGGACCCTGTCGGGGACTGCGATGACGGCAACCCGTGCACGAGCGACGGCTGCGACCCCGAGACCGGGGCGTGCGCGAACCGCCCGGCCGGCGACGGCACGGCCTGCGACGACGGGGACGACTGCACGGTCGACGACTCCTGCGCCGGAGGCACGTGCTCCCAGAGCAGGCCGCGGGACTGCGACGACGACAACGTGTGCACGGCAGACACCTGCCGGACGGGCTCGGGATGCCGCCACACGGCGACGCAAGGGAGCTGCGACGACGGCAACCCCTGCTCCGAGAACGACCGCTGCGAGGGAGGTGTCTGTCGCGGTGGAGGGGCCCCCGACTGCGACGACAACGACCCCTGCACCCTCGATCGCTGCGACCCCGCGGGGCCTACGTGCGAGCACGAGCCCGTCCCCGACGGAGGCCCGTGCGACGACGGAGACCGCTGCACCACGGGCGACACCTGCCGGGCGGGCGAGTGCAAGAGCGGCGAGCCCCTCGATTGCGACGACGGCCTCGAGTGCACGCTGGACTCCTGCACCAGAGGCGAATGTACGCACGCGCCGAGGAGCGGGCCGTGTGACGCCGGCGATCCCTGCACGGTGAATGATCGCTGCGTCGGAGAGGTGTGCTACCCCGGCGACATCGTCGACGCGGACGACGACGGCTTTGCGGACGCCGACTGCGGCGGCACGGACTGCGACGACACCCGCCCGACCGTGAAGCCCGGGCTGCCCGAGGACTGTGAGGACGGCCACGACAACGACTGCGACGGCGCGGTGGACGGCGCCGACCGCGAGTGTGGTGGCGCACCGGCCGACGCCTGCGACGTGCACACGGACTGCGCCGCGGGCAAGGTCTGCGCCCGGCACCGCGGGGAGGGCTCACGGAGGTGCTCTGCCACCTGTGCGGCCGACCACCACTGCGCTCCCACAGAGGTCTGCTCACCGCTTCCGGGCGCCGCGAACCTCGGCTTCTGCCAGCCCGCCGCCGCGGACGGAAAGACCTCCGGGGAGGCCTGCACCGAAGACACCGCCTGTCGCAGTGGCCTCTGCTTCGAGGGCTACTGCACGGACTTCTGCGGTGGGCAGTGGCAGTGCCGTGCGGGCTACTCATGCGTGGCGATCGGCGTGCTCGCCGACGGCTGGGTCGTCACCGTGTGCGGAAAAAACCGGGAAGGCGCCCGCGCCATAGGGGCGGACTGCACCTTCCTGGCCGACGCTTCGGACTGCGCCACGAGCCACTGCGACAACGTCGGGTTCCTGCCCAGCGGCACCTGCTCGGCCCTGTGTCGCTGGCACAAGGACTGCCAGGCCGGGCAGACCTGCGGCATCGTGCTCTACGGCGAGAAAGAAGCGCCCGACGCCGCTCCTCCCAGAGCGAACCTGGAGATGAAGCTCCGCGACAGCTCGATGGCGTGCTACACCCCCTCGGTCGCACCTGGCGAGGGCCAGCTCGGCGAGGTCTGCCAGGCCAACTCCTTCTGCGAGAGCTACTTCTGCGTGAAGATCGAGCCCAGCGCCGAGCACCGGGTCTGCACGCACTTCTGCTCGGTGGCCGACGACTGCGGAGACGGCTTTGTGTGCGAGAGGAACGGGCTCAACCTGACCGGCGACTGGCTCTCCTCATCGACCGTCACCTCCCAGCCGCCCCTGCCCGAAGCGCATACTCTCGTCGGGGTGTGCGTACCGGAGTGAGGCGCGCTCGCCCCCCGAGCACGGCGACCAGGAGCAAGAGGAACCACCCGGCAGGACCTGGGTCGCGCCCGGGCGTGGCGTCGCAGCCGCCGGCGGATCGGAAGCTCGTCGTCGCCGTGTCCACTGCCGGCACGACCTCGTGACGGTCGCCGGGCTCCGGCGTGACCTCTGCGAGCCCAGCGCCGTCCACCGCGTCCGAGGCTGGGGCGGGGTCGGCTGCAGGAGCCGGGTCGGCCGGAGGCGCCGGGTCCGCGTCAGGAGCAGGGTCGGCCTCCGGGGCGGGATCGGCCGCCGCCGCCGCCGGCTCCACGATCTCCAAGAGCACACCCCTGGCGCCGAAACCGCCCTGGCCCGTATTGACGATGGCCACGTGCAGGGAGTCCGTGGGGCCCGAGACCTCGAGGCGGAAGCGGTGGCGCTCCTCGTCCTCAACCTCCTCGAAGACCATCACCGCGTCGTGGTGCAGCACCCCCTCCTCGTCCGGCTCGGCGAGCACCGGCTCACCATCCTTGGCGACCACGAGGGGCGCGGGCACGGCGCCGAAGAAGCGGTCGACGAGGTCGAGCAGGGTCAGGGTCTGGCGGCGCGACCACGACAGCTCCACCGCCTCGGCCTCCTCGGGGACGGCGACGAGGAGCTGCACGGGTCCGAGCGCCACGCCGTCTTCCTCGGCGCCGGACACGAACAGCGGTAAGTCGCGAGGCTCTCCCGGTTTGGCGGGAACGACGCGCAGGCAGTCGAGCAGCCCGCGCTCCTTGAAGCTCTCCTTCAAGACCTCTGCGGCCTGCTCGTCCACGGCCTCGCGGAAGGTCCGGACGAAGGTCTCGGCCGCGGCCTCGAAGCTGGGGTGCTCGGGCAACGCGGCCACGGCCAGCAGCAAGGCCGCGTCGAGGTCTGCCGGCAGCGCGCCGGCTTCGATGAGCGAGCTCCGGGTGTCCCACAGCGCCCCCGCAAAAGGGAGGCCGTCGTGATGCACCTCGCCGATCAGCGCGTCGGGGCAGCGCAGGTCGTTGGCGAGGTCGCGTAGAGGGGAGCCGTCGTCGTCGAAGTTGCGGTTGAAGTGGGCTGCGTTCTTGGGGTCGCCGAAGCGTATCGAGACCAGGTAGTCGGAGAAGCCCTCGTGCAGGGCGCCGGGATCGTCCGTCGAGGCCTCGGGGCGGGTGTTGGGACCGCTCTGGAGGCCCAGGCGGTTCCAGACCGCGTGCCCGAGCTCGTGCACGATCACGTCCGCGTCCCAGGCCGAGTCGGTCACCTTGCCCTGGCCGAAGACGAGCGTGGGCGGGGCGGCGCTCTCCTCGTCGCCTCCCGAGGCGAAGGCGTTCTCGAAGGGGAAGAGCGGCCCGTCGGTGCGGCGCGCGAGCTGGAAGGCCTTGACCGCCCCTTCCGGCGTTGGCTCGGTGTTCTCGAGGTCGATGGGGATTCGGAGGTTCACGACGGCGAAGACCGGGCGGACGCCGAAGCCCACGAAACCTAGCTCGTCCAGCCAGGCCTGGGCGGCGTGCAGGTGGTGGTAGGCCATGACCTCCGCGAAGGGATCCTCCGGCGCGGCCTGGTCGTCGGGAGGTCCGGGGTAGCGCCCGTCATCACCGGGTTTGGCGAGGGGCTCGGGGACGCAGGAGTGCACGTTCAGCGGGATGCCGAACATGCCCATGGACTCGATGGTGCCCTTGTCGACGCAGTTCTGGACGGCGACCTTCGGCCCCGCGAGATGGCCCTCATCGTCGTTCAGGTCGTGCAGGCTCACGTCCATCGGCTCCCCGTGCTCCGGGCTCCGCACGAAGACGAGCGCCATGGGCGGGTCTCCCTCCTCGCGCCGCGCGCGGTTGCGGACCGCGAGCACACGCCCGCTCCGCCCGTGCACCCAGACCTCCGGCTCGAAGGCGAGGGCCATGAGGAGGGGCCCGCGAATGCGCCACAGCGGCTCCAAGCGGCCCTCGCGGCGTCGCAGGAAGCTCTTCGCGCGCCAGCCCTCCGCCCCGAGGAGCCCCGCTCCGCGGCGGGTCAGCCTCTTGCGCGCTACGGCCACGGCCTCGGCAGGCTGGATCGAGGGCGCCGGGGCCGCCGCGCTGAAGATCCCGCCGTCCGGGCTCCGGAGCGGCACGACCTCCCCTGTCCTGGTGTTGCGGAGCCGAATCTCGGCCTCCCCGAGGACCGGAGCCCCGTGGAGCACGACCGGACGGCGCTCGACGCGCCACGCGCGCGGTGTGGCCTCGCCTCCCGCCGCGGTCAGCGGGAGGGCGAGGAGCGTCATCAAGAAGGCTGTGATGCAAGTAGCGCGGTGCATCGCGACAGTCTCCACGCCTGGCAGCTGCCTGGCAAGAGCCGCTCAGCGCTCCCGGTGCGGCGCCCGGGCGTGGACCTCGGTCATGCGCGTGGTCAGCACGGCCCACGGGGTGTCGTGGTTGTCCACGAGGCCGAAGTTGCAGTTCTCGCCGTCGAAGCGGCCGCCTTTGGGCTCGTCGTAGTACTCGAACCAGTGGTGGCCGATGATGTGCGGGGCCGCGTAGCAGCGCTCGACGTACTGCTCGAAGAGGTCGGCGCGCTCCTCCTGGTCCGCGGCGGTCGGGTAGAAGGGCGGCCACGTGTTTGGCAGCCCCGCGTCACGCGCCCGGTACGAGAACTCGGTGATCATCACCGGGCGCCCGGAGGCCTCGGAGAAGAGCTCCAGCCAGCCGTCGCGCGCCAGGAAGGGGCCGGAGGTCCGGTTCACCTCCGTGTCGAAGGCGGGGAGGAACTCGTAGTTGTTGACGCTCAGCACGTCGACGTGGGGCCCGGCCGCCTCCACGACCTCGAGCGGGGTCATGACGCTCACCACGCGGGCGCCGAGGATGAGGTGGTTGGGGTCCTCGGCGCGGACGGCCGCCGTGACCACGCTGAAGTAACGATCCGCCAGCGCTCGCGTGAAGCCCGAGTCGTCGCCCTCGTAGCTCTCGGCCACCGCGCGCCCGGGAGCGTCGTGGGGCATGTCCAGGTAGATCTCCAGCATGGTCTTGGAGTTGAGCGGGTCACGGCCCCAGCGCAGCTCGTTGTCGGTGAACCAGCCTATGAGCAGCGGGTCGTCCCGCCTCGGGGCGACGTGCTTCGCGGCCTCGGCGGCCGCACCCTCTTCGAAGGCCGGGTCCCAGTAGTCCGGCATGTCCGGCCCCTTGTAGCTCGCCGAGCTGAAACCCAGGATGGCCGTGTAGGGCATCTGCGGCCCGAGGCGGTCGTTGTCCGACCAGGCGCCGATCGTGTTGAAGCCCCAGGAGCGCAGCCTCTCGACCGCTACACGCGCCCACTCGTCGTGGTCCACGTAGAGCTCGGCGACGGCCTCGGCGTAGGGGTTGCCGCCGTTGGCTTTGTCATCATAGCCGCGGGGTGAGACGTGGTTGACGCCGACGCTGTAGAAGGCCTCGCCCTCGGGCGTGACGAGCCACCAGCGCCCCTGCGCCTCGGCGACCCGGAAGAAGCCGCTCCCTTCGAAGCTCGGCGGTGACAGGGGTCCTTCGTCGGGCGGACCCGGGTCAGGCGCGCCGGCGTCCGGAGGGCCGGGATCCTGTGTGCCCGGGTCGGCTTGGGCGGTGCCGGTCGAGTCGGGCTCCGTGGTGCTCCGGACGTCCTCCCCCGGGTCCGCAAGGTGGCCGGCGTCGCTCGTCGCGCCGGGATCGGAGAGCGTGCTGGCGTCGATGGTGCCCGCGTCGCGCTCCGCCGCCGGCTCGGAGCCGCAGGCCAGGAGCCACCCGAGCAGAGCGGCGATGATAAGATTGCGGGGGTCGAGGCGTCTTGGCCTTGCCATGCGACGTGCATGACCAGATTCGGCTGAGCATTTCAATCGCCCGAGCTTGGCCGGCCGCGCGCTCGCGACCCTGCTCCACACCGTCTCGAGCAGAATGACCATCGCTCTCACTCGCGCTCCGAGCCCCCGCATCGCCGACTGCGAGCTGACCTTCCTCGGCCGCAGGGCCGTCGACTTCGAGCGAGCGCGCCTGCAGCATGAGGAGTACGTCTCGGCCCTCGCGCGTCACGGTGTGCGTGTGCTCGAGGTCGACGCCGCTCCCGATCAGCCGGATGGTGTCTTCGTCGAGGACTGCGCCGTCGTCGTCGACGAGCTGACCTGTTGCAGCATCCTGCTCGGGGAGAGCGACCGCGCGCAGGCACCGCTGGCCGGCGCGTAGGCGGGCTCAGCTCCCCATGCGTTTGCGGACCGCGTGCTTGCCGCGGCTGACGAGGGAGGCCGCTACGTGCTTGGCGACCGTCAAGGCGGGGCCCTTCCCGCCGGCCGTGCGGTCGCCTTCCGCTCCGAGGGTGCCGTCGAGGTAGGCTTTTCGGGTCTTGGCGCGCTGGAGCTTGCCGCTGGTGGTCTTGGGGAGGCTGCCCTTGTCGACGAGGAGCACGTCCTTGGGGCTCAGGACGAGGTCCTCTCGCAGGTGCTCGATGATGGCGTCGCGCAGCGCCTCGCGGTCGACCTTCGGGCGGGCCTCGGCCACGACGACGAGCTCTTCGGTCACGGTTCCGGGGATCGAGAAGGCGACGACGTTTCCCCTGCGGGCGCCGTCGATCTCGGCGACGGCCCACTCGATGCTGGCGGGGTCGTAGTTTCGGCCGTTCAAGATGATCAGGTCCTTCTTGCGGCCGGTCACGTAGAGCTCGCCGCCGGCGAGGTAGCCGAGGTCGCCGGTCCGGAGGCCGCGCTCGGTGAAGGCGGCGGCGGTCTTCTCGGGGTCTTCGAAGTAGCCGGGGGTGAGGCTGGGGCCGCGGAAGACTATCTCGCCGACGGCGCGCTCGGGCAGCGGCTCGCCTTCGTCGTCGGCGATGATGATCTCGTGGCCCTTGAAGGTGCGGCCGCAGCACACGAAGGAGAGGGCCGCGGCCTCGTCGCTGTCGCTCTCGCCTCCCTGCTCCTCGGGCTCGGCCCGCCCCTCGTCGGCGAAGGGTTCGGCCCTGACGCGATCCACCTTCATCTCGTCGCTGAGACCGCAGAAGGCCATCGCGAGGGTGGCCTCGGCCATGCCGTAGACGGGCATGAGGGCGCTGGGCCGCAGCCCGGCCGGGGCGAAGTGCTCCATGAAGGCGCCGAGGGTGCCGGGGTGGTTCGGCTCGGCGCCGGCGCCGAGCACCCTGACGTGGCTCAGGTCGAGGGCGCGGACCTTCTCGTCGGATGTCCGCCGCGTCGCGAGGCCGTAGCCGAAGTTCGGGGCGAAGGTCAGGGTCGCCCTGTGGTCGTGCATGGCCTGCATCCAGCAGGTCGGGCGCGTCAGGAAGCGGAGCGTCGGGATGAGGCAGGAGTCGAGGCCGATCATCAGGGGCGTCAGCACGAAGCCGATGAGCCCCATGTCGTGGTAGAGCGGCAGCCAGCTCAGGCAGCGGTCCTTGGCGGGGTCGACCTCGAGGCCCTCGCTCAAGATGGCCCACGCGTTCTCGCCGAGGGAGCGGTGTGTCACCACGACCCCCTTCGGCAGGGCCGTGCTCCCCGAGGTGAACTGCAAGAAGCACGGATCTTCGGGGGCGACCGGCTCGGGCCGCGTGTCGGGATCGGGGGTGGCGGAGTTGAGCTCCTCGGTGCAGGCGAGCTCCTCGAGGGTGGCGACCCGGTCGACGAGCGACCAGAGGACCGGCTGCACCTTCTTCGAGGTGACGAGGAGGCGCGCGCCGGCCTTGGTCAGGATTCGCTCCGTCGAGTCCACGTAGGCGTCGAGCTTGCCGAAGCCCAGGGGCGGGTAGAGGGGCACGGGCACGACGCCTGCGCTTATGGCGCCGAGGAAGGCCACCACGAAGTCCTCGGGGTCGGGCACGATGAGGCCGGCCCTGTCTCCCTTGCTCAGGCCGCGCTCCAGGAGCAGCTTCCCATGGTCCTCGGCTCGACGCCTGAGCTCCGGGAAGGTCACCTTGTGGGAGCTGCCGTCACCCTTGAAGAAGGTGTACCCGCCGTCCTCGAAGGGGGAGCGCGCCTCGGCGAGACGCACGGCCTCGACCAGGGTCCAGTCGGGGTGGTGGGGTGGCGGCAGCGTGTCTTTGCCCGCGGCCATCTTCGCCTCCAAGGAATCGATCCGGCGCGGTTTGGCTCATGTGCCCGGCGAAGTCAAACAACGACGGGATGATCGGGGACGGGATGATCGGGGTCAGGTGTGGGCAAATTAAAAAAAAAGCCCCCCCCCGGAAAGTGAAAAATTGAACCCCGCACCCCC
>CAZQPP010000008.1:4274-21657 GCA_964594295.1 uncultured Myxococcales bacterium | reverse complement strand
GGAATTTTTAAAATTGGGCACCCCCGGACCCCATGCCGGCCATGCCGGCCATGCCGGCTTGGGGCTTGCCTGGCGCCGCGCTTTGGCGCATGTAGCCGGACGAATCCAAGAGCGGGCAGCCATGTGCTTCTACAGCGGAAAGAAGGTCTTCATCACAGGCGGGTCGAGCGGCATCGGAAGGGCTGCGGCCGTTCAGCTTGCGCAGGCGGGAGCCAGCGTGTGGTTGGCGGCGCGCGGCCGGGAGCGCCTCGAGGAGGCCCTCGGCGAGGTGAGCGCAGCGGCCGCCGGCTCCGGGCAGGTCTTTGGCTGCACCGCCCTCGACATCGCCGACCGGGGAGCCGTGGAGGAGGCGGCCCTGGTGGTCCTCGAAGGGCTCGGCGGCCTCGACGTGCTGGTGAACAACGCCGGCATCGCCCACCCCGCGACCTTCCTCGAGACCCCCGACGAGGTCTTCGAGTCCATGATGCGCGTGAACTACATGGGCACGGTGCACGTGACCCGCGCCTTCCTGCCGACCCTCATCGCGCAGCGCGGCGGCCACCTCATCAACGTCACGTCGATGCTCGGCTTCATGGGCATCTACGGCTACACGGCCTATGCCGCGAGCAAGCACGCGGTGACCGGCTTCTCGGACTGCCTGCGCCAGGAGCTCCTGGACCACGGCATCGGAATCTCCGTGCTCTTCCCACCCGACACGGACACCCCACAGCTCCACGAGGAGAACAGGATCAAGCCCCCCGAGACGAAGGCCATCGCCGGAGAGGTGAAGACGATGAGCGCCGAGGAGGTCGCGCGCACCATGCTCCTCGGAGCCGCGCGGGGCCGTTATCTCATCGTGCCGGGAGCCATGGGGCGTTTCACCCACTTCATGTACCGCCACGCTCCGTGGGCGGTCCGCCTGGTGATCGACGGGGAGCTGCGCAAGTACCGGAAGGCGCATCCGGCCTAGGAGCGCTCGGGGAAACGCGAGAGATTCCTCCACAAGTCCGGGAGAAGCATGGAGCTTTGAACAGGATGTACAGGATGAACAGGAAGGGAAGCCTCTTCATGCTGCATCCCAATCCTGTCTATCCTGTTCAGCAACCCTCTCTGTTTCCCAAGGGCGTTTGCTCGGATTTGTTGAGGAGTTACAGGCGCAGCAAGTAGCTTCTCAAGAAGTCCGGACAGAGTGGCAGATTGGCTCGCGCAAAGGCGCCAAGACGCCAAGAGCGCGAGGAGAAGGAGTTCTTTTGTCTTCGCGCCTTTGCGGCTTTGCGCGAGATTCTCTTGGTCGGCGAGTTGGGTAGCGGGCTGGCTTTCTTGCCCGGGGTTGTTGAGAACCGACCGCAGCAACCAGGCGACTGCAATTGCTAAGGAATTGAGTTTCCCGAGCGCTGCTGGGTTTCATGCCGAGCAGACGCTCTGAAAGCGGGGCAGGCGTCTCGCGAGCGAAACGCCTCTACGCGGGGTGTTTCCCAAAGGAAACGCTGGGTAACACGAGCGCTCGCTCGGTTGCGGGGGCCTGATCGCCGTGCTAGCTGCGCGGCCGAAGCCGCGCAGGCGGGCCGGGGGCCGGCGATGAGTGAAGCGTCGCAGGTCTCTGTGGTCCGTCGAGGAGCACGAGAAGCCATGAGCGCCAACGGAATCGCCGACCAGATCGGGCACCGCGACCGGGGAGACTTCGACGAGCGCGACATCGCGGTCGTGGGCATGGCGTGCCGCTTCGCCGGGGCCCGGGATCTCTCCGAGTACTGGCAGCTCACCGAAGACGGCAGGGACGGCTTCGGCCCGATCCCCCAAGATCGCTGGGACCACGGCGCCTTCTTCGACGCGGACCCGCGCGCGGCGGACAAGTCCTACGTCCACCGGGGCGGCTTCATGGACATCCGCACCTTCCCTGCGGTGGCGCTGAAGGTGCCGCCTCGCCGCGTCGAGGTGATGGACCCGCAGCAGCGCCTCGCCCTCGAGCTCAGCTACCAGGCCGTCGACGACCTCGGCCGGCAGCCGGCGGAGCTTCCATACAAGACCGGCGTCTACGTCGGCATGACCGCGGTCGAGTTCCGCACCCTGATGACCGCGCGCGTGGTCGCCCAGCTCATGGCGTCGGGCGCGCTCGGGCAGGCGCCCGAGGACACGGAGCAGCTCGCGCGGGCGGTAGAGAAGCTCGTCGCTGCGCGCCCTTTCATGGCGCCGGGAATCCTCGCGAACATGACGGCGGCCACCGTGGCGCAGGAGCTCAAGCTCCACGGCCCGGCTTTCGTGACCGACTCCGCCTGCGCGTCAGGCCTGCTCGCGGTCTCGGAGGCCGTGAGCGCGCTGCGAAGCCGCAGCGTCGACATGGCTCTCGCCGGGGGTGTCTACGTCTGCGTGACCCCCGAGCAGCACGTCGGCTTCTCCAGGGTCGGCGCGATCAGCCCCTCCGGGCGTTGTCTCCCCTTCGACGCTCGCGCCGACGGCTTCGTGCAGGGCGACGGCGGCGGCATGCTCGCGCTGAGGCGCCTCGAGGACGCCGTCGAAGAGGGCGACCGCATCTACGCGGTCATCCGCGGCATCGCCTCCAACAACGACGGCGGCGGCGAGGGACCGATGGCGCCCGTGATGGAGGGGCAGGTGGAGGTCGTGCGCGCGGCCTGGCAGGACGCCGGCCTCTCGCCCGAGCGCCTCGGGTACCTCGAGGCCCACGGCACGGGGACCGGCGTCGGAGACAAGATCGAGCTCTCCGGCCTGCTCGAGTCGGTGGGCAGGGAGGCGAGCGAGGTCGTGCTCGGCTCCGCCAAGGCTAACGTCGGCCACACGATGAGCGCCGCGGGCATCGCGGGCCTGATCCGCGTGGTCCAGGCCGTCCACCACCGCCGCCTGCCGCCCATGGCCGGCTTCGAGTCGCCCAAGGAGGACCTGCCGCTGGAGGGCTCGCCCTTCAGGCTGCTCACCGAGGCTCGCGACTGGAGCAACGGCAACGACCTGGCCGGCATCAGCTCCTTCGGTTTCGGCGGCACCAACGTGCACGCGATCGTCTCTCCGCCCCCGGTGGCGGAGACGCGCGCGAGCGTCACCGCCGGCACGTCCGCAGCGGCCGCGCCGATGCGGCAGCAGGCCGAGCTGGTCCTGATCTCCGCACCGGACGAGCCGACCCTTCGCGATCTGGCGGGGCGCACCGCCGATGCGGTCGAGCGCGACGCGTCGGCCACCGTCGCCGGCGTCGCCCGCGCCTGGGGCGGCAGGCGGCGCCAGGCCGCCCGCCTCGGGGTGGTGGCCGGGGACACCGCGGAGCTCGCGGCCAGGCTCCGGGCGGTGGCCAAAGGTGGCTTCCCCGACGGTGTCGCCATCGGAACCGCCGGCGCGGCGGCCCCGAAGCTGGCCTTCCTCTTCCCCGGCCAGGGCGCCCAGCGCACGAGCATGCTCGCCGGCATCCGGGACCGCTTCCCGGTGGTCGAGGAGACCCTGGCCGAGATGGACGAGGCGGTCCGCGACCTGCTCGAGCTCCCGCTTAGCCACTACCTCTACCCCGAGCGTCGCGAGGTGCCGGTCGACTCCGAGCGCGCGACGGCCGAGCTGACCGAGACCGAGCACTGCCAGCCGGCGCTCTTCGCGGTGGGAATGGCCCTCGTGCGCCTGCTCGAGACGGTCGGAGTGCGTCCCGACGTCGTGGCCGGCCACTCGGTGGGCGAGTTCACCGCCGCCACGGCCGGCGGGGTGCTCTCGCCCGAGCAGGGTTGCCGCTTCACGGCCATGCGCGGCCTGGCGATGGCCGGCATGCGCGGGGACCGCGGCGCCATGGTCGCGCTGGTCTGCGACCGCGAGACCGCGGAGAGCCTGCTGGTCGACGGCGCCGTCGTGGCCAACGTGAACCACCCGCGCCAGGTGGTGGTGTCCGGGTCGACCGAGGCCGTGGCCGAGGTGGCCGCGTGCGCCGCGGCGAAGGGCGTGAAGGCGACCACCCTCAAGGTCTCCCACGGCTTCCACTCCCAGGTCTTCGAGAGCCTGGACCTCGAGCCCGCCATCGGCCGGATAGAAGACTTCCGCGCGCCCGAGGCCGTCGTCGCCTCCTGCATCATCGACCACCCCTACCGCGGAGCGGTCGAGGCCCGCTCGGTCTTCCGGGCACACGCCACCTCGCCCGTGCTCTTCACCCGCGCCCTCGAGCAGTGCAAGGAGCAGGGCGCGGAGGTGTTCTTGCAGGTCGGAGCGGGAGGGCCGCTGGTCTCCTTTGCGCGCGGGACCCTGGGCGCAGACGCCGGCGCCGTCATCTCGCTGGCCTCTAAAGACGACGACGACGGTGGCACCTCCTTGCTGCTCGGCCTGGCCGAGCTCTGGGTGCGGGGCGTCGAGGTGGACGTCACGGCTCTCGCGGCCGACCTGCCCGTGGCCAGCGTGCCGCCGGTGGTGCTGCCGCGGCGCGAGTACTGGCCCGTCCACGCAACCGCCACCAACGGTAGGGTGCGCCTCAACGGCGCCTCGGAGCGCGTCGTCGAGGTGCCCGCGGGGGCGACCGGAGCGGCGACGTCACCTCCGGCGGAGGTAGCGAGCGGCGACGACTCGATGCTGGACCTGGTCATGGACGCCGTGGCCCGCATCAGCGCTTACCCCAAAGACGGCCTGCGCCCCGGCATGAGCCTGGCCGCGGAGCTGGGCTTCGACTCCCTGATGGTTGCCGACCTGAGCGCCGAGCTCTCGAAGCGCCTGCCGGAGCTCCCGGGGATCCCCCAGGAGCTGCTGGTCAACGACCCGACCATCGCCGACCTCGTGGGCTTCCTCGAGGACCCGGGGGAGGCCGCGGCCACGGCCGCCGACGACCACCTGCCGCTCTCGCGTTTCTCTCCGGTCTGGCACGCGGCTCCGCTCGCCGGCGCTGGCGCACGGCCAGCGGAGGGGCCGGTGCTCCTCGTCGGAGCCCAGGGCTCGGAGCTCGTGTCGGAGCTGGCCGCCGGGCTGGGCAACGCCGGCTATGACGTGACCTTCCTGCCCGAGGGGGATGCCGGCGACGCCCCTGCGGCAGCCCGGATCTGTTACGTGCTCCCCCACAAGGATCCCGTGCCGGTCTCCGCGGTGCTGGCGGGAGAGGCCGAGCCCGTCGACCACGCGGGGCGCCTGATCGCCCTGCTCGACCGTCAGGCCCAGCTCGGCTCCCTCCCCGAGCTGCTGCTGGTCCGCCGCGAGGACGATCCCTGGGCCGAGGCCGCGAGCGGGGTCGTTCGCTCTCTCGCGCGCGAGGACCTGGGCACCAGGGCGACATCGATCCACCTGAGCCCGAGCTTGCTCAAGGGCACCGGCCTTCGGGCCCTCACCGGCTTCGTCGGCGACGAGCTCGGCTCGAGCGAGCGCAGCGTGGACGTGCGTTACACCCGTGAGGGCCGCTTCTGTGCGGGCACGAAGGCGGTGGGTGAGTCGGCCGAGCCCTACGCGCCGGCCGCGGGCGACGTGGTGCTCGTCACCGGGGGCACGCGGGGCATCGGCCTGAAGCTGGGCGCTCGGCTCTCCGAGCTGGGTGCCCACGTCCTGCTGGCCGGGCGCTCCGAGCCGGGTAGCGAAGCGCGCGAGCTGCTCGAAGGGAGCGACGGAGCCGTGGAGATCCTCCGCGCTGACGTCACCAACCCGGAGAGCCTTCGCCGGGCCCTGGAAGGCAAGCCCCCCGTCACCCTCCTCGTGCACGCGGCCGGCGTGCTGGCGGACGGCGCCCTCGGGACGGTTGACCCCCAGGCCGGGCGTCTGGCCAGGGAGGTGAAGGGCGAGGGCTTCCTCAACGCGATCAGGGCTTGCGGAGAGAGCCTGCGCGTCGCCATGGGCGTCGGCTCCTGGGCGGGGCGTTTCGGCAACCGCCACCAGGCCCACTACGCGGCGGGCAACGCCCTGCTCTCGGAGCTCACGCGGCACCTGCCGCCGCGCATTCGCGGGGTCGCGTCCGAGCTCGGTCCCTGGACCGCCTCCGACATGGTGGGCACCATCCCGGAGGCGGTGCGCGGCACGATGCGCGCCGAGGGCGTCGACTTCGTGGCGGACGCTCCCGGCCTCGACGCCCTCGTCGAGGACCTGGGCTCGAGCTCCGGCCCGGTGGTGCGCGGAAGGCGCGTGCCGTCGGTGCTGCGGCGGAACGAGCACAGAGACGTGCTCTCCGCCGAGACCCACCCCTTCCTCGAGGACCACGCGGTCGACGGGCGGCCCGTCCTGCCGCTGGCATCGGCGGCCGCCATGATGGCCGACGCGGCCGGGGCGAGCGCGCCTCTCGAGCTGTCGGAGCTCACCCTCTTCCGGGGAGTTCCCGTCACGGAGCCGGTCCCGGTCTCGCTTCGAGTCGACGCCGAGACGGCGCAGCTCAGGGTTGGTGACGACGAGGAGCTCGCCTACCAGGCGACCATCCGGCCCCTGCTCGAGCGTGTGGACGAGCCCGAGCGCCTCTCGGGCGGGGAGCCCGGCTCGATCTCCGTCGGGGACTTCTACGCGCGCGGCACCTTCCACGGCCCGCTCCTCCAGGGGCTCGTGGCGGTGGACGGCATCTCCGAGAGCTTCGGCCGCGGCCGCGTGCGTGCCGGCGACGCGCGAGCCTGGGTGCCCGGTCGGCCCGTGTCGACCTGGACCGTGGACCCGCTCGTCTTGGACAGCGCGATGCAGCTCTGCGCCTACGTGGCCTGGACGCGCATGGGCAGGGCCGGCACGCCGGTCTCCATCGGGCGCTACGTGCAGCTTCATGGCGTCGAGCCCGGGACCGAGTTGGTCTGCGAGGTGCGCTTCGGCGAGCAGGAGGAGGACCGATTCCGCGCAGACATCGCGCTCTACCGGGATGACGGCGCCCTCGTCGCTCTCGCCGAAGATGTCGTCGCCCAGCTCCGCACCATCGATCGCGAGGAGCCGGAGAGCGATCAGGGAGGAGCAGACGAGAGCTTCGAGCCGAAGGCCGAATGGGTCGACCCGGCCGAGTGGCCCGAGGTCAAGGACCTGCAGCTCCGCATCCAGATGGTCGAGGCCATGGGCCTCAAGAACCCCTACTTCGACCTCCACGAAGGCACGGCGAGGGACACGACTCGCATCGAGGGCCGCGAGATAGTCAACTACTCCTCGTACAACTACCTCGGGCTGTCGGGGGACCCGCGCGTGCGAGGCGACGTCGCGGCGGCCATGGAGCGCTACGGCACGTCGGTGAGCGCGTCTCGCCTCGCGTCGGGCGAGCGCCCCTTCCACCGGGAGCTCGAGGCCGCCCTCGCCGACGCCGTCGGCAGCGAGAGCTGCATCGTCTTCCCCTCCGGCCATGCGACCAACGTGACGGTTATCGGCCACCTCTTCGGCCCCTCAGACCTCGTTTTGCACGACGAGCTGATCCACGACTCCTGCCTGCAGGGCATCAAGCTCAGCGGCGCCTCCCGCAGGGGCTTCCGCCACGACGACCCGGATCACCTGCAGGCTCAGCTCAAGGAGCTGCGGCCCAACCACGAGAAGGTGCTCATCCTCGTAGAGGGCGCGTACTCGATGGACGGCGATCTCGCGCAGCTCCCGCGTTACCTCGAGCTCAAGGAGCGCTTCGGCTGCATGCTCATGGTGGACGAGGCCCACTCATTCGGGACCGTAGGCAAGACCGGCCGCGGCCTCATCGAGCACTTCGACCTCGACCCCTTGCGGGTGGACATCGTGATGGGGACCCTGTCCAAGTCCATGGCCTCCATGGGCGGCTTCATCGCGGCCTCCAAGGTCCTGGTCGACTACCTCCGCTACACCACGCCCGGCTTCGTCTTCGCCGCCGGCATGACCCCGACCATCGGCCAGGCGGCGCTCTCGGCGCTGCGGCTCATGGCGGACGAGCCGTGGCGTGTACAGAAGCTCCAGAAGAACAGCCGCCTCTTCTACGAGGCGATGAAGGAGCGGGGCATCGACACGGGGCTGGCGCGGGGGCTCTCGCCGGTCGTCCCGGCCATCACGGGCGACTCCCTGACCGCCCTCAAGCTCGCGGCGGAGCTCCTCGAGCAGGGCGTCAACGCCAAGCCCATCATCTTCCCGGCCGTCGCCGACGACGCGGCCCGCTTGCGTTTCTTCGTCACCGCGCTGCATACCGAGGAGCAGCTCAGGGACACGGCCGACCGAGTGGCCGACACCCTCGCCCGCATCAGGAGTAAGGCATGAGCGCCGCCCTCATCGTCATCGCGGTCCTGGCCCTCGTCTGGGTCGCCTTGAACCTCAAGACATCCCGCAAGGACGGGCGCCACATAGCCGGCATCCACCCCTACCGGCGCATGATGCCCTTCATCATGCAAGGACGGAACGAGTCGATAGTCTTCTTCGACCGCTACGTCGACGCCCACGCGCTCCTCGACTACGTGCAGCAGGCCAGACAGTACTTCCACGTGGACGTCACACACTGCCTCGTCGGTGCGGTGGCCAAGGGCCTCGAAGAGAACCCGTCGATGAACCGCTTCATCGCCGGCCGTCGCCTCTACCAGCGAAAGGACCGGCAGATAACCTTCTCGATGAAGCGAAAGAAGCTCGACAAGGAGGCCAAGCTCGCCGCGGTCAAGATGACGATGACCGACGGAGAGAGCTTCAGGGAGCTGTGCGAGCGCATCAACTCGAAGATCGGGGTCGAGCGCAGCGAGAAGAAGACCTACCTCGACAAGGAGCTCTCCCTCTTCACGCTCCTGCCCCGGGCCGTCTTGAACGTCTTCGTGGGCCTCTTCAAGTGGCTCGACTACCACAACGTCCTGCCCCACGGCTTCATCGAAAACGACGGCATGTACACCAGCGTCTTCATCGCCAACCTCGGCAGCCTCGGCATGGGGCCCGGCTACCACCACCTCTACGAGTGGGGGAACTGCCCGCTCTTCCTGATGGTGGGCCGCATCGAGGAGCGCCCGGTGGTCAGGGACGGCGAGGTTGTCGTCCGCAAGATGCTGCACCTGCGCTACAGCTACGACGAGCGCATCGACGACGGGCTGTCGTCGCGCTTCGGCATGGACACGGCGGATCGTGTCCTCCAAAACCCCTTCGAGGAGCTCGGAGGTCTGCCTGACCAGGCCTCAGGCAAATAGGCGCTTCGCTTGCGAAGCGCCCCGCGTAGAGGCGTTTCGCCCCGAAACGCCTGCCCCGCCCAGTAGGAGCGCTCCTCGGGCGCTGACCCCGTCCGGGTCCTTCTCCTCCATCTCCTTGCGCCGCTTTCGCATCTCCTCGCTGGGCAGGAGCTCTCCGAGCAGGCGGTCTGTGTAGAGCGCGCCCTCGAGGTGGTCGAGCTCGTGCTGCCAGAGCACGGCGTCCCAGCCCCTGGCTTCGACGACGATCTCTGCCGGATCTCCGGACAGCACGCCCTCCGGGCTCTGGTAGCCGACCCTCACCCACTCGTTGCGCCGGACGAGGCCGCCGACGCCAGGGATGCTCAGGCAGCCCTCGTAGCGCTTCTCCGTCTCGTCCGAGCGCTCGAGGATGCGCGGGTTTATCGTGAAGACCACCTCGGGGTTGTCGCCGCGGAAGCCGAGCATCAGCACGGCGGCCCGGATCGACAGCCCGACCTGGGGCGCGGCGAGACCGACGCCCTTGGCCTCGCGCATGCTCGCCTCCATGCGCCCCGCGAGAGCGCGCAGGTCTGCTCCCGCCGGAACCTCTCGAGCCCGTCGCCTGAGCACGGCCGCGTCGGGAGCGCCGCGGACGACGACGTCCAGCGGGGCTCCAGGTCTCTCGTCGCGGGCGAGGCGGGCCTGCTCGTCGGCCTGCCAGCCCATCGCGGCGCTGCTCGTGGCGCAGCCGCTCGAGTTGCCGAGCAGGACCACGCTGCCGGTCGCCGCCGCGCCGAGCTTCAGGAAGCGTCGTCTCGAGAGAGCCTCAAGCATGTGCCCGTCCCCTTGATGCCGTGACGTGGCCCCAGGCCAGCACGACCGGGGGGCGCGGTCAAGGCTGCCCCGGAGCTCCCTTAGTGGCGCCGACATCCGAGTTCCGCTAGCCTTCCGCCATGCCTCTGACGCGCACAGCCTTCGTCGCCCTCGCGACCCTGCTCGCGTGGGGCCTGGCGACCTCCTCTCCCGCCCAGTCTCTGGGGGCCGACGCGTCGGTCTCTTCGACCGCCGACGTCGAGGAGGGAGGGCTCGAGCACCTGACCGAGTCCGACCACTTCAAGCGCGGCACGGCGGCGCTCGAGGCCGGGCAGGTGGATCGCGCCGTCTCGCACCTCGCGGAGGCCGTGCGCCTCAAGCCGGAGTTTCGCGAGGCCTGGTACAACCTGGCCCTGGCCTACGGCAAGAAGGGCGCCATCCTCGACGAGGTCGCCGCGTACAGGCGGGCCATCGAGCTGGACCCCGAGTACGCGAAGGCCTGGTTCAACCTCGGGGTGGCGCTCGAGGAGCTCGGCCGCCTCGAAGAGGCCGCGATCGCCTACGAGAAGGCCGGGGCCTTCGACGGCGACGCCTACGACGCGCGCATGAACCTCGGCGTGGCGCTGGCCATGTTGGGCCGCCTCGACGCGGCGGTGAAGGCCTACCGGTCGGCCCTCGAGGTCAACGACCAGGTGCCGGCCGTGCACTACAACCTCGGCATCGCCTTGTCCCGCGTGGCCGAGCGTCTCGAGGGCAAGGCGCAGACGGCGACCTACGAGGAGGCCCTCTCCGCCTACGCCAAGGCGGTCGAGCTCGAGCCGCGCTTCTCCAAGGCGGAGTACAACCGGGCGCTCGTCTTCCACGCGCTCAAGCGCACCGAAGAGGAGATCCAGGCCTTCAAGCGGGCCATCGAGCTCCAACCTCGTTATCCCCAGGCGCTCTACAACCTCGCCTACACCTACGAAGCCGCCCTGCGCTACGAGGAGGCGCTGATCGCGTGGCGCCGGTACGTCAAGGTGGCGAGGGACTTCCCGACCGAGCAGCCCTACCTGCCCGCGGCCGAGCGTGCGGTTCAGCGACTCCAGCAGGTGGTTCAGGCCTCGCCTCCGGGGGACGACGAGGAGGGGCCTTAGGAGCCCGCGAAGCGCAGCGCCGACGGGTTCCTCCCTTGCCCTTGCCCTTGCCCTTGCCCCTGCCCTTGCCCGCGTGAACAAGGGCCTACGGCGTCGAGCCGTGGTTTGCGCCGCGCGGGAATGGTAGACCTCCCTGTCTCTCCAGGGTCATGGAGGTCTCGAATGATCCACGCCTTCCGAGTCGCCGTGCTTTTGTTGGCACTTCCGCTCCTCGCGGTGAGCGGCTGCGAGGCCGAGAACGCACCGGGGAGCGAGCCCGCTGACGAGGGCGGCGCTGCGGCCGATGTGTCCAGCACGGACGAGGGCGGCGCGGATCACGGCGTGGCAGACCCCGGAGCGCCGGACCCAGGGGCGGCAGACTCCTCCGAAGCGGACGGCGCCGCCCCGGCGGACGTCACCGAGCCGCGCCCGGAGCCGGGAGACCGCGTTGAAGTGGACCTCGAGGCCTATCTCCACGGCGAGCCCGCCCCCGAAGGGGAGGTCCGCGTCTTCAAGAGCACGGCGGAGGACGAGCTCGTCGGCGGAGAGGCCGCCACGGCGCGTGTGGGAGACTTCGTGCTCGAGAACGAGGGGGTGCGCTTCGTGGTCGAGGAGGACGACCGCGTCATCGGGCCGTGCCCCTACGGCGGGAACGTCATCGACGCGTCGGTGTTGGGCGAGGACGGCGCGCCGGTGGGCGACGTGGTCGGCGAGCTCTGCCTCTTCTTGAACATCGGCTGGACCCTGAAGCCCGACCGCTTCGAGATCCTCTCGGACGGCTCCGACGGCGTCGGCGTGCTCGCGGTGACGGGGCACCTCGAGCTCCTGGACTTCATCAACATCCCGGGCGTGATCCGCGCCTTCGTGCGAGGCATCGAGCTCAAGCTCTCCTTCGACGTGGAGGCCGATCTGCCCGTGACCGTGACCCTCTACTACGTGCTCCGCCCGGGGGACCGCGGGGTGCGGGTGGTGACGGCCGTCCGCAACGACGGCGAGGAGACCGTGCACGCCCCCTTCGCGCACCTGGTCGACTCGGGAGGGGACCTCCGCTTCTTCGTGCCGACGGGGAGCCGGAAGGGCTTCGGCTACGACACCCTCGGCTCGGAGGCGATCAACGGCATCCCCCTGAGCTTCGTCGCCTTCCGCGGCCCGGCGGCGAGCCACGCCTACGTGCCGGACGCGGTGCCGGGGCTTGGCGAGGGGCTGCCCGCGGGCGGGGCCTTCCTCGGTGTCTCGGGTGTCGCCATCGGCATCCTCGGCACGACGAGCCCCCTCGCGACCATCCTGTCCCCGAAGGAGAAGGTGCCCTCCCACCCCGGCTTCATGCACATCGGCGCCGGCGAGACGGTCGCCCGCGCTCACTGGCACCTCGTCTCCCGGGGAGCGCTCGCCGGGATGCTGGACTTCGCCTGGCGAAGCCTCGGGGCCGAGACCGGCACGATCGGGGGCGTCGTGCGCGACTCCGAGGGCGCCGCGGTGAAGGGCGCCCGCGTCACCGCCGTCGACGCCGAGGGCCGCGCCCTCAACCAGGACGTCTCGGGCGCGGACGGCGCCTTCGCCATGGAGGTCCCGGCGGGCGCCTTCACGGTGCGGGCCTACAAGGAGGGCTACCCCCTGCTCGCCCCGGCGCAGGTGACGCTCGAGCCGGGAGGCAGGGAGGAGGCCGACGTCGAGGTCGGCTTGCCCGCCACCTTGAAGGTCAGGGTGAAGCGCCCCGACGGCTCGGCCGTGCCCGCCAAGATCACGGTGAGCTGCGAGGAGGGGAAGTGCCCCGCGCGCCCTACCTCCCAGGACCGGGACATCTCCCTCAACGGGCCCCTCGGCGGAACGGCGGCGACGGTCTTCCTGGGCATGTCCGGTGAGGCGACCATCCCCCTCGCGCCCGGGAGCTACCGCGTGGCGGTCACCCGCGGCTTCGAGTGGTCGGTGTGGCCTCCCGACGCCGTCAAGACCCTCGGCCACCCGATCACGGTGGTCGCGGGTGACCTGGTGGAGCTCGACGCCGAGATCGCCCACGTCGTGGACACCACGGGGGCGCTCAGCGGCGACTTCCACGTGCACGGCATCAACTCGCCCGACAGCCCCATCTCCAAGCCCGACCGGGTGCGCTCCTTCCTCGGCGAGGGGGTCGACGTGCTCGTGAGCACCGATCACGACTACATCACCGACTACGCGCCCACCGTCGCGGAGCTCGGCGCGCAGAGCGAGCTCGTCAGCGTCATCGGAGAAGAGCTGACCACCTTCGACTACGGGCACTACAACAGCTTCCCCCTCGAGCGTGATCCGGCGTCCCGAAACGGCGGCGCCTTCGACTGGGCCGGGGGGCCCGGCCCCGGCCACACCCCAGAGGAGATATTCGCGTGGTTCAACAGCCACGAGGGCGAGCAGGTCATCCAGGTCAACCACGCCGCCTCCGGCTACATCTCGACCGTGCGCGCCGACGTGGTGCACGGCACGAGCGGCATGGACCCGGAGAACTTCCGCCTCGACGTGCCCGAGGGAGGGCTTGGCGAGGATGACACCGGCTTGTGGAGCGAGGACTTCACGGCAATCGAGATCATGAACGGGCACAGCCAGAAGAACTTCTGGGCCATCTTCCGGTGGTGGCTGACCATGATCGGCCGGGGCTTCGCGCCCACCGGCACCGCGGTCAGCGACACCCACAAGACCATCACGTCGCAGGCAGGCGGGCCCCGCTCCTTCGTGTTTGTCTCCGAGGAGCACGACAGCACCGAGAGCTTCGACCTCGCGGGCTTCGTCTCCGCGGTGAACGGGGGCCGCCTCATCGGCAGCAACGGCCCCTTCTTCCGGGTGCGCGCGGTGAACAAGGCCGGCGACGAGGCCGGCCTCGGGGACACGCTCGCCACGGGCGGCGAGGCCGTCACCTTCGAGGTGGAGCTCGACCTGCCGGAGTGGATGGTGGTCGACACCATCGACGTCTACACGAACCTCGGCCTGCACATCGTCAAGAGCGGGAGCGTGCCGGACGGAGAGCCCGTGTCTCCCAGCCAGCGCCACGCGATCGAGCTCGCCGCAGAAGATCTCTTCCCGATCGCCGAAGGCAGCCCGCACCGCCACTACAAGAAGACGGTGAGCTTCGATCTGCTCGTGCAGTCGGACGCCTACGTCGTGCTGCTCGTGAGAGGGCTCGGGGAAGGTGTGCCGGGCATGTTCCCGGTGGTGCACAACCGCGGAGTGCGGCCGCTCGCCTTCACCAACCCGATCTTCTTGGACGCCGAGGGCGGAGGCTACGATCACCCGCCGCTCGAGGAGGTGCTGCTGAACCCGGAGGACGGCGGCGACGCGGCCCTACCGCGCTCGCGGCCGCAGCCCCGCGCTGCCACGATGGACGACGCGCGGCGCATCATCCGCAGCTTCGGCAGGCTAGAGTAGAGGTCGCGCCCGGCGCCGGGGCTCAGCTCTTCGCTGCCTCGTGCAGCGCGAAGGACACGCCCTGGGGGTCGACGCACGTCGCGACGCGGTCGCCCCCGGGAACCTCCATCGGGCCGCGCTCCCACCTGGTGGTCCCCCACCCGACCACGTCGGCGTAGAAGGCCGCGGCCGCCTCGGTGTCCGGGGTGACCAGCTCGTACCAGAGGAAGCGTCCGCGAATGTCTGCCATGTGTTGCCTCGAGGAGAAGGTGCTGCCGATGGATCACGCACGGGGCGGGTGCTACCTTGGCGCGCCATGCGAGCCAGACCAACACTCAAGGCCCTCTGCGTCTTCCTCACAGCCCTCCTGCCGGCCGCGTGCTCGAGCGACGGCGAGGGGGCGTCGGGGGACCCGGGGGGCGGTGGGGCCGACGCGGGCGAGCGGGCCGACACCGCCCAGCAGGTCGACGCGGCACAAGCTGATCCCGGGGCGGACCCGGGCTCCGAGGCACCCGACGAGGCGACCCCGCCCGCGGACACCGAGGACGCCGGCGAGGACGTCGACAACCCTGCGGGCCTCGTAGTGCGCGTCGACCAGGGCCTGCTCCGCGGCGCTCGGGCGGGGCACGGGGTGCGGGTCTTCAAGGGCATCCCCTACGCGGCGCCGCCGCTGGGAGAGCTGCGCTGGAAGCCCCCGACCGAGCCCCTGAGCTGGGCCGGCGAGCGTGACTCTACCACCTTCGGCGCCCAGTGCCCGCAGCCTACGATGATCCCGCCCGGCGGTTACCAGGGGAATGAGGACTGCCTCTACCTGAACGTGTGGGTGCCGGACTTCCCGCCGGTGGACCCGGCCCCGGTGATGGTCTGGATCCACGGCGGCGCCTTCGTGATCGGCTCCGGCGCCGAGACGACCTACAACGGCGCCAACCTCGCGCGCGCGACAGGCGTGGTGGTGGTCACCCTCAACTACCGGCTCGGCGCGCTCGGCTTCTTGGCGCACCCGACCCTCGCTGAGGAGGACGGGGACGAAGGCGGCGCGGGGGTCTTCGGGCTGCTCGACCAGCGGGCCGCCCTGCGTTGGGTGCGGGACAACATCTCGGCCTTCGGGGGCGACCCGGCCAAGGTCACCCTCTTCGGAGAGTCCGCGGGCGGCATCAGCACGTGCGTGCACCTCTTCGCGCCGCAAAGCGTTGGCCTCTTCCACCGGGCCATCGTCCAGAGCGGGCCCTGCACCACGATCCCCTTCCCGAGTCGGGCGGAGGCCTTCGCGCAGGGTGAGCGGTTGGAGGGGCTGCTCGGCTGTGCAGAGGCCGAGGACGCGGTCGAGTGCATGCGCGCCGCCCCGGCCAGGGATGCCCAGACGCTCCTCAGCGGCGGAGACGTCGAGCTCTTCTTCGGCGGGGACAGCTGGCTTCCCGCCGTGGACGGCGCCTTCCTGCCGGATCAGCCGTGGAAGCTCCTGGCCGAGGGCGAGGTGAACGCCGTCCCCCTCATCGCGGGCACCAACAAGGACGAGGGTCAGCTCATGACCTTCCTGGCCAAAGAAGAGACCCCCACGACCGAGGAGGAGGCCCGTGAGTGGCTCAAGATCCTGGGCGGCGACCCTTCGGGCGGCTCGCTGGATACGATCCTCGGCCACTACCCGATAGGAGAGGACAGGGACGTGAAGCTCTTCGTCGAGGAGGTCATCAGCGACAGCACCTTCATCTGCCCCACGCGGGAGCTGCTCAGGGGCTTCCACGCCGCCGGCGTCCCGGCCTGGCGTTACTCCTTCGAGCTGAAGCTCGAGGGCGGCTACTTCAAGGACCTCGACTCCTTCCACGCGGCGGAGGTGCCCTTCGTCTTCGGCACCACCTTCGTCGGCAGCAAGGTCTCGGATGAGGACAAGCCCGTCTCCGACGCCATGATGGGCTACTGGGCAGCCCACGCGGGGGACGGCACCCCGAGCGACGACGCCGACATCGTCTGGCCGCCCTACGACGCGGGCACCGACCCCTACCTCCGCTTCGCGCACCCCATCGCCCCCGGCGCCGGCCTCAAATCCGAGAGCTGCGACCTCTGGGACGGCATCTGGGCGAGCATCAGGTAGCGGTCGCCTCGAGTGGAAGCCAGCCAGGAAAACAGCGCGGCGGAGGCCGCAGCCGGCCCGACCATCGACGTGCGGCGCCTGACCCTGCAGACGCTGCTGTCGATTCTGGTGGTCATGGTCGCGGTTGGCGCGCTCGCCTACGCCTTCAAGGAGCCCCTGACCGCAGCGAGCCGGCTGTTCGTGGACATCTTCGGCGCCTTCGGGGTGGGGCTCGGCTTCTACGTGGTCGACGCCTTCACGATCCCAATCCCCAACGACTCCTTCACCGCGGCCGCCCTGCTCGGGGGCGCACCCTTCGGCGCGGTCGTGGCGTGGGGCGGCGGCGGCAGCCTGCTCGGCGGGGTGACCGCGTGGCTCATCGGCGTGGCTCTCAGGAAGACGGCCTGGCTCAAGTCCTTCATGGATCGCAGGGGCGCAGAGGCCACCGCGCTCGTGCGCAAGTACGGCGCCATCGCCTTGGCATTTGCGGCCATGACGCCCATCCCCTACTCGGTCGCGGCCTACGCGTGCGGCGCGTGGGGCATGCCGTTGAGGCTGTTCGTGCTCGTCTCCCTGCTCAGGCCGGTCCGCGTGGCGCTCTACGCGGCCGCCATCCTGCTCGGCCTGGTCCCGGCCGGAGGAGCCTGAGTCGGCAGCCCGCGATCGCGCTCCGTCGGCCTCAGTCGGCCGCGCAGCTGCAGGCGTCGTGCCCGCGCTCCGGGCTGTGCCCGCAGCCCGCGGACGCGAGACCGTGCTCGGCGCACGCGTTGGCGCAGGAGCGGAGGAAGCAGCAGCCTTCCTCGTCGCAGACCTCGATGAGGTCGCCGCTGCACTCGTAGGAGGAGGCCCCCTGCTTGCGCTCCACGCACGGCGCCGTGTCCTCGTAGAAGGAGCACTCCTCCTCCACGATGCAGGCGTGGGCGAGGTTCGGGTGGTCCCTGAAGAGCTCTTGACCCCTGCACTCCGCGAGGCAGGCCGGCCCGCTCTTCCACAGGCCGCAGTGCTCGCCCTCGGCGCAGTAGAGCTCGCAGGCCTCGTCGGTGTCCTGGCAGTACCAGAGGTCCTCGTTTGCG
>CAZQPP010000008.1:0-4264 GCA_964594295.1 uncultured Myxococcales bacterium | reverse complement strand
GGGGGTGAAGGTGCCGCCGCCCTCCTCGCCGCCGCCGACGGGGACGGTGCCGCTGCTGGTGCCGGATCTCGTATCGGCGCCCGCCACCGGTATTCCGCTGATGCTGCCGCCGCCCACCTCTGTGGTCTCGCTCGCCGAGCAGCCCGCGAGAGCCACGCCGGCAGCACACCAAAGGACTATGGAGAGCTTCGCTCGCATCGCCTGTTTCCCCGAGGCTCGGTGGGGCACGATCGCGGACGCGGGCGATCGCGTCAAGCGCGCCGGCCTGTCTCAGTCAGCAGCGCAGAGGCAGGCGTCGTGGCCGCGCTCCGGGCTGTGCTCGCAGCCCTTCGATGCCAGATCCGCGGACGCGCAGGCGTCTTCACATGATCTGTGGAAGCAGCAGCCCTCTTCGTCGCAGACCGTGATGGACTCACCGGAGCACTCGTAGGTCGAGGCCTGCTGCTTGCGCTTCACGCAGGGAGACGAACCCTCGAAGAAGGCGCAGCCCTCCTCGCTGACGCAGGCGTGGGCGATGTTGGAGTGGGCCCAGAAGATCTCGTCGTCCTTGCACGCCGCGAGGCACACCGGCCCGCTCGCCCGGATGCCGCACCTCTCCGCTTCGGAGCAGTAGATCTCGCAGGCCTCGTCGGTGCCCTGGCAGAACCAGTTGTCCTCGCTCTTCTCGTGCGAGAGGGGAGTCGGGTTGCTCGGGTCGATGCAGCGAAAGCCACCGCCGAAGGGGACCGCGATGGTGCCTGCGGGGCAGTGCTCGTCCGACACCACCCACAGCACGCCGACTGGGGCCTCGTCTTCGTCAGCGCACGCGATCGGCAGCACGACTACACACGCAACGACAAAGAGAAGCTTCGCTCGCATCGCCTGTTTCCCCGGGGCTCGGCTGCGCTTATCGCGGACGGGGACGATCACGTCAAGCGGGTCATGGCTTCGATCTGGCACAGCGGAAGCCATAGTAGGATGAGGCGCGGTTCGGGCGTTTGGGGTTGCGATTCGCCGCCCGGAGGAAGACGGCGGCGCTCTGAGAGCTGCCGCCCCGGAGAATCCGCCTGGAGCCGCTCTGAGGACCTGGCGGATCACGTGGCGGGCTGGAGGCGTAGTACTCGGCGTCATACCAATCGGACACCCACTCCCAGGCATTGCCCGCCATGTCGCACAGCCCCTGCTCGGTGTTCCCCGCCGTTCTGCTGCACACCGGCCACGGGCGGCCCTTTCCGCACCCCTTTCCCGAGCCGTCGTGCATTATCGCCCTCTCGCAGGTCGGCTCCTCCGTTCCCCAGGGGTACTCCTGGTCTTTGCCTCCGCTTCGTGCGGCGTACTCCCACTCCGCCTCGGTCGGCAGCCTGCCCCCCGCCCATTCGCAGAACGCCCGCGCTCGCGGCCAGTCCACGCAGTTTATCGGGTGGTCGTCCCGGTCGCCGTGCTGCCAGTTGCACTTCTCCGGGGTGAGCGACGGCTCCTTGCACCTCTCCGCGTCCACGCAGGCCCGGTACTGGGCCACCGTCGTCTCCGTCCTCGCGATGGAGAACGCCTTCAAGATGACGAGGTGCGGCGGCCTCTCGTCCCTGTCCCTGCCCACCGTGCCCATGCGGAATTGACCGCCACGCACTCGCAGCCAGTCGATGTTGGTCGGAGCGCCGGTGTCCGCCGCTGCCCCGGGAGGCTTGGCGTCGGCTCCCACCGGCGGCAGCTCGGAGGCCCCCGAGCTCGTCGCCGGGGCGCTCCTCTCCTCCAGCTCGTGCGCGGCGGCTCCAACCTGCTCGCGCTCTGCCACGGCGGCTCCTCCCTGCTCGGGCGCATCGTCACCGCACTGGCTCCACATCATCGTCGTGAAGAACAAGAGCCCACCAGCGACTCCAAGGAGGAGGGCCACCGTGCCCGCCCCGAGCCCCCGGCCGCGGCCGCTGGTCTCGCGTCGCCAGGCCCGCTGCGACCCCCCCGAGCTCGGCCAGTCGATCAGCAGACCGGCCGCCGGGGTCACGGGCGCCGCAACCGGCTCACCCTCCTCTGCCGGGCCCCGCGGCTCTTCCTCCTCATCCCCGGGGAGAGTGTCCTCCTCCTCCCCCGTCGTCGAGTCGGAGCTCGCGTCTACCCGGTGTGGCTCTCTCTCCCGCCCGACAAGCGCCAGGAGCTCCGCCGTCGCCGCGGCATCTTGCGGCCGCTTCTCGGGCTTCTTCTCCAGCAGCTCATCGTGCAGACGCGCGAGCTCGGGCAGCAGCGCCTCGCCGCAGGGCAGCGGGTCGGGGAGCGGGGGCACCGGCTCCGTGCAGTGCTTTGCGGCTATGTCGCTGGCCCACTCGTCGCTCGAGGGCTCGTCGCTGTCGAAGGGGGGGGTGCCCGTCAGGAGCTCGTGGAGGATGCAGCCGAGCGCATAAAGATCCGTGGCGGGCCCGAGGGGACCGTCGCAGCCCTGCTCGGGGGCCATGTACGACGGCGTGCCCATGACAATGCCCGTCTTCGTGAGCTTCGCCTTCGAGTCCGCGTGGCCGGAGATGATCTTGGCGATGCCGAAGTCCGTCACCTTGACGTGGTCCGGGTCCGTGGAGAGCTTCTGGAGCAGGATGTTCGCGGGCTTGAGGTCCCTGTGGATCACCCCGGCGTTGTGGATCTCGGCGAGGGCGAGGGCGACCTGGCGGAGGATGTGCGCGGCACGCGCCTGGGTCAGGTGGACGGACTCCTCGATGGCCGTCTGCAGGTTCGGGCCCTCGATGAGCTCCATGGCGATGAAGGGGGTGTGGGTCTCGTCGTCGACACCGAAGTCGATGACGCGGACGACGTGGGGCCCCTTGACGCTGGAGACGGCGCGGGCCTCCCGGAAGAAGCGCTGGAACTGCTTGTCCTGCGCGACCAGCGTCGCGTTCAGCACCTTGACGGCGACCTCGCGGCCGATGCTGAGCTGCTTGGCCGCATAGACGCGCGAGTAGCCGCCCGCCCCAACCAGGCGATCGAGGCGGAAGTGCTCGCCGACTACGCGGCCGACCATGGGGTCGTCCGCGACGGCGCCCGGCGGAGCGCGCAGCACGGTGCGAACGCCGTCGGTGGGGCACACCTCCTCTGACATCCGGCGCCCGCAGTGGGGACAGAAGCGGCTGTCGGAATCGCTCATCGCTCCGAAGTCATAGGTGGCTGTGGCGCATAGCGCAAACGGCTCCGGGATTCGCGCAGACCGCCTTTTTGTCTCGGGAGGCGCGCCTTTTGCGAGCCCTTACGGCTTTGGGTAGCGTTACACCAGGCAAGCACTACCCGGAGGCGGCCCGAATGGACCGGAGCTACGTCGCCCGATCCTGCTGGCCGGCGGTGTTCGCGGCGCTGGTCCTTGGGGCTCCGCACCCCGCGGTGGCGCAGGGCGCGGCGAAGGGGGCCGCGGAGGTCGTGAAGGCGGTCGTGGGAGAGGGCAGCAGCGCCCTCGACGAGCCTCCTTCGGCCTGCGAGCGGCGGGCACGAGAGGACGCCATCCGCAAGGCCCAGGAGTCGGCGGGCGTGGAGGTGCACAGCGTGCTCTTCGACCTGCAGAGCTACGCGCAGGGCAAGGACCACGACGTCCTCGCCGACTACGCCGTGCACCTGACCCGGAACCTGGCCACTCTCGAGGGCTATGATCGCAAGCGCGACCTCAAGGTGGAAGCCGGCGACGCGGGGCTTCGCTGCCGCCTCCAGGCACGGGTGCGGCTGCTGAGCCTCGGCCGGCCCGACCCCGCCTTCGCCATCCGGGGGCTCGCCCTCGATCAGCCGGCCTACTTCGAGGGCCAGGAGGCGCGTCTGAGCTTCAGCACCACGCGGGACAGCTACGTGTACCTGCTCAACGTCGACGCCGAGGGCAACGTGACGCTCATCCTGCCGAACAAGGACAGCGGCGGCCCGCTGAAGGTCAAGGCGGGAGAGGCGGTCCGATTCCCCACCGAGCGGTCCGGCCTGCGCCTCGTGGCGGCCCTGCCGCCCGGCGCCTCCTCCTCGGTGGAGGTGCTCCACGTGATCGCGACGCGTGACGCGCGCGACCTCTTCTCCGAGTCCGACGCGTCGGCGAAGCCCATAGGTCCGTACACCCAGCTCAGCCTGGGCTCTCTCGGCCAGGTGGCGCGCCGCCTCGCCGCGATGGACCGCTCGCGCTGGACCATGGCGGTGGCGCCCTTCCACATCCGCAAGAAGCCGCGGTAGGAGCGTGTCGCGGATTGCGCCTGCAATCCGCGGACGCGACGCTCCGCCGAGGCGCAAAGGGGCGCGTTGGCAAAAAGGGGGTCCCGCCGCTGGAGCGGTTAGCCGTTAGCTG
>CAZQPP010000007.1:28706-40453 GCA_964594295.1 uncultured Myxococcales bacterium | reverse complement strand
CGGGGTCATCGGCGACGACCCGTGCGAGGGCGCGACGGACGGGGGCTGTGACGACAACTGCCGGACGGCCCCCAACACGGACCAGCTCGACACCGACGGTGACGGCGTGGGCGACGCCTGCGCCGACGACGACGACGGCGACACCATCCCCGACGGCGTCGACAACTGCCCGCAGGTGGGCAACCGCAACCAGCTGGACACCGACGGCGACGGGCTTGGCGACACCTGCGACGAGGACGACGACGACGACGGCGTGCTCGACGACGGGGACTCGAGCGGTGACGCGGGCGACAGGCCCTGCGACGGCCTCGGCGCAGGTGCCTGTGACGACAACTGCCCGCAGACACCCAATCCTCTACAGGAGGATGCGGGCCACGACGGACAGGGCGACGCCTGCGACGACGACGACGACGACGACGGCGTGCCCGACGCGCGGGACAACTGCCCCACCGTTGCCAACCCCGACCAGGCCAACGCCGAGGGTGACACGCTCGGTGATGCCTGCGACCCGGACGACGACAACGACGGCGTGCCCGACGACGGCGACGGCAGCGGGACGGCAGGAGACGGCCCCTGCGACTCCAGCGCGGCGGGCTGCGACGACAACTGCCGAACGGCCCCCAACCCGAACCAGCGCGACTTCGACGGGGACGGCCTCGGCGACGCGTGCGATCCCGACGAGATCGACGACGGCGATCGCGACGGCATCCCCGACGGCGTGGACAACTGCCCGCAGGTGCACAACGTGAACCAGGCCGACCACGACGCCGACGAGCTCGGCGACGTCTGTGACCCGGACGACGACAACGACGGCGTGCTCGACAGCGGCGACGGCGACGAGGTCCAGGGCAACACGCCTTGCGCCGAGGGTCAGGTAGCCGACTGCGACGACAACTGCCGGCTCACACCCAACGCCACGCAGGCGGACAACGAGGGGGACGGCCTCGGCGACGCCTGCGACCCGGACGACGACGACGACGGCGTGCCCGAGGACGGCGACGGCAGCGGCAGGGTGGGCGACAGCCCGTGCGCGTCGTCGGTCACGCGGGGCTGCGACGACAACTGCCCCTTCACCCCCAACCTCTCGCAGCTCGACGCCGACGACGACACCCAGGGCGACGCCTGCGACGGCGACGACGACAACGACGGGGTACGAGACGACGGCGACGGGAGCGGGACCATCGGCGACGCTCCTTGCGCGCCGGGCGTGGTGACCGGCTGCGACGACAACTGCCGGGTGGACGCCAACCCCGCCCAGGGCGACGCCGACGGCGACGGCTCGGGCGACGCCTGCGACGGCGACGACGACGACGACGGCGTCCCCGACGGCATCGACAACTGCGCCACGGCGCCCAACCCCGATCAGACCGACACCGACGGAGACGGCCTCGGCAACGCCTGCGACCCCGACGACGACGGCGACACGGTGCGCGACGAGCACGACAACTGCCCGCTCGTCGCCAACGCCGGCCAGGAGGACGCGGACGGCGACGGGGTCGGCGACGCGTGCGAGGAGGACGACGACGACGACGGCGTGCCGGACGGCGACGACAACTGCCCGACGGTGGCCAACCCCAACCAGGCCGACAACGACGGCGACGGCGACGGCGACGTCTGCGACGGCGACGACGACGACGACGGGGTGCTCGACGACCCGGACAACTGCCCCATGACCGCCAACGCGGACCAGGCGGACAACGACGGCGACGGCGACGGCGACGCCTGCGACGGCGACGACGACGACGACACCGTGCCCGACGTCTCGGACAACTGCCCCGTCGACGCCAACACCGACCAGCTCGACACCGACGGCGACCTCCTCGGCGACGCCTGCGACGACGACGACGACGAGGACGGCGTCACCGACGGCAGCGACTGCGGTGCCCTCGACCCCGACGTCTACGACGGCGCCCCCGAGCTCTGCGACCTGAAGGACAACGACTGCGACAACGACGTCGACGAGGACCCGCAGATGGAGCCCAACTGCGGCCTCGGCGAATGCGCCTGCGGCACCCCGGCCTGCACCTCCGGCGTCCAGACCTGCGACACCAAGCCCGGCGGAGCGAATGACCGAAGCGGTGAGGAGATCTGCGACAACGTCGACAACGACTGCGACGGTCAGACCGACGAGGGCATCAGCTGCAGCGTGTTCCGTTAGTCAACCTTGACCAACCTGCCCCCTTGGTCTAGTCTGAGCAAGATCTGGTCAGGAGCAGGCCATGCGCCAGGTGAACATCTACGAGGCCAAGACCCAGCTCTCCCGGCTGGTCGCGGCGGTCGAGCGAGGAGAAGAGGTCGTCATCGCGCGTGCGGGGCGCCCCGTGGTGAAGCTCGTGTCGTTGTCGCCTGGATTGCGGGCTGCCGGGTGGGCGCGTGACCTGATCGACGCGAGCGAGGACTGGGACTCGCCCGAGACCAACGAGGCCGTAGCGGACCTGCTCGCGGGGGATTCCGGAGACGAGGCCAGCCCATGAGCCTGCTGCTCGACAGCCACGCCTACCTGTGGTGGGCGACCGGTGATCCACGTCTCTCTGCGCTCGCCAGGAGCATGATCGAAGACGCCGAGCAGGACGTTGCGCTGTCGGCCGCCACGGTGTGGGAGATCGGAATCAAGCGAGCGCTGGGCAAGCTGAGCCTGGGGGCGCCGCTACAGCATCTCCTGGTGGAGGAGCCGAGGCGCCGGGGGCTCACGATGCTGCCCGTGACACATGCCCACGCCGCACGAGCCTCCGAGCTGCCGATGATCCACCGAGACCCCTTCGACCGGATGCTCGTGGCTCAGGCAGAGCTCGAGGGGAGATCTCTCGTGACCCGAGACCGGCGCCTGACCGAATATGGAGTGCAGATCGTGTGGTAGGCGCCGGCGGGCTACAGCGCCTGCAATCCGTAGGGTGGGCTCGCGTTGACCAGCACCCCCGGGCGGCACTTGGCTCGCACGACCTCGAATTCCACGCCGTCTTTGTGGGCTCGCAGCACGTACTCGCCGGGCGGCAGGTTCGTGAAGACTACCCCGCCGTCGCTCGAGCTCTCGGTGAAGGTTCGGTCGGGGATGACCTCGTCGTTGAAGTAGACCGGTCCGTGCTCCGCGGCTACCACCGGCTCCAGCGAAACGGTCGCGCCTGCCTCGCCGTGGGCCCCGGCGTCGAAGAGGGACTTTCCGACGCGCGTTATGGTCGAGACGAGCTGGCAGCGCTCAGGGTCGAGCTCGACCTGCACGACGCTGGCGAGCACGGCGTAGAGGCTGTCGCCCGGGACCTGGAAGGTGAGGCGCTCGAGGTCGTAGTCGGGCAAGGTGAAGGTCTTCGTCTGCGCCTCGGGATAACCCTCGGCCACGACTACGAAGCTGGCCTCCTCGCCGGAGAAGAGCCCCTCGAGGCGAAACTCACCGTTCTCGTCGGCGGTGGTCGTGATCTCGGGCCACTCGAGCACGGAGATCGTGGCGCCGGACATGCGCCCGTATGGCGACCCCGGCAACGCGAAGGCAAATGCCGTGCCCGTGACGACCACGGGCGCAGCTGCGGCCCCGCTGCCCTCCCGCTCGCAGCCCGAGGTCCACAGGCTACAACACAGGGTCGTCACGACGAGGACCGTTGAGACTCGCTCCATCTGCCATCCTCCTTCGAGTGACAAAGACACATCGCCAGCAACAACGCCAGCATCACCCACGGCGTGGCCGGCACGCCCGGTGGGTGCGGAGCAGCCGAACCTAGGACGGGGGGGCCCGCATTATGTTGGGTTCCGCCCCTCCCCACAAGGTGCGGCGCCGCCCCGCCAGACATGGCCGAGCGGCGATCATGCTTGAAATCAGCCACGTTTTGAGGCATTCTGGGGTTGGGTCCGTGGGGGTCACCCGAGCCGCGCCGAAGCTCTGACGGCAACAGCGGAGAGGTGTCCCCGGGGACCCGAAGCGTAGGAAGAAGATCACCACAGTCCGTCCGGACACCCACCCCCACTGCTGGCACTCTGGGGGCGGCGCTGGCCTTGGCGGATGTCTACCCCAGGCAACGAACAATGCTGGAATACTGCCCTACCCCCCGGGCGCGCAGGGTCGCCGTGCGTCTGCTCTCCGCCGTCTTCATCTGTCTGAGCTTCCTCGGCTGCAGGTCTTCGGAGATCTCGTTCAGCTCCGGCGTCGCGGGCGAAGCCGACACGCCTGAAGTCCTGTTCCCCGGCGCCGACGCCGTGCACCTGCCTCGCGGGCGCGACGCGCTGAGCTTCCCGGACGCTGTCGGGGAGGACAACGGCGCCCGAGGCCACGTCGCGCCAGACGCGGCGGGGGCGGACGGGGGCGCGTCGCTGCCATTGATGCCCAAGCTCTGCCGGCCGTGCCGAGCGAGCTCGGAGTGCGACTCCGACGGCCCGGAGCCGGCGGGCATCTGCACGGACCTCGGCGGCACCGACGGGCACTTCTGCAGCTACCCCTGCACCAGCTCAGTCGACTGCCCCGACGGCTACCGCTGCGCCGCCGAGCGGCAGACGTCCGTCTGCCTGCCCGAGGACAATGTCTGCGACTGCACGCCGGAGCACGAGGGCCTCGAGGCGCTGTGCTGGAACCCCACCCCGGAGGAGGGCTGCCCCGGCGTCAGGATCTGTTCGGATGGTCACCTCCAGCTCTGCGACGCGCCGACGCCGATGCCCGAGGCGTGCAACAACGTCGACGACGACTGCGACGGCACGACCGACGAGGGCCTCGACGGCGAGCCCTGCACGCTCCGCAACAGCCACGGCGTCTGCCAGGGGCTCATGGGCTGCGACGGAGGGGAGCTCACCTGCCAGGGTAGGGCGCCGGGGCCGGAGACCTGCAACGGCGTCGACGACAACTGCGATGGCGAGACAGACGAAGGGCTGCCGGGGCCCTGCGAGGTAGAAGACCGCGACGGCGACGGCTGGTGGGATCCCGTGGACAACTGCCCCGACGAGGCCAACCCCGACCAGGAGGACCGCGACGGTGACGGCTTCGGTGACGTCTGCGACCCGGACGACGACGGGGACGGGGTGTCCGACTCGGAGGACAACTGCCCCGCGATCGCCAACCCCGACCAGGTGGACCGTGACGGCGACGGCGTCGGCGACATCTGCGACCCCCTCACCGTGGTCGACACCGACGGTGACGGCGTGCCGGACCAGGAGGACAACTGCCCCCAGACACGCAACGCCGGGCAGGAGGACCGTGCCGGCGACGGCGTCGGCGACGAGCGCGACCCCGACGCCGACGGCGACTCCCGCGAGGACCTCGAGGACAACTGCCCCATCGTCGCCAACGGCGACCAGCGCGACCAGGACGGCGACGGCCTTGGAGACGCGTGCGACCCTGACGACGACGGCGACACCGTGCACGACGTCGATGACAACTGCCCTCTCAGAGCTAACGCGAGCCAGCTCGACACGGACGGCGACGGGGTCGGCGACGCCTGCGACGACGACGACGACCACGACGGCATCGCCGACGACAGGGACAACTGCCCCCTCGTCGCCAACGGCGACCAGGCCAACCACGACCGCGACGCGTTGGGCGACGCCTGCGACAGCGACGACGACGACGACGGCGTCGGCGACGTCGGCGACAACTGTCCTTTCGCCCCCAACGCCGACCAGGCCGATTTCGACGGCGACGGCGTGGGCGACCCCTGCGACGTCGACGACGACAACGACGGCGTCGAGGACGCAGTGGACAGCTGCCCCCTCTTGGCCAACGCCGGCCAGGCCGACAACGACGGCGACGGCATGGGCGACGCCTGCGACGGTGATGACGACAACGACGGGGTCGGCGACGGCGACGACAACTGCCGCCTCGCCGCCAACGCGGATCAGCTCGACACCGACGGCGACGGCGACGGCAACGCGTGCGATCAGGACGACGACGGAGACACGGTCCCCGACGTCGGCGACAACTGCCCGCTCACCCCCAACACGGTCCAGGCAGACTCCGACGCGGACGGTGTCGGCGACGTCTGCCAGGGAGACGACGACAACGACGGGCTCCCCGACGCCGTGGACAACTGCCCGACCGTCCCAAACCTCAACCAGGTCGACACCGACGCGGACGGTGTAGGTGACGCCTGCGACCACAACGACGACAACGACGCCTTCCCGGACGTCGAGGACTGCGGCCCCAAGGACGCGGAGGTCCACCCGGGCGCGCCCGAGCTGTGCGACCTGAAGGACAACGACTGCAACGGTGACGTGGACGACGTGCCGCCGATGCTCTCAGACTGCGGGCTCGGTCAGTGCGCCTGCGGCAACCCGGTGTGCAGCGCCGGCGTGGTGGTCTGCGACACGATGCCCGGCGGCGCGAACGATCTCAGCACGCCGGAGCTGTGCGACAACGTCGACAACGACTGTGACGGAGAGACCGACGAGGGAATCACCTGCGACATCTTCCCCTGAGGCTGCGGCGCCCCGGCGCGCTCCCTCAGGGCGACTCGTCGGTGAGACCGTCGCAGTCGTTGTCGACCCCGTCTCCGGCCTTCTCGGGGGCGCTGCGGTCCTCGGGCAAGCCCGGCATGGTCGGGCACATGGCCGCAACGCCGCACTCGTTGCAGCGGATGACGCCCTCGCAGGCTCCCAGGCCGCACGGCTCGCCCACGCCGAAGCCCTCGTCGACCTCACCGTCTTTGTCGTTGTCGATACCGTCGCAGCGCGCCTCGACGTCGACCTTGGGCGCTGCCCCTCGCGCGAGGGGAGCCTCCACAGACCTCTGAGCCGCGGTCGCAGATGCTCTGGGCGCAGGTGCAGCCCGAGGCGGCGAGGCTGCCGGCTTGCTCACCTTGCTCGTGCACGCGCACAAGGCAAAGAGCGCCGCCAGCACGGCCGTGATCTGGTGGGTTGTACGCAATGTCGCCTCCGCCTCACTCCCCGGGAGCTTCCGCGCCCCCGTCGTCCGCGGGCGCGTCGATCTCCAAGATGGTGAACTCGACCCGCCGGTTGATGCCTCGGCTCTCCTCGGTGTCGTTCTCGGCCAGCGGCTTGTCCGGGCCGTAGCCCTTCCAGGAGAGGCGCTCGCGGTCGATGCCCTGGCTGATCAGGTAGCGCGCCACCGCCTCCGCGCGCCTCTTGCTCAGCTTGATGTTGTACCTGCGGCGCCCGACGTTGTCGGTGTGGCCCTCCACCCTCACCCGTCGCACCTCGGGGTGCTTCACGAGCAGCGCGGCGACGTCGTCGAGGAGGTCCAGGGACTGCTTCTTGATAGTCGACCTGTTGGACTCGAAGAAGACCTTCTCCCGGATGACGATCTTCGTGCCCTTGATCTCGACCCTGGCCTGGCTGTCGGGGCAGCCGTCGAGGTCCTCGTGCTCGTTCATGGTCTCGGGTTCGGTGGGGCACTCGTCGTCTACGTCGAGGATGCCGTCGTTGTCGTTGTCGAAGTCGGGGCAGCCGTCCTCGTCTTCATAGAGGTCCCTGTCCTCCGGGTCCGAGGGGCAGACGTCCTCGGTGTCGGCGATGTCGTCCCCGTCGTTGTCGAGCTCGGGGCAGCCGTCGCTGTCCTCGTAGCCGTCGTGGTCTTCGAGCTCACCCGGGCACAGATCCTCCGCGTCCTTGACGCCGTCCTCGTCGTTGTCCACGTCCGGGCAGCCGTCGGCGTCCTCGAAGTCGTCAACGTCCTCCGGCTCCTCGGGGCAGGAGTCGGTCTCGTCGGGGATGCCGTCGGCGTCCTCGTCGGGCTCGGCGAGGGAGGGATCGAAGGACGCGCCCACGAAGATGCGCAGACGCACGTTTCCGTAGCCCTCGGTAAGGCCGAAGCCGCCGCCGAGCAGTGCCCCGAGGCCGCGCTCGTCACGGTATCGAACACCCAGGTCCAGCTCCGAGTACGTGCTGTTGCGGTCGGAGAGGAGCTCCTTGGCAACGGTGCTGAGGTTCCACTGGCCGAGGAGCGCCACCTCCTCGACCCCGAGCGGAGCCTCGACCCCCAACTTCATGTCGATCTCGTCGTCGACCGAGAACTCGTCGACCGTGAACGCGCCCCGGGTGCGGTATCCGAGGTTCAGGGCGGCCCGGGCGCCGAGGAAGGAGGCGTCGACCAGCAGCTGTGGAAAGATCTGGGCGTCGTCGTCGCCGAGCCAGGCGCCGTCGCTCGCGGTCGGGAACCTGCCGTCGAGGGCGAGGCCGATGCCGAACCCGTCGCCCTCGCGCCCGAGCAGGACCGCCTTGAATGAGAGGTCGATGTCGCCGAGCCCAGCACCCTCCTCGAGGGTCAACCGCGAGAAGCCCTCCTCGCCCGAGTTGGCGAGCGCGACGGGCACCAGCACAGCCGCGGAGAAACGATCGTAGAAGCTGAGGCCGCCCCAGAGGTCTGCCATCAATCGCTCGGCGACCACCTTGTGGCTCACCTCCCCCGCCCCCGTCTCGCCGATGATGACCAGGTCGTTCTGGCTGTAGTGCAGCATCATCCCGCCGTGCGGGCGGATGCCTTTGGGGATGTCGGTCAGCTTCGTCGCCAGCACGTCGCGGCTGTGCGAGGAGGGCTGGAACTTGGTGACGTTCAGGCTGGGCTGGGCAGCGAAGGCTGAAGGCAGGAGCGCGATGAGCCCGAGCAGGACCACGACAGCCGAGGCGGTCGTTGCGATCGAACGCGGCCCTTGTTCGTGGTTGTCGGGAATCACCGGTTCACGTCCTCATCGCCTGTCTGGGTGCGGCGCAGCGGGAGAGGTCCGGCCGGGACCTGGCCTCACGCTGCCTCAAGTCCGGCCCGGCGGCAAGACTTTGCTGGCGGGCATGACAGGCACCTCTCCCCTTGCGCTCCGGCGCTCTTCCAGGGGATCATGCGCGCCGTCAGGCCGCCGGAGGGACCGATGCTCAAGAGGATCCTGCTCGTCATCGTGCTGTTCGTCGCGGCCCTCGCGGTCGTCGTCGCGACGCAACCAGATGCCTACCGGGTGGAGCGGACGACCGAGATCGCCGCTCCGCCGGCCGTCGTCTTCGACCTCGTGAGCGACCTGAAAGCCTTCAACTCCTGGAACCCTTGGGTCGAGATGGACCCCAGCATCGAGCAGAGCTACGGCGAGAAGACCGCCGGCGTGGGCGCCACCTACGAGTGGAAGGGCGAGAAGACCGGCAGCGGGAAGATGACCATCATCGCCTCCGAGAAGCCGAGCAAGCTCATGACCCGCTTGGACTTCTACGAGCCGATGGCGGGTCGGGGCACCTCGGGCTTCAGCCTGACCACGCTCGCCGGAGGCACGAGGATCATCTGGTGGATGGACGGGAGGAACAGCTTCGTGGCCAAGGCCTTCAGCCTGATCATGGACATGGACGAGATGATCGGCGGCACCTACGCCCGCGGGCTCGAGAAGCTCAAGGCCCTCGCTGAAGCCGAGCACGCCAAGCGCGAGAAGGCGGCCGCGGAGGCGGAGGCCGAGGCGAAGGCCAAGGCGGAGGTGGAGGCGAAGGCGAAAGCGGAGGCCGAGGCGAAAGCCAAGGCGGAGGCGGAGGAGAAGGCCAAGGCCCCGTTCGGTGGCGAGAAGCAGTAGCCGCCCGCCGGGCACGGTGAGCCATGACCTTGGGCACAAGCCGGGCAGAGCCTAGTCCCCGCAGCACCTGAACCCAACCCCCGGGATCGAGGCGTCCTCTCGCACGACCGAGAGCTCGAAGTCGCAAGTCAGGCCGGCCTCGGGGGTGAGGTAGGCGCCACCTCGGACCTGGTGGAAGCCGTTGGTGGCGCCGTCGTCGACCCATTCCTTCACGTTGCCGGAGAGGTCGTAGACGCTGCCGCCGGTGTGCTGCGCTCCGCAGCCGGCGTAGGAGCCGCCGGGGATCACTGCGCCGGCGCCCGCGTCGGCTCCGTTGCAGGTCGTCGCCTGGAAGACGTCGCCATATGGGTAGCCGCGTCCGGAGGCGCCCTGGCAGGCCGCGGCCCACTCGGCAGGGGTGCACAGGCGCATGCCCGCGGCTGCGCAGGCGGCGACGGCCTCTCCGTAGCGCGCCCCGGACCACGGCAGGGCGAGCGCCCTCGAGCAGGGGCGGTGGTCCATCTCGCCGGCGGCGGCGGCCGAGGCGTCGGGACGGCTGGCCTCGAAGGCGTAGATGGCGAAGCTCTGGCCCGCGCCATCCACCCGGACGACGGCGTCGACGACGAAGCTGCCCTCCGGGTTCTGGTGCTCGGGCTCGTCGACGGCTCCGTCACAGTCGTTGTCCTCACCGTCACAGACCTCGACGCTCGGGCCAGAGCCGGGCTCGGTGATGACGCACACCGTCTTCGAGCCGTCGGGAGAGCAGGCGAAGGCGCCTCGATCCCGGCACCTGCCCGGAGGCCCGGAATCGCATGGCTCCCCGACCGCCGGCTCGAAGCCGTCGTCCGGCAGGCCGTCGCAGTCGCCGTCGTGGCCGTCGCAGCGCAGCTCGGCGTCGAGCACCCTGTTCGGATCGACCGGATCGGTCTCCACCTCCGGAGGGTAGAGGCAGCGATAGCGCACGCCGCCGAGGCCGGCACGGCACCGCGCGACCGTTCCGGCGCAGGGGGTGCCCGCGTCCGTGCGGCACAGGCCCTGGGGCGGAGGCACCATTCCGTCTGCCTCGTCGACCTCGCCGTCGCAGTCGTTGTCGTGCCCGTCGCAGATCTCGACGCCGTCGGGCGCGGTCGGCGTGCACTCGACCTCACAGCCGGTGCCGGCGCTCCCCTGCTCCAGATCACCGTCGAGGTCGAGGTGTCCCGGGTCGCAGCTCCACCTGCACGAGCCGTCACGACAGGCGTGGGCCGTCGCGTTGGCGGGGCGCGTCTCGATGCAGCTCTGCCCGCAGGCGCCGCAGTGGAGCAGGCTGCTCATGAGATCGAAGACCTCGTCCAGCTCTCCGTCGCAGTCGTCGTCAGCGCCGTCGCAGGTCTCGGGGCGCGGCCCGACAGCGCCCGTGCAACGCTCGACCCCTCCCGCGCAGCTCATCACTCCCACAGCGCAAGCGCCCGCGCACACCCAGCCGCCGGCGCCGCTCGCGAGGCACCCTTCAGCGTGCGGATAGCAGCGTGCTTCCGACACGAGGGCGTCCTCGTCGGTCTCTCCGTCGCAGTCGTCGTCGAGGCCGTTGCAGCCGTCCGCGCTCGCGCCGGTCGGCACGCAGGGCTCCTCGCAGCCGTCGCGGTCCACGTCGCTGTTGGCGTCGATCCAGCCGGCCTGGCAGGCCACGAAGAGGCACACCCCGTGCCTCGTGCACTCGGCCTCGGCGTGGGGGATCGCGCAGCGGCGGTCGCAGGCCCCGCAGTGCTCCATCTGCAGGTTGTACACACCGTCGGCGTCGCGGAAACCCTCGTCGGCGACACCGTCGCAGTCGTTGTCCGCGCCGTCGCAGACCTCGGCCGCATTCGGCCCGGCCTCACAGACCGCCTCGCAGCCGTTCTCGGCCACTCCGTCCGCGTCGCTCCACGACGGCTCGCAGGACGCCACGACGCACTCCCCCTCGACACACACGATCTCCGCGTGCGGGCCCTCGCACACCACGCCGCAGGCGCCGCAGTTGCTCGGATCGAGCGCGAAGAAGAAGCCGTCGTCGGTCGCGCCGTCGCAGTCGTTGTCCTCCCCGTCGCAGATCTCGACGCCCTCGTTGCTCGGCACGCACCACGCCTCGCAGCCGTTGAGCGGGCTGCGATCGAGGTCGGTCGTTCCCTCGGCGCAGGTCACGACGGTGCAGCGCCCCTCCTCGCAGCCGACCTCCACGACGTTGGGCAGCACGCAGGTCCTCCCGCAGCCGCCGCAGTGCGCCGTGTCGCTGCCGAGGTCGTAGCCCTCGTCGGTCTCCCCCTCGCAGACGATGTCCAACCC
>CAZQPP010000007.1:0-28696 GCA_964594295.1 uncultured Myxococcales bacterium | reverse complement strand
GTTGTCCTCCGCGTCGCAGATCTCGATGCCGCCGTTGCTGGGCACGCAGGACGCCTCGCAGCCGTTCGCCTCCTCGCCGTCGAGGTCCGAGAAGCCCGGGTCGCACTCCCCCATCGCGCAGTCCCCGCCGGCGCAGAGCCCCGAGGCGTTCGGCACCTCGCACGCCCTGCCGCAGGCGCCGCAGTTCTTGGGGTCGGCGTCGAGGTCGAAGCCTTCGTCGGTCGCCCCGTCGCAGTCGTTGTCGATGAGATCGCAGATCTCCACCCCGCCGTTGGTGAACCTGCAGCCGAGCACCGGCGGGCCGGCCTCTCCCCACGCCGAGAAGTCACCGCTCGCCGGCCACGTGTCCAGGGTCGTCAGGGTGGTGCCGCGGTCCACGCTGCCCTCCACCACGAGCGCCGCTCCCTCGCCGAGGCAAGAGCACGCCGCGAGCGCTGCCAGGGCGACGATATGCGCAGTCTTGCAGGGCATCGTTGAGGCTCGGGGGCGACGGTCGCGGAGTAGCAGCTGCACCTCGCTATCTGGGATCGGCGCCCGCGTCCACGATGGCGCCGCGCTCGCTGGAGACAATCGGCACCCCCGAGCCGTAGATGGTCAGCTCGGCCTCGAGCCCCGCCTCGACCTCCCAGACGACGAAGCGCCCGCCCGCGAAGAGACCCTCGCTCAGGTTGTAAGCGATACGGGAGGCGCCGGCTTCGTGCCTCTCCCCGACCATCGGCGTCTCCCCGAGCTCGACGCGGGCGCCGTCTTCGGAGACCACGACGTCATGCCGCGGTCCGTCCTCGACCGGCACGTAGTCCTCCTCGTCGAGCTCGTCATGGGGAAAGCCGGGTCCACCCGCTCCAGGGTTTTGCCACGCGCGGTCCACGACGAAGACGAAGGAGCCGCCGCTCCAGTCATCGAGGCGGATGGTGCGGGCGGGGGTGCTCGTGTCCGCCTCGGACGGGGCGGCGTCGCCCTGCTGCGCCTCGACATCGGTCTGCGCAGGCGCCGCGTCGCTCTTCGACAGCGACGTGTCGGCCCCCGGCGCCGTGGTGTCGGACGCCACCGGCGGGGGGTCGCGCCTTCCAGCTTCGTCGTCCGAGGAGCACCCGAAGGCGACGGCCGCCACCCAGATGAGCGCGACGTACCCCGAAGACCTGAAAATCACGCTCATCTGCAAGCTCCTCGTCTGCGCGTTGCTCCACGCGCGTCAAGGTTAACGATCGCCGCCGCTCACTACAACGGCACGATCTCTGTATGCTGCGGGCGAATGCCTGCCTCCTCCCGCCTCGCGCTCATCGCCGCGTTGCTGCTCGGCATCGGTGCGCCCCTGTCGGCGACCGCCGCCTGCCCAGACGCGGCCGGGGACTGCGTGGTCGAGGGGGAGACCGTCAACCTCGGCGGCCGACACAGCTTCGGCGAGGTCCGCGTCGGCGCCGGCGGCCGCATCGTCGTGCCGCGCTACAACGGCACAGACAAGATCAACACCGGCAACCTCGAGCTCGTCGCGCAGCGCATCCTCGTGGCCGAAGGCGGCTCCATAGTGGCCGACGGGCGCGGATACCAGCCGCTCGTCTGCCAGGACGGCCGGGGCCCCCACCCGGACAGCGGTGGGCGCGGCGGGTGCTCGGTGCGCGACTCCGGCGGGGGCGGCGCCCACTTCGGCGGCGGTGGGCGCGGCACCAAGGACTGCTTCATCGTGCCGCCCGAGCAGAGCTGCCAGTTCCCGGCGGAGTGGGAGGAGGACTGCGGCTACAAGCGGGCCAACCGAAACCGGTGTCGCAGCAACAACGGGTGCTACAACAACGACGCCCTACCCTCGGTGGCGGGGGTGGCCTACCGGCACAGCATCTACGAGATCGAGATGGGCGCCGCGGGCGGGGACAAGGGCTGCCGCGACGGCTGGGACGGTGTCTCCACCGGCGGGGCCGGCGGCGGGCGCATTGTGCTCGCCGGGCTGGCCGAGGGCAGCTCCGGCGAGGTGGCGGTCCTCGGGCGCGTCAGCGCCGACGGCTGGCGTGGCTGCGGCCACGGCAACGACTCGGCCGGCGGAGGCGCGGGCGGCACGGTGCTCGTCGTGGGCGACCGGGTGCGCATCGGGCCCGCGGCGCGCGTGTCGGCCGAGGGCGGTATCGGCGGCGACACCCAGAACCTGCCCTACAAGGACCAGGCGTGCCCGAACCGCGCGCAGAGCGGGGGGCTCTGCGACGACTGCGGTGGCGGCGGAGGCGGCGGGGTGATCTCGGTGCTCTCGGGGCAGCCCTCAGAGATCGACCCGGCCGCCGAGCTCGACGTCAGCGGAGCCATCGGGGGCTCGTGCACCATATGCAATGGCGAGGCCGGCGGCGGCGCCGGCGAGCTGCAGCTCGCGGGGGTCTATCTCGGGGAGATCTGCGACGGCTGGGACAACGACTTCGACGGCGAGACCGACGAGGACCTCGGGACGGGGTCCTGCGGGGGGGGAGCCTGCCGAAAGACCGTCCCCGCCTGCGACGCGAGCACGGGCCGGCCCGTGCCCTGCGTGCCCGACGAGCACCCCGACTGCACCGAGGCCGCCGGCGACAACCGCCCTCGCCTCCTGGTCGTGGTCGACACCTCGGCGAGCATGCTCCTCGACGTCGACGGCCTCCCGACCTTCGGGGACGGGAGCGTCGAGCACGCGCACATCGGGGGGCCCAGCCGCCTGTTCCTGGCCAAGGACGCGCTGACCGCCGTGCTCAGCGCCTTCCCCGAGATAGACTATGCCCTCGCGCGCTTCGCCCAGCACGCCGGTCTCGGGCGGAGCTGCCTGCGCGCGTCCTGGACCGAGTGCGGCGGCGGGTGCTGCTCCTACGACCTGCCGGGGCCGGTCGGCGACCTCGGCGTGGCCTGCACGGTGGAGGCGAGCGGCGGCGCCAGCGTGGAGATCCCGGCCGGGGGCTCGCCGGACCCCTCGGCGTGCATCAACTACGCCGGCTGGTGCGGGCCGGCGGAGCGCGGCGCCGACGTGCTCGTGGGCTTCGGGAGGCCGTTGAGGGAGCACCTGAGCTGGCTCGACCACGAGGAGCGGGCCTTCACCCCCGACGTGACGCCCGGCGCCCACTGCCGCCCGACCGAGGGCGGCGACTGCGAGCTCCGGGCCACCGGTCCTACGCCCCTCGCCGGCTCCATCGCGGCGGCCCGGGCCTACATCGACGAGCGGCGCGTGAGCGACCCCATCGCGAGCTGCCGCAGCTACGGCCTCGTGCTCCTCACCGACGGCGCGGACACCTGCCTCGGCGATCCGGAGGCCGAGGCCGCCGCGATGCTCGCCGAGCACGGGGTGGAGACATTGGTCGTGGGCTTCTCGGTCGTCTCCACCGAGCGCGACTCCCTCGACGCCATCGCGCGCGCCGGCTCGGTCGGGGGAGCGCGCGGGGCCTTCTTCGCGAACACCGCGACGGACCTCGCGCAGCTGCTCGCCGGCGTCGTCGCCGAGTCCATCGTCTTCGAGCGCTGCAACGGCGCTGACGACGACTGCGACTGCCCCGGCGACACCAACGGCGACGGGCTCGCCTGCGGCCCCGGAGACGAAGGGGTCGACGAGGGCTTCGCCGGCCTCCTCGAACCTTGCGACGACGGCGAGAAGGGGCGCTGCCGCGGCACCGGGACGGTGCGCTGCTCGGCGGACGGCGGCGGCGTCGAGTGCGACATCACCGACCCCGGCGAGGAGCCCCGGCCCGAGTCCTGCGCCAACGGAGCCGACGACGACTGCGACGGGGTGACCGACGAAGGCTGCGTCCAGGTGACAGAGCTCTGCAACGGGCTCGACGACGACGGCAACCCCACTACACCGGACGGAGCCGAGGACCCCCAGGTCGGGCTGCGCTGCGGGAGCGACCTCGGGGAGTGCGAGGCCGGCGTGACGGTGTGCGAGGGCGGGCGGGTGTCCTGCGATCAGCGCCTCGCGCCGCGGCCGGAGGCCTGCAACGCCAGAGACGACGACTGCGACGGAGTGACGGACGGCCTCGCGGAGCCCTGCTACAGCCACGGCGCCGGCTGCAGGGAGAACGGAGAAGGCTGCCTCGGAGTCTGCCGCGGCGGGGTGCGGATCTGCCCGGCCCTGCTGCCGGGTGGCGAGGCGGTCGAGGGCGCGGGCGAGTGGGGCCCCTGCGCGGGCGAGGTGGGGCCCGGCTCGGACGACCCCTGCGACGGCCTCGACAACGACTGCGACGGCGACACCGACGAGGACTCACCGGCGTCTCCCTGCTACCCGCCGGGGAGCGGCGCTGGCTGCTTCACGCAAGGGGAGAGCTGGTTCTGCCGTGGGACCTGCGCCCCCGGGCTGCGGCGCTGCTTCGGCGGCGGGCCCGGCCCGTGCGACGGCTACACCCCTCCAGCTCCGGAGAGCTGCGACGCCAGGGACAACGACTGCGACGGCGAGACCGACGAGGAGCTCACGCGCCCCTGCTTCGACGGCTGCGCGGCCGGGCGACAGACCTGCTCCGCGGGGGCCTGGTCAGCCTGCGAAGGCTCCGAGCCCGCGCCCGAGACCTGCGACGGCCTCGACAACGACTGCGACGGCGACGTGGACGAGGACGAGGACGGTGCTCCGCTCCTTCGGCCCTGCTCGAGCGCCTGCGGAGAGGGCACGGAGCGCTGCATGCTCGGCCGCTTCACCGGCTGCGACGCTCCGCCGCCCCTGCCCGAGGCCTGCGACGCGCAGGACAACGACTGCGACGGGCTGACCGACGAGGAGCTCGTGCGCGCCTGCCTGAACGTCTGCGGGCCGGGCGAGCAGCGCTGCACGGACGGAAGCTGGGAGGCCTGCTCGGTCCCGGCGAAGGAGGAGGTCTGCGACGGCGTGGACAACGACTGCGACGGGACGGTGGACCTCCTCGCCGAGCCCTGCAAGAGCAGCTGCGGTGTGGGCCAGCGCACCTGCGTCGCGGGGGTGTGGGGACCGTGCAGCGTCGGCGAGCCGGCGCCGGAGCGCTGCAACGGCAGGGACGACGACTGCGACGGCGAGACCGACGAGGCCGACGGGGAGGAGGACGATCTGTGCGAAGGGGAGGCCCAGGTCTGCTTCCGCGCAGGCTGCGTCACCCCCTGCGCGGTGGGCTCGGAGTGCTCCGGCCCGGACGAGACCTGCGTCGACGGCCTCTGCCTGCCCGGGCCCTGCACCCACCTCGAGTGCGACGAGGGCGAGGTCTGCCGCGGTGGCGAGTGCGTGGACGTGCAGTGCCTCGAGCACGAGTGCCCCGGCGGCACGGTCTGCTCGCGGGGCATCTGCGTAGAGGAGGACTGCTACCTGCTCGGGTGCCCCGAGGGCGAGGCGTGCAGCGGCGGCGAGTGCGTCGCGCACCCCTGCGCCGAGGCCGGGTGCGAGCCGGACCAGGCCTGCGCCGACGGCGAGTGTGTGCCGAGCTGCGCCGGGACGAGCTGCCAGGCCGGGCAGCGCTGCTTCCGCGGCGTGTGCATCGTCGACCCCTGCGAGACCATGAGCTGCGCGCCGGGAGAGATCTGCCGGGACGGGCGCTGCCAGCAGGACCCGTGTGCGACCCTCACCTGCCCGCGCGGGCGCGTCTGTCGCAACGGCTTGTGCCGCCCCGACCCCTGCCTGCTCGTGATCTGCCCGGAGGGCCAGGTCTGCGACTCCGGGAGCTGCTACTCGCCCGACCAGCTCGAGGCGCCGCCCACGCATCCCGAGTGGCCGCCGCGAGACGCCGGCGGGGAGGAGGGAGGCACAGAAGACGCGACCGCACCGGACGTAGCCGCACCGGCGCTCTCCGCGCGGAACGCAGGTCTCCCCACCGAGAGCGTCGCCTGCACCTGCGGAATGGGCCCGATAGCCCCGGGTGTCCCATGGGCGGCGACGACCCTGACCTTCCTCATGCTGTATGGTGCTTTCATGCGCCGCCGCACCCATCTTCGCCGCGGACAGCCGACGTGAGCCGCGGACACTTCATCTGGCTGAACGATCACCGGGTCATGCTCAGCGACCGGGTGCGGATGAAGGCATTCCGCGAGGCCATCGCCGCCACCGTGCGCCCCGGCGACGTCGTGCTCGACCTGGGCACGGGCACCGGCATCCTGGCCATGTGGGCGGCCCAGGCAGGCGCGCGGCGGGTCTTCGCGATAGACCCGGCGCCCGTGGTGCGCCTCGCCGAGCGCTTCGCCGCCGACAACGAAGGCTGCGAGCGCATCGAGTTCATCGAGGCCGACGCACGGGCCGTCGACCTCGACGAGCCGGTCGACGTGCTCATCAGCGAGTGCCTCGGAAACTTCTTCGTCACCGACGAGCTCGCCCCGGTGCTGCGCGACGCGGCGCGCCACCTCAAGCCGGACGCGCGGGTAGTACCGGCCGCCGTCGAGCTGTGGATGGCGCCCCTCTTCTACCCGCAGCTCGACGACGTGAGCTTCTGGGACCGGGAGCACTACGGCCTCGATCTCAGCGCCGGGCGATCATTCGCCTTGCGCTCGACCTACAACCGCCACGTCGACCCGCGGCAGATGATGGCGCCTCCCGCCATGCTCCAGCGCTTCCCCCTGCTGCAGAGCCCCGACACGGTCGGGGGGAGCCTCCGCTTCACGCTGACGAGGGCGAGCACCGTCGACGCCTTCGCCGGCTGGTTCGACGCCGACATGGGAGGGGGAGCCACGCTGTCGACGCGCCCGGGCGTCGACACCCACTGGGCCCAGATGGTCATGCCCGTCGAGCCCGTGCGCGCCCCGGCCGGCGCGACAGTCGAGCTGAGCGTGGAGCTCGCGATGGACAGCGAGTACGAGAGCCGCTGGCGCTGGTCGGGTCGCTTCCTCGGCCCGGGCGGCGAGGTCCTTGGCGAGTTCGCGCACGACACCGACCAGCGCTTCAACGAGGCCTGAGCGGGTCCTGCTTGCATGCGGCCGGCGCGCGCATAAACTGGCACACCATGTCTGCTGCGCCCAGAGTAAAGATGCAAATACCCACTGGCCGCGGGCTCGCTACCTTCTTCGCCTGCCTGCTGACCATGAGCTTGTCGCTGGCGACGGCCGCCTACGCCGCCCCGCCGCCGCCGGAGACCACAGCCGCCCTGGCCTACGAGCACGCGCAGCGAGCCTACGAGTCGAGTGACTTCGCGAAGGCCGTCGAGTGGCTCGAGATCGCCTACGCCAGGGACCGCCAGCCGCGCTACGTCTACAACATCGGGCGCGCTCAGGAGGGCATGGGGGCGCTGGCGGAGGCCTACGAGACCTACCTCCGCGTGCTCGCCTTGCCCGAGGTCGACGACAGCGTCCGCCGGCTCGCCGACGCGCGCATGCAGCGCCTCGACGGAGTGCGAAACCGCGCCGTAGTGCGGGTGCTGGGCGCCCCCGACGGAGCCTTGCTGCAGCTCGACGCGCGGGCGCTGCCTGCCGCCGAGACCGAGCACCAGGTCGAGCCCGGTGAGCACCAGCTCTGCGTCATCAACCCGGGCGGCCGGGTGGTGCTCTGCGACCGGCGCAACCTCCGGGCGGGGCGCCGCCTGGACTGGGACCTGGCGGCGGCGCAGGCGCGGGGGGTGCTCAGAGCCGAGCGGCTCGCCGGCCTGTCCGAGATCTCGCTCAACGGGCACGTCCTGCTGGTCGATCTGCGCACACTGACTCGCCTCGTGCTGCCGGCCGGGAGCCACAGGCTCTGGGCGCGGTGGAGCGACGACTCGAGCTCCCAGCTCTTCTTGACGGTGGTGCCGGGCAGCGAGGTGGACCTGGCGCCGCTGATCGAGGGCGCGCGCCGGGGAGCAGGCGCACCTCTCGCGTCTATCGGGGACGCCGCACCGGGCGGCGGCGGCGGCGCCTGGCCCTGGGTCGTAGTCGGCGCGGGCGCGGTGTCCGCGGGGGCGGGGGTCTTCTTCGTCGCTCAGGCAGCGTCGGACCGCAGCTCCGTCAAGGACGTGACCAACGACATCACCCAGCGCGAGGCCGAGCAGACCTGGGACGACGCCGCCCAGAAGGACGTCATGGGCTGGACCCTGGTCGGCGTCGGCGCCGCAGCGGCGATCGGGGGTATCGCGTGGTGGGCGCTCTCGGGATCGGGCGGCGACGAGGTCGCGGCGGCACCTGCATGGTGGCTCGCCGTGCACCCGACGTCGGGCCTCAACGTCGGGGGGAGGTTCTGATGGCTGCCCGCATCTTGCCGACCTCCGCCCTGCTCCTCGTCGCCACTGCCTGCGCCGGCTCCTTCGATCCGGCGGTCAGGAGCTTCCGCTGCGACACCGCCGCCGACTGCTCGGCTGGCTACACCTGCCACCCGGTCTCGAAGGTGTGCGTGCCCTCGGGAGGGGCAGTGAACGACACCGGCGGGCCGGGCAACGACATCCCGCCGCCGTGGGAGCAGGACCAGGGCACGGCGGACCCCGGCGGACCCGAGCCCTCGGACGGCTCTTTCCCGCCCGACCCGATCGACGACCCCGCCGACAGCACCGACATGGACTACCCGTGGCCCGAGGAGCTGCCCTCGACCTGCGGGGACGGCTTCTGCAACGGTGACGAGACTTCCGCCTCCTGCCCCGCTGACTGCGGCTACGAAGGGGAGATCTGCGACGGCGAAGATGACGACCACGACGGGTACACCGACGAAGGCACTGCGGAACCCGGCGGCCACTGCGACGACGGCGACTCTTGCACGGTCGACACCTGCAACGGCTTCGCGGGCTGCGCCCACGCGCCGGACCCCTCCTGCGGCCTGCTCCCAAAAGGCGACACGACGTGCCAGCGTTGCCTCAACGATGCTCACTGCATGGGGGAGAACGAGGTCTGCGCCGTGGTCGACGGCGTGGGCTACTGCGCCCCGGGCTGCACGTTGGAGGGCACCTACTGCCATCACAAGTCCACCTGCACGACGGACGACAACGCCAAGCTCTACTGCCCCTACCGTGAAGGAGATGGGTGCTGCTACGGGCCCTACTGCGACAGCTGTGTCAACGATATCGAGTGCCTTGGCTTCGGGATCTGTTCGTCAGGCGAGTGCAAGTGCTTCGCCGACCAGGAGTGCACCGACGAGGCCCGCGGCATGGTCTGCAACACCAACACCAACCGCTGCGTGCTTTCGAGCTGCCGGGACTGCAGCTTCCCCACTCCCGCCTGCAACATGGTCGGAGGCACACCGGACTGTCACGAGTGCGCAGCCAACCACCGGGAGAGGTGCGAGGGTCACGGGATGGACTGCGACGTCAACGCGGGAAGGTGCGTAGCTCGGGATCCTTGAGCAAGAACCGGCCTTATGGCCGCGCCATGAAAGCGCTCGTCAGCGCGCCCATGGCCCAGTCGGTGGGAGCGTCGTCCTCCTCCCAGGCCTGCATCAGGCGGTTCAGCAGAGGCGGGATGTAGAAGGTGGCCAGGCGCGTCGTGTCCGCCGGCATGCACCACAGGCGCCAGGGCTTCCAGGTGGAGGGGTCGCACTTCCCCTGCCCCGCCATGAGATCTCCATCCACGAGCGGGAGCAGCGCCGGCGCCAGCTGCTGCACCCACTCACCGCGTGTGTCGCCGCCCACGCTCTGGATGGTCTCGAGGGCCTGCTCGACCTCCATGGGCAGGGGCTCGGGTGCCAGCCGGTCGAGCACGATCGCGTGCAGCCAGCCGCCGCTGTCAGGCACCTGCCACTCATGGCTGGTCTCGTGCCATGCGCCCTCGATCGCCTCCTCGAAGAGCACCGCAGGCTCGGGCGACACCACCCCCTCGGCCGGTGCCTTGAGCGGCCCCGCCACGAGGCGCAGCAGGCCGCCGGCCGCGCGGCTCACCTTCACGTGAATCGTATAGCTGCCCGGCCCCGGGAGCTCGGCGCCAAGGGAGAAGCTCTCCCCGCCGGCGGACTCGGCGCGCAGGTCCACCTGTGGTCCCCACGGGGAGCTACTGACGAAGGTGCCGCCGGCGCGGAAGCCGGCCAGGATCCCATCTTGCCCCAGCGCCTTGCCTTCGAGCCCGTCGTAGGCCGGATCGTCCGGCTTGCGGACGTAGGTCGTGGGCACGCCGATGGGGAGCACGAGGTGACGGTCGCTGCCGCCGACGACCGGGACGTGGATTCCCGCCGTGAGGTGGCCGTACCAGAAGCGCAGCCCCATCTCGTTCGCTCCGCCGCCGCTGTTGGTGGCGGCGTCTCGAATGAAGGGGTTCTCGACGCCTGCCCCGGCCACGTCCGAGTCGAGCTCTGTGAGGGTCGTGCCGCGCCCGAAGGAGGCCCAGGGGCCGTTCCACACCTCGACGGCGTCGATCTCGGGCGTGTCGAAGACCCAGTTGATGCCTCCCAACGGGTGGTTCACCGAGAAGAGCGCGCCCTGGCCGTGGGCTTCTTCGATGGCCTCGACCTGGCGTTCGTTCCAGGTCTGGCCGTCGCCGGGCTGGTGAGAGACGTGCTCCTGGAGGCCGAAGATGTTGGCGTGCCCCGGGCCGCCGTACTCCTCGCCGGTGAGCAGGATCAGGTGGTCGTGGTGAAAGTCGGGGTCGTGGATCTGGGAGACCGTGCGGTGGTCGGTGATGGCGAAGAAGTCCAGCCCGTTTCCGGCGAGCTCGGGGTGCTGCTCGAGCAGCAGGGGATCTCGGTAGGCGTCGGCTATGGCCAGGACCGTGGCCACGTCGTCCTCGCCGTCGCTGTGTGTGGTGTGGGCGTGGAGGTCGCCGCGGTACCAGCCGTTGGCGGCCACCGCGAAGTTGGGGTCCGGCGCCGGGGGCCCCGTCTCGGTGTCGGGGGCCGCGTCCTCCAGGGTGTCTTGCGCGACAGCGGCGTCCGGCGACGCCGAGTCGAGCGAGGCGGCGTCCTCCGCGGTTGTGTCCGCGGCGGTGTCCTCGGTGATCCCCGTGTCCTCGACCGCGAAGGAGTCAGGAGGCCCCTCCGCCGCTTCGTCCGCGCCGCAGCCGTCCAGCGCAACCAGGCAGAGCAGAGGCAAGAGCTGAAGGTGTCGGATGTTCATATTTCTCTCCCGCGAGTGGCTCGGTGTCACCGGCTCAGGGGCACTTCTCCCAGCCGCCGCCCTCGGCCGCGCAGGCGCAGCGGGCCGGGAGGAAGGGGGCGACGTAGGTGTCGATCTCGGCCTCGTCGGTCGTCAGCGCAACGGCGGCGTGGAAGGCGAGGGCGTCGCCGATCTTCTCCCCGGCAGCGCAGGAGAAGGCCTTGCTGGTGCGCTTGGCGTCCGTGACCGCGACCACGCAGAGGCGCTCCGGATCGAGGCTGCCGGGCTTCATCTGCGACTCGATGAGCGCGAGGGAGAGCTCGTATCGGTCGCTCCCCGATGTCTCGGCGATGCCGTCCTCGCCGGCTCCGATGAGGAGCTTGGGCTGGAAGCTCAGGTTCCCGGTGCGTGCGTCCACGCCCGAGGCCAGGGCGGTTGCGACGGCGTTGATCTCTACCCTGTCGCCAAAGGGGTTCTCGGAGATGTGGGCGGGCACGGGGAAGGCGCTCAACCCGATGCGCTTGCCCTTCACGCGCGCCACCGCCGACGCGATCCCGGCCTTCGCCCCCGGCTTCTTCTCGCTGAGCTCGCCACGGAAGGAGAAGCGGGCGTAGGGCTCCTCGAGCCCGTCGTAGAAACCATCTGGGGCGACACATGGCGCTCCGGGACGCCCCGGCGGGCCCTCGAAGACCAGGCGCAGGAGCTCCTCCTGGAGAGACGCCCCCTGCTCGGGCAGGTAGCTGTGCATTCGCGCCAGCGACACGTCGGCCTTCGGGAAGTAGAGGTTGGCCACCTGGTAGCCGAAGTTCAGCCCGCCGTGGCCCCAGGCGGCGCCGTGGGGCGTGCCGTAGCGCATGAGCCCGAGGCCGTAGTCGACGGTGCCCCCGAGCAGCTCACACGAGCGCACGTCGGTCATCTCGTCGAGGGAGGCCTCGGAGAGCAGCTCCCCGCGCAGCAGGGCCCGCATGAAGGTCATCGCCTCGCCGGGGCTCGTGAGGACGGAGCCGGCGGTCCACGCGATGCTCGGGTGGAAGAGCCTGGTGGCGTCGATGAGCATGTCATCGACGAAGGCGTCGTCCGGCAGCGCCTGAACGAAGGCGGCCGGGACGCCGAAGAGGGCCCCGACGACCTCGATGTCGATGTAGCCGTGGGCCAGGTCCTCGGCGGCCTCGCCGCTGGTGTCGAGGCGGGTGTGCTCGAGGCCGAGAGGCTCGGCGATGCGCTCGTCTATCAGGGTCGCGGCGTCCTTCCCGGTGACCGCCTCCATGATCATGCCGAGCAGGACGTAGTTGCTGTTGGAGTAGGCACAGCCTCTCCCCGGCTCGAAGTCGAGATCCTGCTCGGCCACGTGGGCGAGGAGCTGCGCGGGGCTGCGGTCGGCGCTCGGGTTCAAGGCTATCTCGGTGAAGAGCGAGACCTTCGTGAGGTACTCCGGGATGCCGCTGCGCATGCCGAGGAGGTTACGGATGCTGACGCCCCCCCAAGCCTCGTAGTCGGGCAGGTGATCGGCGACGGTGTCGTCGATGGAGAGCAGGCCCTCCTCGGCGAGCTGCAGGATCACCGTCGCGACGAAGGGCTTGGTGTTGCTGCCCGTGCGGTAGACGCTCTCGGTCGTGAGCGCCGAGGAGGTGGCGCGATCGGCGACGCCGGAAGCGCCGGCCCACGTGGCGCCCTCGGCGGTGCGCAGGGCAACCGAGATGCCGGGCTCTCCGCTCATGTGCGGGTACTCCGAGACGAGGGCGTCGAGGGCCGCGGCGAGCTCCGCGTCGACCTCCGGCGGCGGCTCCGACTCGTCGGGCGGCGTCCCGTCCGAGGGCACCTCGGCTGCGTCCCCTCCAGGCACACCGTCCGGAGCGCCGGAGGCGGCGTCGCCCGCGTCATGAGCAGAGAGCACGGTGGCGTCCGCAGCGCTGGAGCGGGCCTCTCCCGAGACGCAGCCGGCCACGGCGACGAGCAGCAGCGCCAGCATCAACCCGGCTGTCGGAAGTTGGGCCAACGCCCTCTGCGCGCCCTCGCGCGGAGCAGGCTCATGGCAGCGCGTTAGTGAGGTCATCACGTCGTTCCCTGTTCAGCGAGGAGGGTAGCTGTAGCGCGCCGCTCGCGCCTGATCAACGGCGGGCCCTCGACACCCGGCCCTGTCCCCGGCGCCTGCCCGCCCGGACGCCGCGGGCCCCAATCTCAAGCGCGTGGACGTGCTCGCAGAGATCCTGATCCTCGAGGCCTTTGTGCCGGCACCGGAAGAAACGAAGAAACGTCACGGTCCGGCGTTTTTCTGGTTGAGATCCACCGGGCGAGCCTGGTATTATCTCGGTGCCCTGGATACTGCGACTCCGCCATGAAGGACATTTGTCGGGAGCCGCTTACTGTGACGTTGTACCCGTCTGTAGTGTTAGCGGGAGCGGGCGTTTCGCAAGCGAAACACCTTCTTCGTGCCGAAGCTCCAATGGGAGGCCGCTTCGCGCAACGCGAAACGCAGTGCTGGCGGGGCGGGCGTTTCCCGGGGGGAAACGCCTTGTTAGCGGGGGCGGGCGTTCTGAAGCAGAACGCCCCTACGCGGGGCGTTTCCCGGGGGGAAACGCCTAGTTACGTCTTCGCGCCCGTCCTCCTCTGGGCGGGGACTCAACGCGGATCTCGGGACAAAGGGAGCTCCCACGGGGTACCCGGCGTCGCACGATGGACTCACGGTGGGGGAGATCACCAGGAGCGTCCGCCGGTGGGACAGATGAGCTTGGAAGAGTGTCCGTTATCGACCACAGCACCGCTCATTCTGCTCCGTGGAGGCGGCCATGTTTCGAGAATCCCTGGTAGGGCGTCACAAGGCCTCGAAGGTCATTCCCATGTGCGCGGTCGCGCTCATGCTCGCGGGCTGTCAGCCCGACCTGCCCGGTCGAGCGTCAAGGGACGCCCCCGGAAGGGGCGCGCTAGCGACCGGAACGAGCGCCCGGGCTCTGGAGGCGGCCACCTCCACGATCAGCCCCAAAGGAGGAAGGATCGAGCTCGCCACCAGCGCCCCGGACCGTCCTGAGGCACGGGTCGCCCTGGAAGTACCCGAGGGAGCCTTCTCGTCGCCGGTAGAGCTGAAAGTGAGCCTGCTCGCGGCCGGGCAGGTCGCGGCCGGCGACGGCCACGAGATCGCCGGCAGTGACGTCCGCATCGAGCCCGGCGGTCTGGACCTCGAGAGGCCCGCGACGCTCTCGTTGCCCTTCATCCCGGCCGACCGGGGCGCCCGCCATGTCTCGGTCCTGACTCGCGAGAGCACGAAAGAGGCCTGGGCTCCCGTGCCGACCGCTGTCGTGGATAAGAAGAAGGGCACCGTCAGCGCCTCACTCTGGCACTTCTCGGAGTTTCGCCCGGCCTACCTCGTGTCTGACAGCACCTTCCACACTGCCTTCGATCCGGAGCGGGATGGCTTCGGATTCGCCGACATCGGCCACAACATCGGCCACCCACAGGATTGCCCGGACGGCGCCAGCGTAGCCTTCGCGGCCTACGCGAGCTGGTTCTTCGAGCACAAAAAGGACGCGGCCCTGAGGGGGCGCTACTGCAGCTCCTGTTTCGATCCGCAAAGCCTCGCTCGCTCGGAGGTCGTCGAGAGAAGCCGCCTGCTCTGCGAAGACGGGCTCGCCTTGACGTGTGGTCTCTTCCTGCGCTTCTTCACGTCGTGGGTGTCCATGCTCCGCGGCTTCGGCGCGCTCGAGCAGGCCGAGGACGGGGACTGGCAGCAGTACTGGTCGATCCGGGGCGCCATGTCTCGGACCGCGAGGCCGCAGCTCCTGCTCCTCGGCACGGGCGGCGAGTCGTGCCACAACGGAGCCTGTCATCACAGCGTCCTGGCGATCGCTTACGGCCCCCACTCCATCAAGATCTACGATCCGAGCTACCCCGAAGAGACGCGAGAGCTGACCCTCGGAGTCCACGGGATGGAGGAGTACGGCGGACGATACGTGAATCTCCGCCACCTCAGCGACTACCCGCTCTTCAAGCTCATCGAGGAGATGGGGCTCTTCGAGGCCTTCGAGCCCAAGATGTGCTCTCCCGAGTCATGTGATGGCTGTGACAACGACTGCGACGGCGACGTCGACGAGGAGGGCGCATCCGGCTGCAGCGAGTGGCACTTCGACCGAGACGGCGACGACGCGGGCGTGGACGGCGACACCGAGTGCCTCTGCGCTCCGGACGCGGCGCGCGACTACGACGCCCGGGACGGTGGCGACTGCGACGACATCGACGCGAACGTCCGGCCCGGCGCCGAGGAGCGGTGCAACGGCAGGGACGACGACTGCGACGGCGACGTCGACGAGGGCGAGCCCAGCGGCTGCTTGCTCTGGTACAAAGACGGCGACGGGGACGGCTGGGGCACGGAGAGCTCGACGCGCTGCCTCTGCGAGGCGCAGCCTCCCTACTCCGCGGACTGGGACGGCGACTGCGACGACACGGTCCCCGAGGTGAACCCTGACGGGACCGAGCTCTGCAACGGCATGGACGACAACTGCGACGGCCGCACCGACGAGCCGGAGGCCGAGGACTGCAGGAGCTTCTTCCGCGACTCCGACAAGGACGGGCACGGCATGCCCGGCGACTCGCGCTGCTTCTGCGGGCCCACCGGCGTCTACGGGGCCGAGGAGCCCGACGACTGCGACGACACCGATCCCAACGTCCGGCCCAGCGCCGAGGAGCTGTGCAACCACAGGGACGACGACTGCGACGGCCTCACCGACGAGGAGGGCGCGCTCGGCTGCGCCGCGTGGCACTTCGACGGCGACGGCGACGGCGCAGGCGTGGACGGCCACACCGCGTGCCTCTGCGGGCCGGACGCGGCGAGGAGCTACAACGCACCAGCCGGCGGCGACTGCGACGACTCGAAGGCATGGATCGCGCCGGGCGCCCCCGAGCTCTGCAACTTGGTCGACGACGACTGCGACGGCGACATCGACGAAGACGAGGTCTGCGTCGAGCCGGCCTTTGAAGACCCCGAGGACACCGACACCGAGGACGTGCGGGTAACGATCACGCAGCTCGACACCACTCGCGGGTCAACGAGGATCAAGCTCTTCGCCAGGGTCGAAACCCAGCACGGCAAGCCCCTGCAAAGGCTCATCAAGGGCAACTTCGTGCTGCGCGAGACTGCCGGGGGCGTTGACTCAATCGTCCCGGTGGACTCCGTGTTCACGGCAGAGGGCTCCTCAGAGGCCATCAGCGCGGGCCTCATCATCGACGCTAGCGGCAGCATGGGTCGCTCGAGCGATCCCAACTCGTCTCTGGGCCAGGCCAAGGCTGCGGCCAAGCTCTTCGTGGAGGAGCTCGAGCCCGAGGACAGCGCCGCGGTCGTGCAATTCGGGACCCGTGTCCGGGTTCGATGTGAGTTCACGAACAACAAGCAAGCCCTGTTCGCGGCCATCGATGCCTGCGCCGACGGCGGATCCACGGCCATGTACGACGCCATCTTGAGGGGAATCGACATAACGAAGGGGCGCAGCGGTCAGAGGGCTCTGGTCCTCCTCTCGGACGGAGGGGACAACGCCTCGCGTTGCTGGTCGCGGTGCGGGCCGAACGTGGCGGCATACCCGGCTGCAGAGCATGGCGTTCCTATCTTCACAATCGGTTTGGGGACATGGCCGGGCAGCCGCCACGAATCAAACCTCATCGCCATCTCGAACCAGTCATTCGCGGGTCAAGACGGCTCGGGCTACTACTCGACCGGCAACGCGGCCGGCCTGCGAGCCATCTACGACGCCATCGCCACGGCCCTGCAGAACTTCTACATCGTCGGCTGGTACACCACCGGCGAGCCGGGCGAGATCGTCGACGTGGCGATCACGGTCTCGTACGTCTGCGCGAACGGCTTCTTCGCCGACACCTTCTCCATGCAGTACGTGGTGCCGGACCAGTGAAAGGGAGGCGGCGCAGCTCTGACTGCACGGTCTAGCAGCGTTCGGGGAAGCTCAATTCTCCCCAACGCTGCTAGCGCGCCTCGCGCGACGCTCCCTCTCCGCCCTTGCCATGAGCCCCCGGTCGACTATCTTCCCGCCCCACCGGGTACGGCATGCGAACACCAAAGACCAACCGCGGGCGTGCGACGAGGCTGTTGTGTGCTGTACGCAACAGCCTCCTGGCCCTCGCCCTGCTGGCGTGGGGCTGCGGCTCCTCCCACCACGTGATCGGGGCCGGCTTCGAGATCGACGAGGTCGAGCTCCAAGGCGTGAAGCGCTTCTCCAAGGGCGCCCTGCTGAGACACCTCTACTCCGGGGAGAGCAGCTGGCTGCCCATGGCGCCCGACCAGCCCTTCGACGAGGCCCTCGTGGCGGCTGACGTCAAGCGAATCGAGGAGCTCTACAGCTCCTACGGCTATCGCGAGGCGGTGGTGACCTCCTTCGACGCCGAGGTCGACGCGGAGGAGATGGAGGTGGACCTCCGCGTCGCCGTCGACGAAGGGCGCCTGACCACGGTCTCGGGGGTGAGGATCGTCTGGCCACCGCAGACCGAGTGCAGCGCCGAGGAGCGAGCCGAGGTCGAGGAGGCGGCCTACCTGCGGGTGGTGCCGGCACACATCGAGGAGCGCCCGCCGCTGGTGCAGGAGGGGGAGCCCCTCGAGGTGGCCCGCGTCAACGAGGCTATCGGGGCCATGCGCCAGGTGCTCCTCAACGCCTCCTTCCCGCTGGCCCGCGTGTCCGGCGGCGCCGAGATAGACGACGCGGCCGCCACGGGCGAGGTGCTCTTCGAGGTCCACCCGGGGGGGCGCGCGCGCATCGCCTCGGTGCGCCTCGTGGGCCTGCAGGAGGTGCCCGAGTGGCAGGTCCGGCGGGAGCTGGGCTTCGCCGTCGGCGAGCCCTGGACCCCCGCGCGGGTGCGCCAGATGGAGCAGGCGGTCAAGGCCATGCGGGTCTTCCGCTGGGTGGCCTCCGAGCCCCCCGTCGAGGTGAGCGACGGCGGGGTCGAGGTGCTCATCCGGGTCAACGAGGCCAAGCCCCAGTCCATCCGCGTGGGCGGCCAGGTGACGCTCGAGACCACCCGCTGGCAGCAGCAGGTGCGGGTCGACTACACGCACACGAGCCTCTTCGGTGAGCTGACGCGCCTCGACCTGGCCCTCGTCGGCGGCTACGCGGAGCTGCCGAACCCATGGTCCGCCTACCAGCACGGGCCCGTGGCGATGCTGGAGCCCAAATTCACGAAGAAGGGGCTCCTCGAGGATCACCTCCTGTGGACCTGGACCCCCGGCGTCGACCTCGACATCCAGGAGGGCTACCAGTACGTGGCGCCCCGCACCCGGCTGGCCGCCAACCGCTGGTTCTTCGGCATGCTGAACCTCGGCCTCGCCCACGACATCCGCCGGGTGGACTTCTTCAACGTCAACGAGCGCCTGAGCGCCGGCGAGTCCATCCTCGGGCGCGACTTCAAAGACCCCTTCGTGCTCAGCCGGCTCGAGACCGAGGCCTCCGTCTTCTTCACGGACTCCATCGTGCAGCCGGCCAACGGCGTGATCCTCGACGCCGCCTACGCCTTCTCGGGCTCATGGCTGGCGAGCGACTTCGACTTCCACCAGGTAGACGCCGGTGTGCGAGCCTACTGGCGGCCGATCCCGCGGCTGCAGCTCGCCTCGAAGCTCGGCAGCGGCTTGATCATCCCCTACGGGCCGGAGGGCTCGTCGCCCTTCAGCCACCGGCTCTACCTCGGCGGCTCCAACGACGTGCGCGGCTGGGGCGCCCGCCGGCTGGCGCCGCGCTTGGAGGAGTGCGACGACGCGGGGGACTGCGAGTCCATCCCCATCGGCGGTCAGACCCAGGTCCACGCCACCGTCGAGGCGCGCCTCTGGCTCTTCTGGGAGCTGTGGTGGGTGGTCTTCGGGGACATGGGAGACGTGCAGGCCGAGGCCCTGACCTGGAAGCCCGAGGAGTGGAACTACACCACCGGCAGCGGCCTGCGGATCGACACGCCCATGGGCCGGATTCGGCTGGACTTCGGCTACCGAGTCAACGATCCGGGCATCTACGACGAGAGGCGCTGGGCGATACATTTCGGGTTTGGGGAGGCATTCTGATGCGATTCGTATCGCAACTCCTCCTCCTGCCGCTGTTGATCGGGCTTCTGCCGGCCGCGGAGGCGCAGGAGCCGCCGGCGCCTCCGGCCGCGCCCGTCGAGGCCCCTGCCGACGCCGAGATCTCCTTTCGGGCCACGCCGGGGAGCCTCCTGGCCGAGGAGAGCCGCCTCCATCGCCTGAGCGGTCTGGTCGACGTGCGCCTCGAGATCCGGTGGAGCGACGAAGGGCCGACCCGCTCGCTGGAGCTGAGCTGTGAGGACCTGCGCTACGGGGATCTCCGGCTTGGCGAGGTGAGGGCCACGGTCGCCTCTCGGGCGGGGAGCGACGTGTCCGTGGTGGAGCTCAGCGCCACCGGCCCGCACGGCGGGCTGAAGGCCAATATCGAGGCCGACATAGGCTACGACCCGAGCACGCGGACCGTGATCTGGAGGCCGGGCCCGGTCAAGGCCGAGCTGAGCGTCGAGGAGCTCGATCTGGGCCTGCTCGGGAGGTTCGTCGCGTGGCTGCCCGTCTCGGGTCGCGGCACGCTCCACGCGACCCTCGGCGGTCGCAGCGACGAGCCGCGGATAGAGGCCCGGCTCGAGTCCCGCACAGCGACCTGGCGCGGGCACAGCCTGGGCGACACGGCGCTGAGCTGGACCCACGACGGGCGCCGCAGCGAGGCGAGCCTGCGATGGGGACCGACCGAGGCGCCCATGGCCAGAGCTCGCCTGGAGGCGGAGCTGGACGTGGACCTGCTCGGGCCCAGCGTCCACTGGAAGGACTCCGGGCCGCACGAGCTGAGCGTCGAGACCTCTGCCCTCAGCCAGGACAAGCTGCGCATCTTCAGGCCGCTCCCCCACGGCGTAAAGGCGGAGATCTCTGTCTCGGCGCAGAGCAGGGGCTCCCTGGAAAGGCTCGCCGCGAGCCTGGAGATCGGCGGGTGGTACTCCACGCGCGGGGGCGAGAGGCAGGACCTGAGCCTCGAGCTGCAGCTCGGGCCCCGCGCTCAGACCGCGAGCTTCATGCTCGGAGAGGGCCTGCTGCTCGCCGAGCTCGAGGTGGGAGCGGATCTGGTCGCCGCCCGGAGGCGCGGCCGCGGGCTTGGCGAGGCGACGCTCCGGGGGACCGCCGTGAGCGCCCTCCCCCTCGGGCTGCTCGCGCCATGGCTGCCGGCCGCCTTGTACGATCCCAGGGGCACCCTGAGGGGCAACGCCGCCGTCAGCGGCACGCTCTCCGCCCCCAGCGCCGACGGGGAGATCTGGCTGGCCGACGGAGAGCTCACCGTGACCTCCCTGAACCGCCGCCTACGCTCCATTCACGTCGCGTCCTCGTTGAAAGGCCGCGAGTGGAGCATCACCGAGATCTCGGCCGACGGGCGCCCGGGCGCGGTCGCCGGCTCGGGGACGATCCGCCTCCTCCCCGCGGCGCAGGGCGAGGGGGGGCGAGCACCCTGGCGCCTGTGGCGTCTCGAGGGCAGCTCCAAGCTCTCCGCCGCGGGCTTCCCGGTGATCCAGCCGGGGATCCCCGTGGGCGCCTTCAGCGGTGACGCCGCAGTGAGCTGGGAGGCGGGCGGCGGCGACAGCCGCGTCAGCGTCGAGATCAGCGGCTTCGAGCTTCAGCTGAGCGACGAGGAGATGCCCGAGGCCGGCGCCGTGCCGACCAACCGCGCGATCCACTCGAAGGCCGAGCTCCAGCCCGGCACCGAAGAGGAGCGTGAGCACGGCGGGAGCATGTCGCTCGAGGTTGCCCTCAGTGACCCCGGCCGTGTCGTGGGTCCGAGGGCCTCCCTCGACCTCAGAGGCCGCATGAAGGTCCGGCGCACCGGCGACGTTGTGCGCGTGGACGGAGGCCTCGACGTGGTCCCCGGGGGCCGCATGCAGCTCTTCGACAACGAGGCCGTGATCCGCGCCGGCCGCTTCGGCCTCGGGGAGGGCTGGCTCGGCCGCCCCGCCGAGAGCTCCTTCGAGCAGGTCGCCTGGGCGCCCGCACCCCTCGAGCCGGCCCTCGACCTCGTGGCCCGCGTCGAGGCCTCGGACACGAGCGTGCTCGCGCGCCTCCACGGCGCCGCCAAGCGCCCCGCCCTCGTGCTGGTGTCGAAGCCTTCGCTGCCCGAGTACCAGATCATGACCCTGCTCATCCTCGGCCGGGTGGACACCTCCGAGGACCGCGACGGCAACGTGCGGCGCCGCGTGGCCGAGATGGTCGAGCGCTACCACAACCCCTCCCTCGAGCGGCAGCTCAACGACAAGCTCGGGGTCGACAGGCTCGGCCTCGGCTTCGGCTCCTCGGTGAAGAACCCCATCGTCACCGTGGGCCGCCAGGTCACCCGCGACCTCTACGTGGAGACCGTCTACCACCACGACGCCCCCCCCGACGCCAACGAGCGTGAGGGACACGTCGAGTACCGGGTCGGCAGCGCCTGGACCCTCGACACGGTCTTCGGCGACGCGGCCGAGGGGGGCTTCGGGGTCTTCTGGGGCACCAGCTTCGGGGGCCCGCCCCCGCCCCCGCCTCCCGACGAGAATTGGGGTGTGAGCGAGCACGGCCACCGCCCGGACACTGACGAGGACGGCGTCGAGGACCCCTTCGACCGCTGCCAGCGCGTCGCCGAGGACAAGGACGGCTTCGAAGACGAGGACGGCTGCCCGGAGACCGACAACGACGGCGACGGCGTCGCCGACGCACAGGACAAGGCGCCCGACGAGGCCGAGACAGTCAACGGCTTCGAGGACGAGGACGGCGCCCCCGACACGGCCCCTCAGAAGCTCGGCTCTCTCCGAGCGAGGGTCATGACCTTGCCCTTCCGCGCCGGCGCCAGCCGCCTGAGCAGGGAGCAGAGAGCCTCCCTGGGGGCCGTCGCAGACGTCCTCGCCCTCTTCCCGGAGCTGCGCCTCGAGGTGACGGGACACTCCGACGACGTGGGCGCCCGCCGCCAGAAGCTCCAGGTCTCTCGAGCCCGCGCGAGGTCCGTGGTCGCCATCCTACGTCGCGCAGGCGTGCCCGGTGAGCGCCTCAGCGCCAAGGGAGCGGGCGACTCCCAACCCGCCGACCCTGCCAGGACGAGAGAGGCGAGAGCGAAAAACCGCCGCGCGAGCCTCGAGCTGCTGCTGCCCTGAGAGCTACGCGACGGCCGGTGCCGCGGCCGGCTTGAGCCCTCACTCGAGCGCGTCGTCGACGAGCTGCCGGCGCTTCCTCAGGTAGTAGGGCCAGACGACGGCGCTCGAGAGGAGACCCAAGACGAAGCCCACGATCGCGAACACGAAGAGGATCAACACGAGCTCGCCGGGGTCGGGTCGTGCTCCGATTCTTGCCCCCAAGAGCAGCGCCGTCCCCATGGCGGCGGCTACGTTGGCGCCGATGAGGACCAGGCAGGCTCGCCCGAAGCTTCCGTCCCCAAGGTGCATCAACAACGCGATGCCGACGATTGGAGGTACGACCAGGAAGATGGGCATGAGAGAGCCGAAGCCCATGTCCTGACTTGCCAGCGCCGTCGACGGCAGCAGCGCGAGTAACGAGCTGACGGCCGCGATCAGCGCGCGGCCCCTACCGCGGTCGCGGCGAGTAGCTGCGCTTGAGCTCATTGTCGCTCCTGGCTTCGGTGCGTGGGACGGCGTGACGGGCGCTGAGAGACCATGGAGCGCATGACGCCGCCCGCGTCTCCTGCCGTCGAAGGGAGTATCGGACGCCTTCGCAGCAACTTCAGCTCCTCGCGGCACCGAACACCCTTGACTGCGGTCCCAATCTTTTTTTTATAACGCACGTTCGGTATAGAAAACGAGGCCCCATGTCCCCGCTCGTCTACGTGCTCGCCTACACGATCCCCGCCCTGGCCGCGGTCGCCCTGCTCCGCGGCGGCGCCTGGACCCTCTCGGTGCCGCTGCTGGTCTTCGGCCTGATCCCGCTCGTCGAGCTGCTCTGGCGCGGGAGCACCACGAACCTCGACGAGAGCGGCGAGGCACACGCGCGAGCACGCCGGGTCTACGACTGGCTCGTCTTCGGGCTGGTGCCCGTGCAGGTCGGGCTCCTGGCGCTCTTCTGCGTGCAGGCCTCCCGCGGCGCCTACAGCGGCGCCGAGTGGGCCGGGGCGATCTTCACCATGGGCATCATGTGCGGCGCCCTCGGCATCAACGTGGGCCACGAGCTGGGGCACCGCCGCGGGAGCTTCGAGCGCCGCCTGGCCAAGGTGCTGCTCGGCACCAGCCTCTACGTGCACTTCTACATCGAGCACAACCGCGGCCACCACGCGCGCGTGGCCACCCCCGAGGACCCCGCCTCTGCTCGGCGGGGAGAGAAGCTCTACGCGTTCTGGTGGCGCTCGGTGACCCGGAGCTTCCGCAGCGCCTGGGCCCTGGAGACGCGTCGCCTCGAGCGCCGCGGGCTGAAGCGCTGGAGCTGGCACAACGAGATGCTGCGGGACCAGACGGCGCAGGTGGTCGTTCTAGTCGCGGTGGCGATCGCGCTGAGCCCGGTGCCGGCGCTCGCCTGGGTCGGAGCCGCCCTGGTCGGGGCGCTGATGCTCGAGACCGTCAACTACATCGAGCATTACGGCCTCGAGCGGGAGCGCAAGGAGAGCGGCGCCTGGGCGCGAGTGCAGCCGCACCACTCGTGGAACGCCAACCAGCCCCTGGGGCGCGTGCTGCTCTTCGAGCTGACCCGCCACTCGGACCACCACGCGCACCCCACCCGCCCCTACCAGCTCCTGCGACACTTCGACGACGCGCCCCAGCTGCCGACCGGCTACCCTGGCATGATGCTGTTGGCCATCCTGCCGCCGCTCTTCTTCTCCGTGATGCACCGTCGCCTCGCCGTGACCGCGGCCCAGGCAGCGTGAGCGACCGATGCCGCGCATCGTCGACCACGAGCAGCAACGCCAGGAGTTCCTCGCCGGGGCGCTGAAGCTCTTCGCGCGCCACGGCTACGCCGGCGTGACCATGCGCCAGGTGGCCGCGGAGCTCGGCGTGTCGACCGGGACGCTCTACCACTACTTCAGCGGCAAGCACGACCTCTTCGCGCAGATCTTCTTCGCCGCCCACCAGGGCGACGCCGACCGCATCGCGGACGCCATGCCGGAAGGCGCCGACCTGCAGACGCGCCTGCATGTGCTTGCCTCCTACGTGCACGCGAGGAGGGAGGAGCTGCACAGCGCCCTGGTGCTCGCGGTAGACGCCCTGCGCGACCCCGACCCGGCGCCGGCCGCCGCCGCCCGCGTGGCTGCCCGCGGCTACCAGGCTGCGTTGGCGGTGGCGCTGCGCGTCGAAGAGGTGGCCGCCGGTCGCATTCTGCGCTACATCGTAGGAGACCTGCTCAACAGCGTGATCGCGGTGGAGCCGCCCGACCGAGGGGAGCTGGCGGCCTCGCTGGCCGCGCTGCTGGCTTGACTGCTACGGCGGGGAAAGATGGCCTTCTTCACGTGGAAAGACAGCTTCAACATCGGGCTCAGTGAGATCGATCGCCAGCACCAGGCGCTGCTGAAGCTCCTGAACGACTGCCACGAGCAGGTCAGCGCCGACAGCCACGCGGAGCTCGACCCCGAGCTGCTCGAAGGGCTCAGGGAATACGCGGACACGCACTTCGAGTACGAGGAGTCCCTGATGCGGGCCAAGAGCTACCCGCACCTGGAGCACCACCAGCAGCAGCACAGGTACTTCGAGACGCAGGTGTCGCAATTCGAGAGCGACAGGGAGAAGGGGACGGCGCAGACCGCCGAGAGCCTCCTGGTGTTCTTGAGAGACTGGTTCTTGGAGCACATCCTCGAGCAGGACAGGGGCTTCGTCCCGCACGTGCGGTAGCCTCCATCCGAAGCCGGAGGCCCTCCTCCGGGCACCCCGCCGGGCACCGTGACGAGCAGCTAGCCATCCCCCGGGCAGGCGGCGGCCGCTGGGTTCCCTTTCGCAGCGCGCCGCCAATGAAGCCGGGGATCGAGCTCAACGGCACTCCTGGGTGACGGTGTCGTGGAGCTCGTCACACGAGCCTGCCATGTCCATGCAGTCGCTGACCCAGGTCGCGCTCTCGCCGCAAGCAGGCACCGCGGCCGCCCACCCGACGTGGGTCTCTGCGCAGCCGATGGGCTCCTCGTCGGTGGGGGTACACCCTCCGAGCTCCGTCCACCTCTTGGTCGCCTGCCCGTCGCAGTCGTCGTCGAAGCTGCCGCTGGTGTGGCCGGTGGCGTGGTATGCGTCCGCCCCAGGGTGCACGGCCGCGTTCCCGTCGTGGCAGTCGGTTGCCAGGATCGCGGTGTAGGGCGCGGCAGGCAGGCACAGGCACTTGTTCTGCGCCGCCAGGCCGTACTGGTCGCCGTCGCCGTCGTAGTAGTAGCTGACGCAGCCCACTGCACCCTCTTCGTCAGTGTCGCCGTCGCAGTCGTCGTCGACGCCGTTGCAGATCTCGGTCTCGCCGTTGGGCACCAGGGTGTAGGTGCAGCCGCCTACCGGGTCGCAGGTGTCCGCCGTGCACGCGTCGTCGTCGTCGCAGGGCGGGCGGAAGAGGCCGGGCGCGCCGAGCAGGTCCCAGTCCGTCCCGCGGCCGCCGGCCGGGTTGTTAGAGTGCCACAGCGCCAGGAAGCCGCCCGCGCCGTCGACACCCACCACCGCGCCGCCGTCGGCGTTGCTGTCTCCCACCATCGCCGACGAGACCGCCGCGGGCAGCGACCACGTGGCCCCCGAGTCGAGGGACTGAGCCACCACGACGTCCGCGTCTCCTCCGAGGCCGAGGCCCCAGTCGACCTGCGAGGTCCACGCCGCGACCCAGCGCCCGCTGCCGTCAGCCGCGAAACGCACGCGCATGTCGTGGTCGCCGTCGTTCCGGAAGCTCGGGTGCAATGGCGCCGGCGCCGTCCAGCTCACGCCGTCGGTCGAGCGCGCGACGAGGATGTCCACGTCCTCGCCCAAGGCCCCCTCGCCGGAGACCTCCCAGCCCACGATCCAGCTGCCCTGCCCGTCGCCCGCGACCCGGGGCATGGAGTCCGAGCGATTGTCGCTGCCGGCGTCGGTGTTCACCGGCGCGACGGCGCTCCAGGTGGCGCCGGCGTCCGTGGACAGCGCGAAGAAGATGTCGCCGTCCGTGCCCGCGCTGGCGCCCCCGCCCAGATCGAGATCCTCCATGGAGGTCCACACGGCCACCCACTCCCCCGCGCCGTCGGTTGCGAGCTGCACACCGGCGTCGATGGCTGCCCCGTCGGTGTCGGCCGTGCTCTTCAGCGCGGCCGGCGTGGACCAGGTGGCGCCGCTGTCGGTGGAGCGGATGACGGCGACGTCGCCGTCCGATCCGGCGCCGCCGACGCCCGCCACGTAGGAGACCCACGCCAGCACGAAGTTGCCGGAGGCGTCACCCGCCACGGAGGGCTCGAAGTCGTAGCCCGCGTCAGTTGTGGCCGTGGGGTGCGCCGGGGCGGGCGCAGACCAGGTCTGGCCGCCGTCCTCGCTGCGCACGAGGTAGATGTCCGTGTCGGACCCGCTCAGACCGGCTGCGGACCACGCGGCAACGAAGGTCGACGTGCCGCCCCCCGCCACGCTCACGGCGGTGTCGAGGTCGCCGCTCCCGTCGGTCGGGGCCGAGGGGTTGAGGGCCGCCGGGGCGCTCCAGGACGCGCCGCCGTCGGCGGAGCGCGCGAAGAAGACGTCCGAGTCCGGGCCCAAGCGGCTCGTGGCCGGCCACGCGGCCACCCAGTTGCCGGAGCCGTCGCGGGCGAGGGAGAGGTCGGAGTCGGTGGCGGCGTCGGCCGCAGCGTCGGTGTTCACCGCGGCGGTGTCGTCCACTTGCGGGGGGTACGGGGCGTTCAGGCACTCACCGCCGGCGCAGGTGTCCACGACGGTGCAGGGGTTGCCGTCGTCGCAGCCGGCCTCGGGGTTGGTGGCCAGGTCGTGCGCGGTGCAGGCGCCCTCGGCCCCGGCCTGGTCGCACGCCTCGCACGGGCCAGGGCACGCGGTGTCGCAGCAGACGGCGTCCACGCAGTAGCCCGTCGTGCAGTCGTGATCGCGCGCGCAGGCCGCTCCCTGCAAGAGCAGGCACCCGTCCCCCGAGCAGGGGCCGATCACGTGCACGCGCCAGTTGCTGGTGTCGACGACAGCGAGGCTCCCGTCAGAGGCCATGGCCGGTGACGCGACCGGGTAGAAGTCGGCGGCCTCGTAGGTCCAGAGCGCCGTGCCGTCAGGACCCCAGGCGTGCACCTCGGCGTTGCCGTCGGCCACGTAGGCCGTGCCCTCGGCGTCGACCGTCGGCCGCCCGGCGGGCGTGTGCAGCGCCTTCTTCCAGCGCTCGCTGCCGTCGGCCTCGATGGCGTAGAGGTAGCCGTCGCCCGAGGCCACTCGGAGCGAACCGTCGGGTGCGATCGCGGTGGGGCCCTCGCGCTCCCCGGTGACCGCCTGCGTGTGCTCCCAGAGCAGCGTCCCGCCCGAGCCGTAGGAGTGGGTGCCGGAGTAGAGGTTGCCGCTGGCGCCGACCGCGATCTCGCCGCCGATCTCCTTGGTGCCAGCCCACGCGGCGGTGCCGCCGACCGTGTAGGCCATGAGGAACGGCCCGCCGACTCCACCCACGCCCGTGAAGTACACCGTCTGCCCGTCGAGCGAGAGCAGCGGAGGGTGCAGCGCGGCCGTCTCCATGAACGCCTTCCACGGTTGGCTGGGGGTGTCGTCCACCTGGCTCAGCCACGGGCCGTTCGTGAGGTAGATCATCTTGTCGCCCGCGATGACGAGGGCCGAGTCCTGCGAGACGCCGCCCGCCAGCAGCAGCTTCCAGTCCTCAGTTCCGCCCGCAGTGAGGGCATAGAGCACCCCGGCGCCGGCCAGGCCGTGGAAGGAGCCGTCGGAGCCGAGGACAGTCGAGAGCGGGTTCGCAGCGGGCAGGTCGTGGGTCACTTCCCCCGTCCCGTCGAGCGCCGCGACCCAGAGCTTCCCGGAGTCCAAGGGCACGACGAGCTTGTCGCCAGCGCCGATGACCACCTCGCCAGTGGGCGCCGACGGCAGGTCGTGTCGATAGCGCCGCGTGTTGTCCCGCGGGCCGACGTAGGGGCTCCTCCCCTGCCGCGTCGGACACTGCCCCTCCATGGGCCAGGGCGCGCCGGCCTGGAGCCCGGCGACGCTGCCGCAAGACAGCGGGCAGATGCCGGCGGCCGTGCACCCGGCCGCGCAGGCACCGTCGTCGTCGCCGCTGCGCACGATCTCACAGGTGCCTTCGGTGCCCGCGCTGTCGCAGCGGCGGCAGGGCAGCCCGCAGGCGAGGTCGCAGCAGTAGCCGTCGACGCAGTAGCCGAGCTCGCAGTCCGCGCCCGCCGCGCACGGCTGGCCTTGCACGAAGAGGCACCCGCCGGCTCCGTTGCAGTAGGCGTCGCCTACGCACTCGTCGTCGGGGTCGGCCCCGTTGGGCACCGGCGAGCAGGTCCCGGCGAGGTCTTCGAGGTCGCAGCGCATGCACTCCTCGCCGCAGGCCGTGGCGCAGCAGACGCCGTCGACGCAGAAGCCCGAGGTGCACTCGGCGTCCGCGGCGCACGCGACGCCGTTGTCCACCGAGCACTGGCCGGCGCCGTTGCAGACGGAAGTGAGGCCGCACTCCTCGTCGGGGTCCGAAGGATCGGGGGAGCGCCAGATCGAGGCGTCGAGCACCCAAGTGTCGCTGTGCCCACCCAAGAGCCCGCCGCCGCCGCCGCCGAAGATCAGGAAGACGCCAGCGGCCTCGTGATATGCAGCGGCGTGGCCGGAACGCTCGGGCGGCACCGGGGTGTCGGCCGGCGCGCTGAGCCTGGTCCAGCCGACCTGGTGCTGGTAGGTCCAGGGTGCGCTGTACGTCGTGAAAGGAAACATCGTGCCGGAGATGCCGCCGTAGAGCCACAGCTTCGAGTCTC